>CAJBPB010000179.1 GCA_903957365.1 uncultured Bacteroidota bacterium
CTGTCGAGGCATGCGCAGAGCCAAAAAGCGGAGTTTACTTTTGGTAAATGAGCATTTTGGCTCAAGCATAACGATGAGAGGGGACTTTATAGACAGACACTAATTAGAAACATCTAACTCTGCGTAACTTTGCCTATTACTTTGCGGATCTCCACTCGGTTAAAAAACATAGAATAGAAGATTGGTAAGTTATTTTATTCAGGCTATATCAAAATGACTGCGACATTATTTGAATCAATTTCTTTGTTAACCATATAAATTGATCTGAAAGTAAAAATACTGAATGAAAGGTTATTAAACTTTAGATAGTTTTATTGGAAACTGAATAAAAAGGACTGCTAATCAATATATTATCCATTGGTCCATTGCTTTCAGTTCCTGTTTTTGTTTTCCCTTCAAGTACTTAGCTTACCCAAAATCCTCTTTTTCCACGTAATTTGGAATTATTATAAATTACATTCCGTCAGAAGAATAATAATTAGTCGGATTAGCAGTTTATTTCTCTTGTAACCCACTGTTTACAGTGGTTTCAGCGTTTTTTCACGAAAATTTCTAAACATATGAGCTGTAGTTCATCCTTATGAACTTCCAGTTCGAACAACTTGAAGTGTATTTTTGATTGAATTATCGTTTTTTTGTACTTTGTAATAACTGGAAAAAGGATCCTTCATTCATTAAATATGTCAAAAGCAGCACACTTCGTTTACATCGCCCTGATGTCGGTCATTGTTTTATTCTCACTTGCAGCGCTTGTTTATTATGGCAATTCATATTATCAGACAGGTATTGAGGAGCGGTTTTTTCATGAAAGTCACACAACACTGAAGCCAAGCGGAGCAATCGGCCACGGATTAGGCATTGTTGGCACCATATTCATGATAATCGGAGTATTTTTTTATATGGCCCGGAAGAGAATCAGAATGTTCTCGCGTATCGGCGTCTTAAAATACTGGCTCGAATTTCACATTTTCCTGTGCACATTAGGTCCGGTGATGGTTTTGTTTCATACAGCCTTTAAGTTTGGCGGAATAGTATCGATCAGTTTCTGGAGTATGGTGGCGGTTTTTTTGAGTGGTGTTATCGGGCGGTTCATTTATATTCAGATTCCACGATCCATTGAAGGCCGCGAACTGAGTTTAAATGAAATCAGGGATATGAAAACTGATTTGCGGTCTTTACTTCCTTCAATGATTACCATTAGTGAAGAAGACTTTCAATACATCGAGAATGCCACCAAAAGAAAAATTGAGAGTAAATCAGGAACGGTTGTGTCCAGGTTTTTCAAAAAGAACAGAGAAGAAAACCGGATGTTAAGACAAGTCAAAGCTATTTTGGTGAAAAACAAACTGACCAGACAACAACGCAATGACCTGATGAAAATGGTTCAGAACGAAATTTCATTGAATCACCGCATTGACCGCTTGCAACTCATGCAGAATTTATTCAAATACTGGCATGTCGCGCATCTGCCTTTTGCACTTATCATGCTTATTATCATGATCATACATGTTGCTGTAACAATAACTTTTGGATTTAAATGGATTTTCTGATATGGAACTAGTCGTTGAACAAATATTGGTTTATGCCATCGTGATTCTACTAATAGTGGTTGTAGTATTTATTTACCTTAGGAAACAAAAACGGGAATCGAATATCGTGGATGCGAAAATTGTACAGGCCAAACTGGATGGTTTGTATGAACCCGTTTCATTACATCCGGTTATAGATATCAACCATTGTATTAAAAGTGGTGCCTGTATTGTGGCTTGTCCTGAGAAAGACATTCTGGGAATCAGGAACGGTAAAGCAACCACTATCAATGCTTCACATTGTATCGGCCATGGCGCATGTTTTCACGCTTGTCCTACAGAAGCGATCACCCTTTGCATTGGTACCGAAAAACGTGGTGTTGATTTGCCACATGTGAGTCAGACTTTTGAAACCAATGTTCCGGGCGTTTATATTGCAGGTGAACTTGGCGGCATGGGATTGATTAAAAATGCAGTGGTGCAGGGACAGCAGGCAGTTGAGAATATTGTTAAGGTTTTCAAAAAGAATCATATAGCCGATTTCGATCTCATTATTATCGGAGCAGGTCCGGCAGGAATTTCTGCGTCTCTCACAGCAAAAAAGAATGGTTTGAAATTTCTTACGCTGGAGCAGGACACATTGGGTGGAACTGTTTTTACCTTTCCCCGTTCAAAAATTGTAATGACTTCTGCCATGGACCTGCCATTATTTGGTAAGGTTAAACTCCTTGAAACCAGCAAAACAGAGTTGCTTGATTTGTGGATCAATGTTCTGGCTAAAAATGAAATCAGTATCAAAGAAAACTCGAAGGTCGAAGCCATTCAAAGCGAAAATGGTATATTTAAAGTAACCACCCTCAACAATGAGCATTTTACCTCGAAGCATATACTTTTGACGATCGGACGAAGGGGAACACCACGTAAACTTGGCGCACCTGGCGAATCCCTTGAAAAAGTGGCGTATAGGTTACTGGAGCCTGAAGATATCAAAGGAAAGAAAATTCTCGTGGTTGGCGGAGGCGATTCAGCCGTTGAAAGCGCTTTATTGCTCGCTGATCAAAATGTTGTCACACTTTCTTACAGGAGTGAATTGTTCAACAGGTTAAAAGTAAAGAATAACCAGAAAATTACTGAAGCCATCGCCAATGGATTGATTGATATGCAGTTTAATACCACTGTTGGACTCATCGAGAAAAATAGCGTAACTTTAGTACATGGTATCACAGCGGAACGACAGACCATTGCGAATGATCTTGTCTTTATTTTTGCCGGTGGTGAATTACCGACACAGTTTTTACAGAAAATTGGAATACAGATAACCAAGAAATTTGGTGACGCTTTATTAAAACATAATTAATCCGGACAATAATGAAAAAGCGGTTTGCATTGTATGTTGTATTGCTGGTTCTATTTAATCTACTGAATAACAGTAGTAATGCACAAATTTCTCCCGGTGATTTGTGCGAACCACATGCGCATCTGGAAGGGATGACCAATTGTACGCTATGTCATATACTGGGTGACAAAGTGTCGAATGATAAATGTCTGGATTGCCACAAGGAGCTCAAAAGCCGTATTGACCAGAACAAAGGGTATCATGTGTCAACCGAGATTAAAGGTAAAGAATGTGTAAGTTGCCACAATGATCACCATGGACGTAAATTCGAAGTGATTCGTTTTCAGACTGAAAAATTTGATCATAAACTTACCGGTTACACCCTCGAAGGCGCCCATGCCAAAAAGGAATGTAAAGATTGCCACAAGTCTGAATTCATCACCGATGCGGATGTTAAGAAACTCAAGTTCGATTCCTATCTTGGATTATCCACCGAATGTCTGGGCTGTCATGAAGATTACCACCAGAAAACCTTGTCTTCATCTTGTTTGAATTGCCATGATTATGAGGCTTTTAAACCGGCACCTAAGTTTGATCACAACAAAGCGAAATTCAAACTCGTGGGCAAACACACCGAAGTTGTTTGTTTGGATTGTCACAAAAAAGAACAGAAAGCCGGGAAAGATTACCAGATTTTTGCTGGAATGGAATTTAAAAACTGTACCGCATGCCACGAGGATGTGCATGACAATAAATTCGGACAGGATTGTCGCAAATGCCATTCAGAAGAATCCTTTCATACCATCAAGGGGATGAAGGATTTCGATCACAGCAAAACGAATTTTAAACTCGAAGGAAAACACAATACCGTTTCCTGTACTTTGTGTCATAAAACCAACCTGACCGATCCTGTAAAACATGAGCGTTGCATCGATTGTCATACCGATTATCATGAAAAGCAGTTTGTAAAAGATGGTATTTCACCTGATTGTATTGAATGTCATTCGGTGAATGGTTTTGCGGGTTCATCCTTTACAATCGAGAAACATGCCCTCAGTAAGTTTCCATTACAAGGCGCCCATCTGGCAACACCTTGTTTCGTTTGTCATAAAAAACAGGAAAGGTGGAGTTTCAGACAGATTGGAAATCAATGTGTTGACTGTCATGAAAACATTCATAAGACATTTATTGACGAGAAATATTACCCGGAATCAGATTGCAAAACGTGTCACAGTGAAAACTTTTGGCGTGAAGTAACTTTTGATCATAATCTGACGCCATATCCGCTTGAAGGCGCTCACAAGGATCAGGGTTGTCGTGAATGTCACTTTAAGGTTGGTGCCGATGGCGAAGTACATCAGCAGTTTACAGGATTATCACAGCAATGCTCCAATTGTCACAAAGATTCGCACCGCAATCAGTTTGAGAAAAATGGTGTTACAGATTGCAAAGCCTGCCATGAAAAGATAAGCTGGGATGTTACTCAGTTTGATCACAATAAAACCAGTTTTAAACTTGAGGGAAAACATGCTGAGGTGGCATGTAAAGAATGCCATAAAGAGTCGCTGGAACCAGATTCAAAGTTTGTACTTTACAAAATAAACGAATTCAAATGCGAAGACTGTCATCATTAATTATCTTATTGACCTTGTCGGTAAGTTTATTTGCCCAGTCGCCTCATGGAGACGAATTGAAGATCAGTTGTGCGGATTGCCACAACCCGGATGGTTGGAAAATGGTGGAAGGAAGATACACCTTCACCCACAGTTCAACTGATTTCCCACTGGTTGGCCAGCATCAGACGGTCAATTGTAAAGCTTGTCACACTGATCTGGTATTCTCAAAAGCCGAATCAGATTGTATTTCCTGTCACAAAGATGTGCATGAGCAAACAGTGGGTAATGAATGTTCAAGATGTCATACACCGCAATCGTGGTTGGTTTCAAATACTACCCAATTACACGAACAAAGTCGTTTCCCGTTGCTTGGCGCTCACGCTACTGCTGATTGTTTTCAATGTCATGAATCAGCATCCCTGCTTCGTTTTGATCCACTTGGAATCGATTGTTACGATTGTCATCAGACTGATTATCAGGAAGCAAAAGAACCTGACCATGTGGCTGGTAACTTTTCAACGGACTGTGCCGAATGTCATGCGATGAATGCCTTTGAATGGAAAGGAGCCGGGATAAGCCATCTTTTCTTCCCGCTCACACAAGGTCATGAAATAAGTGATTGCTTTGCCTGCCATGTTCAGGGACAGGATTACAATAGTATTTCGCAGGAATGTGTAAGTTGCCATCAATCTGATTATAACGCTGCGACAAATCCAAATCACCAGACATCAGGTTTCTCAACCGATTGTGCTCAATGTCATACGACCAGTCCGGGCTGGAAACCAGCCAAAATGACTGACCATGATGGGCAGTATTTCCCGATTTATTCTGGCAAACACGAAGGTGAATGGGACAATTGCTATGATTGTCATACAACCTCAGGTAATTATGGATTGTTTAGTTGCATCGATTGCCACGAACACAACCAATCGGATATGAACAGCGAACACGATGATGTCGGGGGATATTCATGGAACAGCAATGCTTGTTTTGAATGTCATCCGCAAGGTGATGGAGAAGGAAGTTTTAATCATAGTCAATCGAATTTTCCATTGTCAGGCGCACATCTTACAACTGATTGTTCAGAATGCCATGCTGCCGGTTACACCGGAACAACTACAGCATGCGGCGATTGCCATTTAGCCGATTTTAATGCGGCGACCAATCCAAATCACTCCGAGCTAGGTCTGGCGAATAACTGCGAAAGCTGCCACGATGCAACTCCGGGCTGGTCGCCTGCTACGATGGAGAATCACAATGAATTTTATTTACTTGATGGGGCACATCTTGATATAGCCTCTGATTGTATATCCTGTCACGATGGAAACTATACCAACTCGCCCAATACCTGTTTTGGCTGTCACGATGATAATTTCAATCAGACAACCAATCCGAATCACCAGGAAATAGGAATTGCCACCGAATGTGAGGATTGTCATACAACGATCCCCGACTGGAAACCAGCAACATTCCCGACGCACAATGATTATTATGTACTCAATGGAGCACACAATACCATAGCTACCGACTGTTTTACCTGTCATGAGGGAAATTATATCAATACACCTAATTTGTGTTTTGGTTGCCATGCTGCTGATTATGACCAGACATCAAATCCGCCTCACGCCGCAGCACAGTTCTCAACTGAATGTGAAACCTGCCATTCAGAAACGGCCTGGTCACCTTCCACCTTTGACCATGATGCGCAATATTTTCCGATTTACAGCGGAAGTCATGCCGGTGAATGGACAGCATGTACCGAATGCCATACTACATCAGGCAATTATACTGTTTTCAGCTGTATTGATTGTCACGATCACAATCAGGTTGATACTGACAATGAGCACAATGGTGTAAGTGGTTATACCTACAACAGCAATGCATGTTTTGAATGTCATCCAACAGGTGATGGAGAAGGTTTTAATCATAATCTTTCAGATTTCCCATTGACAGGAGCTCATCTCACTGTGGAATGTATTGCTTGTCATGAGAATGGGTTTAGTGGAACAACAACGGTTTGTTCAGAATGCCATACCTCTGATTATAATCAGGCAACAAATCCGAACCATATACAAGCCTCAATTCCAACTACCTGCGAAACATGTCATACCACAGAACCTGGCTGGGCTCCAGCTTCTTTCCCCATTCATAATGATGTTTATCCGCTGACGGGTGCGCATGCTACTGTTCAGAATGACTGTTTCACTTGTCATGAAGGTAATTATACAAATACTCCGGATGCCTGTTCAGGTTGTCATACTGATGAGTATAATCAATCCGTCAATCCAAACCATTTACAGGCCGGGATTCCGACAAGCTGTGAAACCTGCCACACGACTGTGCCTGGCTGGGCGCCTGCCACCTTCCCGATCCATAATGATTATTATGCTCTGAATGGTGCACATACAACAGTAGATTGTTTTACATGTCATGAAGGAAGTTATACAAACACACCTAATTTGTGTTTTGGTTGCCATGCGGATGATTATAACCAGACTACCAATCCGAATCATATTGCCGCGCAGTTCCCGACCACATGTGAATCATGTCATACGGAAACAGCCTGGGAGCCAGCAACTTTTGACCATGATGGACAATATTTCCCGATATATAGTGGAAGTCATGCTGGTGAATGGACCAATTGTAATGAATGTCATACAACTCCTGGTAATTTCGCTGAATTCAATTGTATCATTTGTCACACACAAACTGAAACAAATGATGAGCATCAGGGTGTGAGTGGTTATGCATGGAACAGTGAAGCCTGTTTTGCCTGTCATCCTAACGGTGAAGGAGACGGATTTAATCATAGTCTGACCGATTTCCCGCTTACAGGAGCGCATCTGGCTGTGGCTTGTATCGAGTGTCACGAAAATGGCTACACAGGTACAACAACAGTTTGCTCTGAATGTCATACTGCTGACTATAACCAGAGTACAAATCCAAATCACCTGCAGAATAATATCCCGACAACCTGCGAAACATGTCACACAACCGCGCCTGGCTGGGCACCGGCCACTTTCCCGATTCACAATGAATATTATGAACTGACAGGGGCACACCAGACCATTTCAGCGGATTGTTTTGCCTGTCATGAAGGTAATTACACGAATACCCCAAATGCCTGTGCCGGATGTCATACAGATGATTATAATGCCACATTAAATCCGAACCACGCAGCAATCAATATCCCGACAGATTGTGAATTGTGTCATACTACCTTGCCTGATTGGGCGCCGGCTACATTCCCGATTCACAACGATTATTACGTTTTGGCAGGTGCACACGCTGCAATAGCAGCCAATTGTGCAGAATGCCATAATGGGGATTATAATAACACACCTAACAGTTGTTATGGATGTCATCAGGATGATTATGACCAGACAACAGATCCAAATCATGCTGTTGCCCAATTCCCGACAACCTGTGAAGATTGCCATACTGAAACAGCCTGGACACCCTCTACATTTGACCACGACGGGCAATATTTTCCGATCTATTCAGGGTCACATCAGGGTGAGTGGACCAGTTGTGCCGAGTGTCATACAAATCCAAGTGACTATACTGAGTTTAATTGTATTATCTGTCACACCCAGCCTGATATGAATGATGAACATCAGGGTGTGAGTGGTTATACCTGGAACAGTGATGCTTGTTTTGCCTGTCATCCAAATGGGGAAGGTGATGGATTTAATCATAATACTTCTAATTTCCCGTTAACCGGAGCTCATATAACCGTCGCCTGTATCGAATGTCACGAGAATGGTTATGCAGGAACCTCGATGGTTTGTTCCGATTGCCATACTGATGATTATAACCAAAGTACAAATCCGAATCACCAGCAGGCTGGTATTCCAAATACATGTGAAACCTGTCATACAACGGCTGCGGGCTGGGCACCGGCAACTTTCCCGATTCACAATGATTACTATGCCTTAACAGGAGCCCATCAGACCATCTCAGCGGAATGTTTTGCCTGTCATGAAGGAGATTATAACGACACACCAAATACGTGTGTTGGTTGCCATACCACAGATTATAACCAGGCCACAAATCCAAATCACCTGACTCTTAATATCCCTACAGATTGTGAAATGTGTCATACAACCAATCCAACCTGGGAGCCGGCTACCTTCCCGATACACAGTAACTATTATGTGTTGTCGGGTGCCCATGTTTCAGTGAATTGTGATGAGTGTCATGGAGGAAACTATAACAATAATACCCCGACTGATTGTTTTGGCTGTCATCAGGATGATTATAACCAGACCAGTGATCCGGATCATGAATTGGCTCAGTTCCCGACAACTTGTGAAGATTGTCATACCCAGACAGCCTGGGAGCCTTCGACTTTCGATCATGACGGGCAGTATTTCCCAATATATTCAGGTGAACATAACGGAGAATGGAATACTTGCGCGGATTGTCACACAACGCCAACAAACTATGCCATCTTCTCATGCATCACCTGTCATGAACACCGGCAATCAGAAATGGATTCGGAACATCAGGGTGTTTCAGGTTACAGCTATAACAGCAATGCGTGTTATACTTGTCATCCTGACGGAAGCAGTGATAAAGGATTTCAACAAATAATTAAAAGAGAAAACTAAAACCAAAAATCATGAAGTACGTTTTTTCATTCATAATGTTTTTTCTCTCCATCATGCTGGTAACAGGTCAGGAATCCGCAGAAATTAAAGAAGGAAAAGTTTCTTATGTCACGAACCAGAATGTGTATGTGCGATTTTCAAGTACTGAAAATATTACCATAGGAGATACTCTTTTTGTGATGAAGAATGACAAAAAAGTACCCCTGCTTAAAGTGATAACGCTATCATCCATTTCTGCAGTTTGTACGCCTTTAACCAGTGAGGTAATAAAAGTTGAAACACAAATATTTGCCAATACCAGACAAATTCCTGTTCAGAATGTTCAGGCAGAATCTCAGCAAGTAAATCCTGTAGTACCTCTGGCTGCAAAAACGGTTATAAATCAAGACACACTTGCTGCTGGCAAAGTAACGCCTAAGCAGGAAATCAGTGGCCGTCTCGGGGTTTCCTCTTATCTTAATTTTTCGAATTCTGCAGCTGGTAATTCACAGAGAATGCGTTATACGTTTTCGATGAATGCGAAAAATATTTCTGGTTCAAAGCTTTCAGCGGAAACGTATATTTCTTTTGTTCATAAAAGCAAGCAGTGGAGCGAGATTCAGGAAGATATTTTCAACGGTTTAAAAATATACAGTCTGGCTTTAAACTATAAATTCAATGACAATCATCAGGTTTGGGCAGGAAGGAAAATTAATCCAAAAATATCCAATATTGGTGCCGTTGATGGTGTTCAGTATGAGGCAAAGATGAAAGCATTTACAGTAGGACTGGTGGGCGGTTTCCGCCCCGATTATGCTAATTATACTTTCAGTTCAAAACTTCCGCAGTTTGGCGCTTTTGTCAGTCATGACAAGAAAACTGAAATTGGCAATATGCAAAATTCACTCGCGTTTTTTGAACAGCGAAACAGCGGGAATACTGACCGCCGCTTTGCTTATTTTCAACACTCCAACTCATTGGTGAAAAATCTTTACTTTTTTGGGTCACTGGAAGCCGATTTGTACAAGAAAGTAGGGGACACAATTAGTAATTCACCACGCTTGTCGAATATGTATTTTTTATTGCGGTACCGCATTATTAAACCATTAACTGTTTCAATATCATATAGTTCAAGAACGAATATTATATATTACGAAACCTATAAGGACATTATTGACCGATTGCTGGAAACCGAATCAACACAGGGTTTTATGGGACAAATTAATTACCGTCCGGTAAAGTACATGACTGTAGGGTTAAAAGGAAGTTACCGGGTCAGGAAAAATGATCCGAAACCAACTGAAAATGCCTACGCATATATCACCTACAGCCGACTTCCGGTGATCAATGCCTCTGCGACCGTTTCAACAACCTGGATGCAGACTTCCTATCTTACCGGGAATATTTACAGTATCAATTTTTCAAAGGATTTTCTGGCTGGGAGTTTATATGGAGGTATAGGCTACCGTTACGTTGATTATGCTTTTTATAGTGGAGAGTTTGAACAAAAGCAACATATGGCTGAATTGAATCTGACGATGCGAATCACGAAGAAGCTCTATTGTTCAATGAATTATGAAGGAACATTTGAAAAATCGACCAATCTGAGTCATATATATCTAAATGTAACACAGCGGTTTTAATCGATTCCTGACATGCCTGGCATTACTGATATACAGGATTTTCTGAATCCCCGATTGTAAATTCCCATTGATAACAATCCAAAAGGAAAACTGAATACATATCCTGATGAAATCAAAATAGAATGCTTTCAATTATATTGAACAGAAAATACAAAATGCAACGACTAACAATAATCATATTTTTCCTGATCCTTTCAACTACATTGATCGCACAATCACCGCATGGCGATGAATTGAAAATCAGCTGTTCAGAATGTCACAATCCGAATGGCTGGAAAATGGTGGAAGGAACCTTCACTTTCACACACAGTTCAACAGATTTTCCATTGGTCGGGCAACATCAATCAATCAGTTGTAAAGCATGTCATAACGATCTTATTTTTTCGAAGGCTCAGACTGATTGCATTTCATGCCATACAGATATCCATGAACAAACTGTCGGGAATGAATGTTCGCGTTGCCACACTCCGCAATCATGGCTGGTTGAAAATACAACACAACTGCACGAGCAGAGTCGTTTCCCGTTGCTTGGTGCTCATGCCACTGCCGATTGTTTTCAGTGTCATGAATCCGCATCATTGCTTCGTTTTGATCCGCTTAGTATCGATTGTTTCGATTGTCATCAGACTGATTATCAGGCGGCAAAAGAACCTGACCATGTGGCTGGTAATTTTTCAACGGACTGTGCCGAATGTCATGCAATGAATGCCTTTGAATGGAAAGGAGCCGGGATAAGCCATCTTTTCTTCCCGCTCACACAAGGTCATGAAATCAGTGATTGCTTTGCCTGTCATGTTCAAGGCCAGAATTACAATAGTATTAGTCAGGAATGTGTCAGCTGCCATCAATCTGACTATAATTCAACAATAAATCCAGATCATCAGGCATCAGGATTTTCAACTGATTGTTCACAATGTCATTCTACCAGTCCGGGCTGGAAACCAGCCAAAATGACTGACCATGATGGGCAGTATTTTCCGATTTATTCAGGCAAACACGAGGGTGAATGGAATAATTGCAATGAATGCCATACCACATCAGGAAATTACGGATTATTCAGCTGTATTGATTGTCACGAACACAACCAATCAGATATGAACAGCGAACACAATGATGTTGGAGGTTATTCATGGAACAGCAACGCCTGCTTTGAATGTCATCCCCAAGGAGATGGAGAAGGAAGTTTTAACCACAGTCAATCGAATTTCCCATTGACCGGTGCGCATCTGACAACGGATTGTTCACAATGTCATGCAACGGGTTATACCGGAACTACCACAGCGTGTGGTGATTGTCACCTTGTCGATTTTAACCAGACGACCAATCCAAACCACACCGAATTAGGACTTGCGGTTAGCTGTGAAACTTGCCATACTACTGAATCTGGCTGGACACCTGCTACAATGGACAATCACAACGATTACTTTGTTTTGAATGGCGCGCATATAACAACGGATTGTTTTGCGTGCCATGAAGGAAACTATACCGCGACTCCTAATCTTTGCTTTGGTTGCCATGCTGATAATTATAATGAAACCACAAATCCTCCCCATATAGCCTCACAATTTAATACGGAATGTGAAACGTGTCATTCAGAAACAGCATGGACTCCTGCAACTTTTGACCACGATGCCGAATTTTTCCCTATTTACAGTGGAAGCCACGCCGGTGAATGGACCAATTGTATTGAATGCCATACGACACCAAACAATTATACTTTGTTCAGTTGCATTGATTGTCACGATCACAATCAGACCGATATGGCTGATGAGCACAATGGGATTTCCGGATATAGCTGGAATAGTAATGCCTGTCTTGAGTGTCATCCAAATGGTGATGGAGAAGGATTTAACCATGCAACTTCAAATTTTCCATTGACAGGAGCACATCTGACAGTGGATTGTATTGGGTGTCATGAAAGTGGCTATTCCGGGACAACTACAGTTTGTGCGGGTTGCCATACGGATAATTACAATCAGGCAACCAATCCGAATCACATTCAGAACGGAATTTCGACAAACTGTGAATCCTGCCACACAACCGAAGCAGGATGGGCACCGGCAACTTTCGCTATTCACAATGATTTTTACGCATTGACAGGAGCGCATTCTACTATCCAAAACGATTGCTTTACCTGTCACGAAGGAAATTATAACAATACACCGAATGCCTGTTCAGGTTGTCATACGCCTGATTATGCCCAGGCGACCAATCCGAACCATCAGCAACTTGGGATTCCAACTACATGCGAAACATGTCATACAACAGTATCAGGATGGGCGCCGGCAACTTTCCCGACACACAATGATTACTATGTCCTTACAGGAGCCCATGCATCAATCAGCACTAGTTGTTTTGAGTGTCACTCCGGAAATTATACCAATACACCCAATACCTGTTATGGTTGTCATCAGGACGATTTTAACCAGACCAATGATCCGGATCATCAGGTAGCACAATTTCCAACAGCCTGTGAAGATTGTCATTCTCAATCTGCCTGGGAGCCATCTACCTTCGACCACGACGGGCAGTATTTTCCGATTTATTCTGGACAACATGATGGAGAATGGACCACATGTATTGAATGTCATACCAATCCTACGAACTACGCTGTTTTCAGTTGTATTGATTGTCACGAACACAATCAGGCTGAAATGGCCAGTGAGCACAATGGTGTAAGCGGTTACCAATGGAATAGCAATGCATGTCTGGATTGCCATCCCAATGGAGATGGTGATAAAGGAAAACTTAATAAGGTGTCACGGGAAAACTAAAAACCTTGTATCTGTCTGATACAAAAGCTTTAATATGTCTTTGTCATGGTCATTGGAACAGCAATTGTGAAATCTGCAATACCAATTGCTTCTTTTGGCAATTTACGGATGTCATCCTGTTCAATTGTTGTGATGGACATGATCGTTAATTCAGGACGATATTTTTTCAGATACCAGATGATTCCTTCAAAATTATCAGAATGGCCGCTGCCATTGTAATGTATAAACATTGAACCTTCAACAAAATTCTTCTGTATAAACCAGGCCATTGTAGCGTCTTTGATTGCCTGGGCCTTTGGTAAATTATCATTCATATGGCCGGCAGCATCTGGACCCATCATTGCCATAATATTTTTATAACAGGCCACTTCACCATCATATTCCATTGGAAGAGGTACCATCCATCCTTTAATCTCAGGACTCAGCGTGTCAAGCGATTCCAGTCCTTTTTTATACACCTGAGAGGCATATTTACGGGGTATGTTGGTTGCAATGAAAGGCAGTTTGTTTTCTTTGGCAATATCAACAAGTGGTTGGTAATCAGTTTCAAAATTAGGCCATAAACGTGCTCTTTTAGCCAAAGTATCAGCATTGATACTATCGGTAAGGTATTCATTCAGCGCGAGTTGATTGTCTGTTTCAAACATTTCAGCACCAAGCACCATTTTCCCATCTTTCAGTTTTATCAGATCCTTTGTTAAATCGTATTGCAGCCAATGCGCAATTGGATTATTGTGTAACTCTCCAAAAAACACTACATCCACCTTTGAGGCTGCTTCAAGCAAGGCTTTATATCTGGTCTCTTTTCCTTTTTTGTTAAAAAGGTTATATGCAGGTTTGTCGCTTGTGAAAGCGAAAACTGTAATCAGGATTATTGACAGAAAGAAACTTTTTTTGATCATATTAGATATATTGGAAGTGATTAGTTTAATTTGTAATGTATTTTAAGAGTAAGTCATTTGCAAATGAAAATGGTAACAGAACCTTCATGCTATCAGCAACCATTACCACACCTTCTTGTCCCTGCATGATTACTTTCAGGTTTTTTCCACCCTTTTTTTCGTATTCTGCCATCACTTGTCTGCATGAACCACAGGGTGTAATAGGTTCAGTAACAGGTCGGGTTTCGCCAATGGCGGTAATGGCAATGGCTACAGGAGTGCAGTCTGGGAATTGTGCGTTTGCATAAAACAAGGCAACGCGTTCAGCGCACAATCCGGACGGGTATGCCGCGTTTTCCTGGTTATTTCCAGTTATGATAATACCGTTATCCAATAAAACTGCCGCTCCCACCTTAAAATGAGAATAGGGAGCGTATGCCCTTAACGCTGCTTCATGCGCCTGTGCCAGTAACTGCCTGTCATTTAACTCCAAATCATTCTCAGAAGGGTATTTAGAAATTTCAATTTGGAAAAACTCTTTACTCATATCGAATATGTTGATTGAACAAAGGTAGTATTTAATTATTTATAACTATTCGCCTCATTAATGGCACTGATTCATTGATAATTAACTTTCGAAGTAACTTATAAAACATGATAATTTCATAGATTCCTGATTTTTAAACTACCAAAGGAGGTTTAAAGAATTGATTAAATCTGTGAACTTTTATCAGCGAAACTAATCTGTGGTGTTTATAAAATGAGTAAATTAATCAAGAGATGAATAGTTGTAATTATTGCTTCTCATCTTTCATGGGGCATTCGGGAGGGTAAGAGAGTGCAAACAAAGCAGTGAAATAGGTAAAAAGTGTAACGCCATCCTGGGTTTCAATTGTATCTTCAGTCAGCATGGAAAGTATCATGAGAAACAGAAAAACTGCAAAGAGGTAATTCCGGTAATGCTGGTTAATGAAAATCGGATAGAAAAGTGCAAAAAGAAACCAGAGTGCGCCAAAAATGCCAAAAGCGATACATATTGAAAGATACTGATTATGTGAACGCCAGCGCCATTGTTCCTTCAATGGGGAATTTATCTGTTCATAGGTCTGTTTAAATACAGCAGGCAAATCACCGGTACCTACACCGAACCAGAAATTTTCCTTAATAATTAACACTGAAGCTTTCCAATGTTCCACACGCTGCATTACTGAACTTCCGTTTGGATCTTTAATTTCAGAATAACGTTGGTAACCAAGCAGTATTTTTGAAATCCGGGTTTTTAAACTCGGGCTTTCTACATAATGAATATTCGCGATCCCTTTCTCAATCAGCTTGATATCCTTTTCGGAAAGAGCATTCACACCTTCGGCATCTTTATGAAGGTTTTTTGAAGTGAGATATCTTATTAAAGTGTATTGAATCAATTGGTTGGCTTCATCACGACCTAAAAACTGGTAATGACTCCTTTTGTTCCATGCGGCAGCCATTTCGTCAGTCGCCATATAAATACCGATATATTTTCCATCTTCAACACCAAAATTGATTGTGTCGTGCAGATATTTATTTCCAGATTTTGTATGTGTCTCCAGTTTTGTAAAATCGAGGTCAGGTGGTTTAACCATTGTTGTAATTTGTTGATTTATATACCAATATGCAGTAATTGGCAGTGAAATCAATAATATTCCCATTAAAATCCTGACTTGAATGGAAGCTCCGGTGAGCATCTTATAAAAGAATAATCCTAATCCAATGATAAAGATACTGAGTATGCCGATGGCTGATTCAAGAATTACCAGAAAAACAATAAACCAAATGATAGGCAGAAGTAATGCGAGTCGGTGCCATAATTTTAAGCTTGATTTGGTTTTAATAAAATAAATCAGAATAAAAAATGCGAAGGCTATGTTCAGACTGAATCGAACAGGGCTAATGTAAACGGATATCTGGCGGATGTCTTCAAAATCTTGCTTCAGGTACTCATTTAAACTGATTATAGTCCCACCAAAAACAGCCAAAACATAAAACACCAATAAAATATGTATTTGTTTCAGGCTCAATCGTGGCATTGAAGCCAACATCAAAGGTAAAATCAACAATGGGATTTTGGCCCGCAAATCCTTTATTGCATATTCGAAATCTGAAGTGTGAATCAGGCCAATAAGATGCAAAGCGAAAATGGATGCAATAACAAGTGCAGTTTTATTTTGCCAGAACAGTGCTGTTTTATCAACAATATTTGATGCAATGAGGTTTAATAAATACTTGATTGTTTGATATATAGCCTCAAATGGGTTACATTTTCTAAAAAAACGGCTTAGTACGCTTAAAGACAAACCATCCAGCAACCAGGCAAACAGTAAAAGAAACTGAAAGGAACTCATGGCAAAGCGCGACAAGGGAATACTCATTCCCAATAATACAAGTAACACAAAAAAAGTTTGTCTCCAAAATTGTCGGCTTGCGTCAATCATTCGTTTGAATCTTGTTTTTAGAAAACTAATTCAATTCATTTGACAGTAAATTCTTGTATTGCTTTTGATCGAGTAAAATTTCAAAAGCCTTTTTTAATTCAGGATCATTCTGAAGAGCTGAGATAATTTTACCTTTCTGGTAATAATAACGTGTAACTATTTCAATTTTAAGTAATTCTTCAATTTCGTTCCTATGTTTCAGAATGTCATTTTGCTTGTTTTCGACCAATTCAGTTTCAAGTTCAATGAGTTGTGATTTCACTGCATCCAGATAGGATTCGGATTCTGCAATCTCCTTTAACTTTTGTATGATGCGCTCACTTTCAGTCGTATAGGTAAATTTTTCATTTTTTACGAAATCAATGAATTGCTGGTAAGTTGAATCGTCAATCATAAATTTATCCGGACTATCAATCTGTGTATGTTTGCGTGCAAACTGATTTGCAAACCTGAAAATATAGTTTCCTCCATAAAGATTAGAACTTACAGTACTGAATTGCAATGGTTCAAGCTTAACGTCAGGCTGGATTCCTCCACCATCGTAAACCAATCTTCCACCACGGGTTTTGAAGGCAGATATCAATGAATCTGCAATTTTTCCACCATTTTCAGCCTTACTGGAATAATCAATTTCCTGAATACATCTTCCGCTGGGGATATAATATTTTGCTACAGTAACCTTCATCTGTGTGTTGTAGCTTAGAGGTACTACATTCTGAACCAAACCTTTACCGAATGTACGTTGACCGATGATCACCGCACGGTCGAGATCCTGTAAAGCGCCGGCAACAATTTCACTAGCAGAGGCACTTCCTTCATTTACCATAACAATTAGCGGAATATTCATATCAACTGGCGCCTGTCGTGTACGATGAATACTAGTGCGGTCTTCTGTTTTTCCTCTGGTTGAAACAATCAGCTCGCCTTTTTCAACAAACAAACTGGTGATATCAACCGCTTCATTTAATAATCCGCCACCATTGCTTCGCAGGTCGATAATGAAACCTTTCAGTTCATTTTGCTCTTTCATTTTCAGAAGCACTTCTTTCAGTTCAGCAGCTGCTTTTTGGGTGAATCCGGTTAACCTGACATATCCTATTCCGTTTTCGAAAACAGTCTGATAAGGGATATTGTCAATTTTTATTTTTTCACGGGTCAATGTTTTTAGCAGTGGTTCATCCACACCGTCTCTTTTGATTTTCACATCAACTGTTGAGCCGGGCTGGCCCTTTAACAGATCACTGATTTGTGCTGTTGTTTTGCCCTGCGCATTCACACCATTCACTTCAAGAATACAATCGCCCGGAATGAGTCCTGCCTTTTGAGCCGGAAAACCTTCGTAAGGCTCCGAAACATAAACAAATTCACCAATTTGTTGAATCAATGACCCAATTCCTCCGTATTCACCGGTTGTCATCAGCTTATAATCTTCAATTTCCGATTCAGGAATGAAAACGGTATAAGGGTCCAATTCCTCAAGCATCGCTTTGATGGCAGTTTCGTTCAATTGCGCAGGTTGAATTTCGTCAACATAATTCAGGTTGAGTTCGCGGAACAAACTCAGATAGATATCCATACTTTTCGATATCTCAAAGTTGTTATTTGTTTGTGAATTGACTTGTTGTATCGAAACAAATCCCAGTATCACAAAACCAATGCAGGTGAAAAATCTTCTCATTCAGTGTATATTTATTAAGGAACAGGATCATAACCACTACCGCCCCAGGGATTACATGATGCGATTCGTTTGACGCTCAGCCAGCTACCTTTTATTGCGCCATGTTTGTGCAACGCTTCAATGCTGTAGTTTGAGCACGTTGGCGTATAACGACACGACCGACCGATAAAGGGCGATAAAGTGTATTGATAGATGCGCACCAAAAGAACCAGCAACAGAGCCGGAAGTTGTATTACGAACTTCATTATTCTTTTTCTTTGATTAAACGTTGTAAAATTAGAATTATTTTAAGCGTTATCTCTTTATACGTGAGAATTGTCTTGGATGCATAAACAAGCGCTACGTCCAGATAAACAGATGTTTCTTCCAGTTTCTCAAGGGCTTCGTTTTTATTCAGCCTCCATGCTTCACGTGTAAGTCGTTTTATGCGGTTGCGGTCGACTGCTTTTTTAAAATTCCTTTTCGGGACAGTGATTAATAAACGTAAATTACTGTCTGTCGGACTATTGTTTTTATGAATCAAAACTTTGAAAGGATAAATAAAGCTATTATTTCCCTTTTTAAAAAGTTCTCCTACAGCTTTTTTTCCTGATAATCGTTCTTTCTTTGGGAATTTATGCAAATCCTGAAATGTTAATGACTTTGCAAATATAGGGTTTTAGTCACAGCGATGGTTTATGCTTATTCTGCCGGCCCTGATTATGAGTAAAGAAAATTCAGATATTTGCATCATGAAAGTCCCGACAAACAGAATAAAGGATATTGTAAATCATTATGTTAATGAGATTATACCCTTATATGGCAAGGAAGAAGCGACACAGTTGGTTTTGTTGTTGACTGAGCATTACTTTGGTATTGACCGTCTTAAACTCGCGGTAGAACCAGATTTTCGGTTGACGGAATCAGAGTTGCTGACCATTCATTTTGCTGTTAAGGAACTTAAGCAGTACAAACCAGTCCAATATATTATAGGCCAATCGGAGTTTTTTGGCCGACATTATTTTGTTAATGAAGATGTGCTGATCCCAAGGCCAGAAACAGAACAGTTGGTGCAGCTGACAATTGATTCTATTTCGAAAAACAAAAATTATAAACGAATTCTTGATGTCGGAACCGGTTCAGGCTGCATAGCGGTTTCATTGGCTTTAGAACTACCGGAAATTTCTGTTTCCGCATGTGATATATCTGAAAAAGCCCTTGAAACAGCAAAAAAAAATGCGGATGCTTTGGATGCCGGCGTATCTTTTTTCGAATGTGATGTGATCCATTTCAACCAGGATTTATTGCCTGAGTGGGATTTGATTGTGAGTAATCCTCCTTATGTCACTGAAAGTGATAAAAAGCAGATGCAGC
The DNA here is from genome assembly GCA_903957365.1 of uncultured Bacteroidota bacterium. GTDB lineage: Bacteria > Bacteroidota > Bacteroidia > Bacteroidales > F082 > CAJBPB01. Next base: position 19,874 of record CAJBPB010000179.1, read on the forward strand.
AAAATGTGCTGGCCTGGGAACCACACCTTGCCTTGTTTGTTACGGACGAAGATCCGTTGATTTTTTACCGTTCAATAATTCAGTTTTCTACAGATCATCTTTCCATCGGTGGTTGTATATTGTTTGAAATCAATGAGTTATTTGGTAATCAACTTGTTAAATTGTTACAGGATAACCATTTTACTGATATTTCCATTCACCTAGATTTTCATAGTAATAACAGATTCATTTCAGCTGTCAGAACTGCCTGAAAAATGTTCCAAAAAAAAACACAACCTCTATCCCGGAGGTTGTGTTTTATCTTAAAAACCTTATTAAGTCTTTAGAATTTTGGATTCATACCCAGATTGTACATAATGAAACTGTACATATCTGTATTTTCTTCTATCACTTTGGTTGTAGGTTTACCCGCACCATGTCCGGCTTTGGTTTCAATACGCACAATTACAGGGTTTTTACCTTCGTGCTTATCCTGTAACTCCGCCATGAATTTGAAAGTATGTGCCGGCACAACACGATCATCATGATCGGCGGTGATTGCCATTGTTGCCGGATAACTCACCCCCTTTTTCAGGTTATGCAAGGGTGAATAGCCATACAGATAAGCGAACATTTCTTTGCTTTCATCGCTTCTTCCGTAATCGCCAGCCCAGGCCCATCCAATCGTAAAATTCTGATAACGAAGCATGTCCATCACACCAACAACAGGAATCGCGACTTTAAACAGTTCCGGACGCTGTGTCATACATGCGCCAACAAGTAATCCGCCATTTGAACCACCCAGGATGGCAAGTTTCGAAGGATTTGTATATTTTTCATTGATGAGGTATTCGGCTGCACCAATAAAGTCATCGAAAACATTTTGTTTTTTCAACTTTGTCCCTTCCTGATGCCAAGCTTCTCCGTATTCACCACCACCTCTTAGATTGACAGTGACATAAATTCCGCCTTGTTCAATAAATGGTATGCGTGAAATGCTGAATGTCGGGGTAAGGCTGATATTAAAACCACCATATCCATAAAGTAGCAACGGATTACTACCGTCTTTGACCAAACCTTTTTTATAGACTAAAAACATAGGAATTTTTGTTCCGTCCTTACTCTCAAAGAAAATCTGTTCAGTGACAAATTTTTCAGGATTGAAATCAACTCCACTTGCTGAATACACGGCAGAGGCATCGGTTGTTAAGTCATATTTGTAAATCGTTGTTGGAAAAGTGAAGGAGGTAAAACCATAAAAAGCAGTATTTTCACCTTTTTCACCACTGAATCCAGCCACCGTTCCAAGAGTTGGAAGCTGAAGCTCTTTGATCATTTTGCCATCATAGTCAAAGAAATACGCCTTTGTATTTGCATCGGCCAGGTACTCTGCATAAATTCTGTTGCCAACCAATGAAACCGATTCCATCACCTTGTCAGATTCGGCAAGAATGGTTTTCCAGTTTTCTTTGGAAGGATTTGAGAGATCAATCAGCACAAGTTTCTTGAGAGGTGCATGATCCGTTGTCACCAACAGTAACTGATTGTTCAGATGATCGACCACATTGTATTCAAATTCAAAACCTTCAGCAATTTTTTGAAAAGGTTTGTCCATTTCAGAAGTCTTTTTTACATAAAGGGCATTTCCACTTGTTGATTCAGATTCACTTACTAATAGATATTCCTGATCTTCAGTAAGATATGCGTAAAAATTGCGCAATGGATTTACCTTGTCTTCGAAAATCAGTTTATCATCCGATTGGGCAGTACCAAGGGTATGGTAGAATGTCTTGTGAAACTGATTGCTTCCCGACAAAGCCTGTCCTTCAGCAGGAGCGTCATAAGAACTGTAATAGAAACCATTTTTATACCATGAAATACCTGAAAATTTCACCCAGTGAATCGAATCTTTCAACATGGTACGACTTTCGATTTCCATCACACATATTTCGTTCCAGTCACTGCCACCGCGAGAGATGGAATAACCCAGGTATTTTGCGTCCGGCGAAACGCTTGTACCACCCAAAGCGATGGTGCCGTCTGCTGATAAGTTGTTGGGATCAAACAGCAAGGTTGGTTCTGCATCGAGACTATTTCTCATATACAATACGCTTTGGTTCTGCATGCCATCATTTTTGAAAAAGAAATATTTGTCTCCTTTTTTGAATGGCACACCCAGTTTTGGATAATTCCATATTTTTTCCAAACGACTTTTGAGCGCATCTCTGAATTCAATTTCTTTCAGATAATCGTTTGTGACATTGTTTTGTGCAGCAACCCATGCAGCTGTTTCAGGAGAATTGTCATCTTCGAGCCAGCGGTATGGGTCCTGAATGGTTGTTTCAAAATAAACATCCGACACATTTCCTTTTGTGGTTTCCGGATATTTTAACTCTTCATTCTGCCCATAAACTGATGATAATGAAACAATTGCCAACGTCATTATAAAAGATATTTTTTTCATAAGGTATTATTTTATCAGGCAAATATACTGAATTGCCATTGCACTGCAAAGGAGTTTCTATGCTTTGTCGTTGGTTTGATTTTCCAATCCGGCTTTAGACTTAACCACACTTTTTGTTCTCCATTTTCCACTTTTATAATAAAGATAAGAGAAGGAAGCACCAATGGCCCAGGCAAAAGGAATTCCCCACCAGATACCAATCGGCCCATACCAGTTTGAAAGCATATAGGAAATTGGAATACGAATAACCCAAAGTGCAAACAAGGTAATAAACATTGGAATTACAGTGTCACCAGCTCCACGCAATACACCATGGTAAACAAACATTGTTGAAAATAAAATATAAAACGTGCTCACAATCAACAGGTAATGTATTCCAGCATCAACAACTGCAGCATCTGTTGTGAACATCATCATTATTTGTCTTGAAAACAGCCATGTAATTATCGTTACAGAAACTGAAATAAGGGCGGTCATTTTCAGCGTGGCGACCAAACCGGCTTTCACCCGATCCTGTTTGTTGGCTCCAATATTCTGTCCAACAAATGACGACAAGGCGGCTGAAAAATTCATCGCTGGCAAACTCGCGAATGAATCGATACGCAAAGCCACTGAATAGGCTGCTATGATGGTTGTTCCAAACATATTCACAACTTTGTAAAGGGCAAGCATTCCCAAAGCTACAAAAGTCTGTTGCAAACCAGTCGGGATGCCAATCTGAATGCTTTTTTTAAAAATAGCAGTATCAAAACGCATACTGAAGAAATTGAACCGGAGCAGAGGATGTGTCAGATGTAAATACCAGATAAGAGTAATAAACGCACCAGCCTGAGATATCACTGTGGCGATAGCAACACTTTCGATTCCCCATCCGAATTTTACTATAAAAACAATGTCAAGGACAATATTTACAAGCACCGAAATCACGAGGAAATAAAGCGGGGTTTTGGAGTCACCTAATCCACGCAGTATTGCTGTTGTGCCTTGAAATCCGAAAAAGAAAATAAATCCTCCAGCGTAGAGGTTGAAAAATGTAACAGCCTGAGGTATAATATCTTCTGGCAGATCAATCAATCTGAAAATATACTCGCTCGTGAAAATTCCGATTACCGTAATTACAATAGAAGTAATGAAAAGAAAAATATACATTGTTTCAATTGACTTCCGCACCTGTACAAGGTTTTTAGCACCATAAAACTGGGATATTACAACCGTTACACCAATGGAAACGCCAATGATGAGAGCAATCAACGTAAAAATCAACGGGAAACTTGCTCCGACAGCTGCCAAAGCTTCATTTCCGAGATACCGGCCAACAATTACGCTGTCAACAACATTGTATAATTGTTGGAATACATTTCCAATAAGCATCGGTATTGTAAAACTGAGTATTAATTTTCCTTCGTTTCCGACGGTTAAATCTTTCATAAAAAGAAGAGTGAATGTTCAAAATATCAGGCAAAAATAGGTAAAAGCAGGTTCAAGGGCGTTTTATATGTATTTTTGCACGCACGAAACATCGGCTGTCGCGGAAGCTGTAAGGCTTACGAGGAAAGTCGGGACAGCGCAGAGCGCCATACTTCCTAACGGGAAGGGGCTTTTCCGGAAACAGGAAAGTCACAGAGAGTGCCACAGAAAATTACCGTCTCACTTTGGTGGGATAAGGGTGAAAACGTGAGGTAAGAGCTCACGCTGCCGGGAGGTAACTTCGGGCAGGGGTAAACCTTATGGGCTGCAAGGCCAAATATGCCGGCGAAAGTCACATTGTGACCGGAAAGATTGCTCGTCTGATGCCGGTGGGTAGGCTGCTAGAGTGGTTTGGTGACGAACCACCCAGATAAATGACAGTCATCTGCTTTTGCAGAGACAGAATCCCGCTTAGGATGTTAGTGAAGAATCCGTGGTGCGCAAGCCCTGCGGATTCTTGGTTTTATGGGTTTTGAAAATTCATGCACCTTTGCCTTCTGCAATATTTTGATTTAGTAACCGTTTTGCTGATGATCGAAAAATACATTTGTTCATGGTAAATAGCAATGAATACGTAACTTCGCAAAATAATAATAAACTGATAGAATGAACGGGTCGAGAATACTTAACATGCTGATAATTAATTTCATGACTGTGCTTTCATTGCAAGTTTATTCTCAAAAAACAATCTTTTTTGACACACCTGAGACTACTTTTCGTCAATCTGTTCAATTGTTTGAGAAACAGCAATATGCCGCTGCTCAAAAGGGATTTGAAGAATTCAGATCGCAGCTGACAAACTCAGAATCACAGGATTATGTTGATGCTTCCTATTATGAGGCTGTTTGCGCACTTTATCTTAACCAGCCCGATGCAACCAGTAAAATATTGCGCTTCAATGAAGTCTATCCGGCAAGCAAATGGATGCCACGGATGAAATTTCTGACAGCAAAGTCATTGTTTGATCAGAACAAAATGAAAGAAGCAAGTGAAGCGTTTAAATCAATAGATATCAAAACTTTATCTCAGGAAGAACAAGTTGAATATTCTTATAAACTGGGCTATTGCCTGATGCAGGAAGGAAAACTGGAAGATGCTATGAAAAATTACGAGGTATCAGCCGGAAATGAGAACCCTTTTCAGGTCGCTTCAATCTATTATATTGCCCATATAAATTATCTGAATGGTAATTATGAGGAAGCCTCAAAGGGTTTTTCATCTGTAAAGAATGACAAGCAATTCGCTAAAATTATTCCTGTTTATGAAATGCAGATAGATTATCAATCAGGTAATTATGAACAGATTATTGCCGATGGTGAAAAAGTAATGCAATTGGTTGAAACACGTCGTAAACCTGAAATTGCACGTATTATTGCCGATGCCTGTTACCGTAAAAAGGATTACGCAAACGCGCTTGTTTATTATGCCCAGAGTGAAAAAGGAGGAAGCCGGTTTATGGGCAGGGAAGATCAGTATCAATCAGCAATCTGCCGTTACAAAACCGGAGCATTCAACGAAGCAATTATCAGCTTTCAAAAGGTTGTAAAACAGGATGATGCGCTCACGCAGAACGCATATTATTATCTTGGGCATTGTTACATCGAAACAAAACAGCCTGAATTTGCCCGCAATGCCTTTCTGGCTGCCCACAAATCTGATTTTGACAAGGGTGTGAGTGAAGATGCATTATTTAATTATGTACAAATGACACTGCAATCGCCGCCCAGTATTTTCGATGAATCTCTGCCATTACTCGAAAAATATCTGGAAGGAGATGGAAAACGAAAAGATGAAGCCAGAGAATATATTGTGAAACTCTATCTGCATTCACGCAATTATGAAGCCGCACTCTCCTCTCTTGAAAAGATGAAACTCCGCAAAGATGAGTTCCAGAAAGTGTATGAAAAACTCACCTTTTCGTTGGCGACAGAATATTATACAAAAGGTGACTATCTGAAAGCTGTAGATTATTATTCCAGACTCCAATCTTCAAAAACTGATAATCAACTGGCGGCCAAATCAGTGTTCTGGACAGCAGAATCCTATTTCAGGGAAAAGAATTATTGGGCTGCTCAAAAGTATTACAAGCAATTTGTTTCAATGCGTGATGCCTCGAAACTGGATATTTATCCGCTTGCATTTTATGGAATCGGTTACACATTTTTCGAACAGAAAGAATACGCGTCGGCCTTACCATCATTCAGACAATTTATTGAAACTCCCTACCTGAAAGATCAGAAAATAATTGCAGATGCGCGTTTGCGGGCTGCCGATTGCTATTTTATCGCAAAAAATTATAAACAGGCCGCTGAGGCTTATGATGCGGTTGTGAAGGCGAAAAAAAGTGAAATTGATTATGCGCTCTATCAGAAAGCACTGTGTTTGGGTGCTTTGGGGAATTATTCAGAAAAGACGGTCGTTTTGGATCAACTGATTAAAACAAATTCAAAATCAGGTTATTATGATGATGCATTATACGATCTGGCTTCTACGAATCTGGTTTTAGACGATAAACGGGCTGCTATTGCAAATTATACAAAGCTATTTAACGAACGGCCACGTTCTGAATTTGCCAGAGAAGCACTCGTCAAAACCGGATTGATTTACTATAACAATAACCAGAACGACCTTGCGATTACAACCTTAAAAAGAGTAGTCGAAAATTATCCGGGTTCTGATGAATCAAGAGAAGCATTGAATACTTTACGAAGTATATATATGGAAATGAATCAATTGCAGGAATATTTTTCTTATGTCAGCAAAAAGGGCGTTCAGAACGAAAGTATCAGTGAACAGGATTCTCTGGCCTTTGCCATGTCAGAGAGTTTTTATGAACAGGCTAAATATTCTGAAGCGCAAAAGGCATTTGAATCTTATTTATCAAATTATCCTGATGGGGCCTATTTGCTGCAGTCGAATTACTTTCTGGCAAAATGTCTGCTTCGTGAAAATTATTTTGACAAAGCCATTGTAAATATTCAATATGTACTTGATTTTCAAGATAATCAATATACCGATGAATTGCTTTTAATTGCTGCGCGTAACTATTATGACAGGCAACAATTCAAAGAAGCCGGAAATTATTATCAACGTTTATACACCATTGCAGATCAACCATTGATCAAAATGGAAGCGTTGGAAGGTAAAATGAAAAGCAGTTACTTTACAGGGGACTATGAAGGTGCCATCGAATCAGCAAAATTATTGCTTGGAGCAGAGAATACTACATCTAATCAATTGATTCAGGCACATTTTATCTCCGGAAAATCGATGTTTGAGCAGAGAAACTGGAATGATTCAAAAATTGAACTGACATCCGTGACAAACAATGATAAAGGAAGTTATGGCGCTGAATCAAAGTATTTTCTTGCAAAAATTTCATTTGAAAATACCCGTTATGATGAAGCTAAAACGCTGATTTTCGATCTATCCGACAAATACAGCGCCTTCGATTATTGGGTTGCCAAAGGTTTTATACTGTTATCAGATATTTACGTGAAAGAAGACAATGTTTTCCAGGCGAAAGAAACGCTTAAAAGTATCGTGGAAAATTACAAAGGAGAAGATTTGCGAAAAGAGGCAAAGGATAAATTATCAGGTTTGAAATAAACGGGTGAAAGAAAACAGTAAGATGATTGTTTCACACTTATCAAAAACAGAAATCAGAATTTGTATATTTTGCTTAACAAATGAATGAGAAGAAAACTAATCTATGAAATTGAATAGCAACAAAATAATATTAATTGCAATAGGTATTTTCTTCTTCCATTGCGCTATCATCCAGGCGCAATCGCACCAGGAACATGTAACCATTGTTGGTTCATTTAAACCAAGTCTGGGTGAATTTAAAAAGCTAAACATTCAACCTGAAGTGGAAACGACCAGCTTTGAAATGGGAAATGCTGTTGTATCAAGGATTGACACTGTTTTGGCCAGCGAAATTGAACTTGAATTAATTACCCCGATTAACCTCAAAACAGAGGAATCACACACCGGATTTAACAATTTCGTACTGGCTGGTTTGGGAACGAGAATTTCTCCGGTTTTTGTTTACAGGCATAATTCCAGATTATCAAAGAATACTGCTTTCGGACTTGGGATTTCACACCATTCATCGTGGATGAACAAGCGGGAATTTGCGCCTTCCTCATTTATGAATAACAATTTTGATCTTGTTTTAGATAATAAGGTGGATAAGTATAATGTGAAAACCAAGGCATTCTATAAAAGTGAAATCCTTCGTTTTTACGGTTTCCATCCAGATGATTATCCATCTTCAGATATTGATCTTGAATCTGTTACGCAAAATTTGCAAACAATTGGCGTTCGATCATTCATGCAAAGCAATACAAAATCAACTGAGGGTATTTATCATGAATTGGGAATTGATTATCAATATTTTCATGATAAATTTCAGACCAAAGAGCATAATTTTTCAATCGCAGGTAAAGGAGAAAAATCATACAAATGGTTAAAATTCAGCGCTAAACAAAGTATATCGCTGGAGGCTGAAGCAGTTTCCATCTTCAATTCTGACACAATACAATCTGGGAATAATCTGCAATTGAGTCTTTTACCTTCTGTAAAGCTTTCAGGCGATTTTTATGCGCTGAAAATTGGTTTCACCACTGTAATTCATTCACACGAAAACTCAAATATTCACTTATATCCGGCATTGGAAGGCGGATTGTTTTTACTTAATAAGAGTCTGAAATTTTATGCAAGTCTCGGTGGAAATTCACAACGAATTAATTTTCAAAAACTTGCAAATGAAAATCCATATGTGAATTCAATTTTACCAATGCGTTGGCAACAGACAAAACTCGATTTTAAAGGTGGTGTAAAAGCGCTGATTCTGCCTGGACTTGATTTCAACTTTGGAGTTGAGTATCGAAAGACAGATGATGAAGGATTTTTTATAACAGATTCAACATCTGAGTTTTCGAATAAGTTTTCAGTGGTTTATGATGATGTCAGCGTAATTGGTTTTTTAGGCGAAATTGGGTATGAGTTGAATCAAAAGATCAATTTGAATTTTGTTTACCGATATACCGAATACTCAAATACTGTGCTGACAACAGCTTTTTATAAACCAGTAAATCAGGTAAAAATCTCAGGTGAGTTTGATTACAATGAAAAAATTAAATTCACTTCCTCTCTTTATTATGTTGGTAAACGAATGGCTTCAACTTATCTGGCCGGCGCAGAAACGATTCACACACTAAATCCTTATGTCGATTTGAATGTCGGCGGTATCTATAGAATAAATGACTCTTTTGAAGTTTTTGTGCAGGCAAATAACTTGCTTAACTGGCAATATGAACGATTTTACAATTATCCTGTAAATGGTGTCGAATTCTATGGTGGTATTACCGTCCGGTTCTAAGAAACTGTCTAGATTTTATTTTTGAGTAATTTTTTGAAGAATTTAGTTCTCAGATGAGGCAAAATTGACGTTAATAGCAGCGTTATTGACGGAGATTTTAACGAAGTATGAGGGCTTAATTCACAAAAAAATGCCAAAGGATAAATTTTAGACAATTTCTAAATTATCATCCATTTTTTGTTCAGATTGTTGATAACTCCTATCAATATCAATTGGGGTAGATTCGCAGCCTAAAATGATTTTTTTTGTACCTTTGCACGATATTATGTTTTTAAGATTACTAAGATTATTATGACAGAAGAAGAAAAAAGAGAAATTGCCTCCAACCAATATACAGCTGATAATATTCAAGTTTTAGAAGGTCTCGAAGCGGTGCGTATGCGTCCCGCAATGTACATCGGAGATGTTAACGTCAGAGGTCTTCATCATTTGGTATATGAAGTTGTTGACAATTCTATTGATGAGGCCATGGGCGGCTTCTGTAACAAAATCGATGTTGTAATTCATTCTGACAATTCGATCAGTGTGGAAGATAACGGTCGGGGAATCCCAACCGGACTGCACGAAAAGGAAAATCGCTCAGCACTTGAAGTGGTGATGACAGTTTTGCATGCCGGTGGTAAATTCGACAAGGGATCTTACAAAGTTTCAGGCGGATTGCACGGTGTCGGTGTTAGTTGTGTGAACGGATTGTCATCTCATCTTACAGCGGAAGTTTTTCGCGATGGTAAAGAGTATATTCAGGAATATGAATGTGGCAAACCTTTATATTCAGTAAAAGAGGTTGGTTCATCTGATAAGAATGGAACAAAAATTACTTTTAGTCCGGACGGAACCATCTTTCAGACAACAGTTTACGATTATAGTATCTTGGCTTCACGTATGCGTGAGCTCGCTTTTCTGAATCGTAAGATAACCATCACACTTACCGATGAACGTGAAAAAGGTGATAATGGCCAGTTTAAATCTGAGGTTTTCCATTCAGAAAGAGGATTGCCCGATTTCATCGCGTATCTCGATGAGAGTCGAGAAAAACTGATTCCTTTCCCAATCACCATCGAAGGCGAACGAAACGATGTACCTGTTGAGATTTCGATGCAGTACAATGTTTCTTTTTCAGAAAATCTGCATTCTTATGTGAATAATATCAATACACACGAAGGTGGAACACATCTTGCTGGTTTCAGAAGGGGTTTAACAAGAACTTTGAAAAACTACGCCGATAAAACCGGCATGCTGTCAAAATTGAAATTTGATATCAATGGTGATGACTTCCGTGAAGGACTTACTGCTATCATTTCGGTGAAAGTACCTGAACCTCAGTTTGAGGGCCAGACAAAAACCAAACTTGGTAACAATGATGTAATGGGAATTGTTGATCAGATTGTGAGTGAACATCTGTCCAATTATCTCGAAGAAAATCCCAAAGAAGCACGAACCATCGTGAACAAGGTGATTCTGGCCGCTACTGCACGTCATGCAGCCCGTAAAGCACGTGAGCTTGTTCAGCGAAAAAGTGTTTTGTCTGGTTCAGGATTACCTGGAAAGCTTTCTGATTGCAGTGAACGTGATCCGGCGCAGGCCGAAATTTATCTTGTCGAAGGTGACTCAGCCGGTGGAACGGCCAAACAAGGCCGTGACAGACGTTTTCAGGCTATTTTGCCACTCAGGGGTAAAATTCTGAATGTTGAGAAGGCAATGCCTCATAAGATCTATGAAAGTGAAGAAATTAAGAATATTTTTACTGCTTTGGGGGTAAATATCGGTACTGATGAAGACAGTAAAGCACTCAATATCGAAAAACTGCGCTACCACAAAATTATCATCATGACGGATGCTGACATCGATGGAAGCCATATCGCTACGCTGATCATGACTTTCTTCTTTAGATATATGATGGAACTGATTGAACTGGGGTATATATATATTGCCACTCCGCCTTTGTATTTGCTGCGTAAAGGCAAACAGGAGCGTTATTGCTGGAACGAGGAGGAGCGCGAAGCACTGACCAAAGAATGGTCTAACGACGGAACTGAAAAAGGAATCCATGTCCAACGTTATAAAGGTTTAGGAGAAATGAATGCTGAGCAATTGTGGAGTACAACCATGAATCCTGAATTCAGAACATTGCGTCAGGTAACCATCGAAAATGGTGTTGAGGCTGACCACGTATTCTCTATGCTGATGGGTGACGAAGTACCTCCACGCCGCGAGTTTATTGAAGCCAATGCAAAATATGCAAAGATTGACGTTTAAAAACTGATACATAAATCGAATAGAAAACCCGCCCGACACAATTGTCAGGCGGGTTTTTTGTTTGAGAAGGAAAGTCTAGTATGCTGATTTTTGAAATTTCATCTTACGGACAGTGGTCTTACCTTGCATAATTTCCAGAATAAATATGCCTTGATTTAATTCGCTCAGATTCAAGGTAATTTCTTGCTGCCCTTTGGTGCTGTAATACTTTTGTTCATATAATTTATTGCCAACCGGGCTGTAAACAGAGAATGTCAACAATCCGGATTCAATGCAATTGAGTGAAACAAATAAGTTATCATTCGTTGGATTTGGGTAAACCTTAATAACGGAATGATTCGATTCATTTATTCCCACACAATCAGACACATATGCCATTAATGAATCTGAAGTAACACAAATATTGTTCGCTGTTTCCTGAACGATAACATATCCCGTGTCTGCAATAGTCCATAATACTGAAATTTCTGAGGTATTTTGTCCTGAAACAATTTCACCGCCCAATACATTCCATTGGTATGTGTTGCCATCGATACCACTTGTTTGATAATTAATGGTTTCTCCAATGCAAATGGCATTGCTTCCAGTAATGGAAGGTTGGGGTTGCTCAAATACGTTGATATAGTTTTCCTGTACGATTGACTGGCTTTGTTCAGAATTCGAAGCAGTAAGGGAAACGTCATAAGAGCCTGCATAATAATAGGTTATAACAGGATTCTGATCGTTGGATGATTCAGGTGTTCCTCCTTCGAAATACCATTCCCAATTTGTTGCTTCCACGGACAGATCGGTGAACTGGATTTGGCTTCCATTACAGATTTCTGTTTCATCCGCACTAAAATTCGTCGCGATAGGGGCATTCCTTCTCAGCATGGTCCCTTGTGACCCTGAGCAAAATCCTGTATTATTATCGGTAAAGGAAAAATTGTACATGGTCGAAGAACCAGATCCGTTGTGATCGAGTGTCCATGTTTCACCGGCATCGATGGTTTTGTAAATATCTGCATCAGTTCCTCCGGCATACGCGCTGTCTTTGTCAAAAACATGAACCGCATAAAAACTATGGTAACCTGTCGAAAAACTACTCCAGCTTTCACCACCATCATTTGTGGTGAGAATTTTTCCATCTTCACCGCCAACAACACCAAAATTTGTGTTGGCAAAATGAACGCCCATGGTGATGCCGGTTGATTGGTAAATGTTTGACCAGGATTGTCCGCCATTGATTGATCTCGAAATGATATTGCCTGTTCCAACTCCATAAAGAGTATTTTGATCGGCATAACAGATATCAAGTGCTGTATAGGGCAATGTGCCACCTATCGTCCATGAGAAGCCACCATTGTTGGTTTTGTAGATACGAGTCCCCCCGGCATTCATGACTGCAGCGGCCACTCCATTGTTTTCATCCCAAAATTCGATATCAACATAATACCATACATCTGTTCCCACTGTGACTGGATTCCAGGTTGTTCCACCATCGGTTGTTTTGATGAAATAATTATTCCATCCTGCAGCAAATCCTTTATCAGGTGTAATAAAACAAATGGCTTCCAAACCATCAATTTCACCAACACCGGGGAAAATCTCATTCCAGGTATGACCGCCATCTGTTGTCTTGACAATTACACCTGGCGCGTCATAGGTATATTGCATGCCAGAGGCGTACCCAACATCATTTTGACCGGGTGGAAAATGCATTCCGTAAAGAATGAAATTTGTCTGAGAATTGACTGCTTCCCATTGCTGGGAAAAACTTTTGCCACTCAAAAGTAAAATACCAATTATTAATAAAAAGTGGGATGTGAATTTCATCTGGATTAATTTTTTTTGCAAAAATGAATAAAATATTTCATTCAGTAATTTATTATATCAGAACAAAAACACTACCAATGGAAAAAATGAAAACAAAAACAATCGGAATTGAAATCGTATTTTTATTGAAATTGAAGGTTATTTTGGGAATACCTTGTTTTTTAAATTTCGAATATAAAATTGTAAAATACATATATTCAACAGGATATATTTTTTACGCAGAAATTTATTCTTTTTCACGTCAAAAAATAATCCGACTTTGTTGAACTATTGGATATGAATTTTATCTTTATTTTATAATTCAACATATTCACTATGAATAAAGAGCAATGGGGATCAAGGGTTGGACTGGTTTTTGCCATGGCAGGAAACGCAGTCGGCCTTGGTAATTTTCTTCGTTTTCCGGTTCAGGCCATACAGAATGGTGGAGGTTCATTCATCATTCCTTACCTTATAAGTTTCCTTTTGATGGGGATTCCATTGCTTCTGGTAGAATGGAGTATTGGTCGTTTTGGAGGGGCATTTGGCCATCATGCGACACCATTTCAGTTACATAGGATGGACAATAGAAAAATTTGGAAATACATTGGTGTTTTTGGATTATTCACAAATATTGCTGTTGCATCTTACTATTGCTATCTTGAAAGTTGGACAATAACCTGGGTTTACCATAGCATTGCACGTACTTTTTCAGGGATGAGTGGGGTTGAAGTTGCTTCTTTTTTTGACAGTTATGTGAGTCTCCAACAACATACAATTCCTGTATTTGTTTGGTTTTTATGTATTTTACTGAATACTTATATACTATCAAGAGGACTAGAAGGTGGCGTTGAAAAGGTTGCGAAAATTGGAATGCCTCTTTTGATTTTGTTTGGTTTGTTTCTGGCGATTAAAGCATTTTTTATAAAGGAAGGTGTTGAAGGTGCAATCAATGATGGTTCGGTTGGGTTAAATTTTTTATGGACGCCCGACTTTTCAACTATTTGGAGCGCTAAGGTTTGGTTGGCAGCAGCTGGTCAGATATTCTTCACGTTATCATTAGGGATGGGTTCAATACATTGCTATTCTTCTTATGTTTCTAAAAAGGATGATATTGCATTAAATGCTATGAGTGCTGGCTGGATGAATGAATTCGTTGAAGTTGTGCTTGGTAGTGCGATTCTGATACCAATAGCAGTTGGTTATCTGGGAATTGATAAAGTAATCGAACTAACGAAATTTGGTGGACTGGGATTGGGATTTAAAACACTTCCTTTCTTATTTGAACAATGGGGAGCTGCTATGGCTGCATTTGCCGGGGTATTTTGGTTTGGATTGTTGTTTTTCGCCGGAATCACTTCGTCTCTTGCAATGGGGACGCCGGTGATGGGATTTTTTATGGATGAATTCAACTGGAAGCGTAAATCATCAGCATGGTTTTTTGGCTTGCTGATCTTTGTTTTCGGACTGCCAACTGTTATTTTTTATAAATATGGCGTATTTGATGAGTTTGATTATTGGGCAGGAACTGTTGCTTTGGTCGTTTTTGCTTTGTTTGAGATCATACTGTTTGCCTGGGTTTTCGGAATAGACAAAGGCTGGAAAGAAATCAATCTGGGTGCCGATATAAAGTTTCCAAATTTCACGAAATATATTATTAAATATATAACCCCAATTTTTCTGGGAGTTGTATTTATCGGTAGTCTGCCTGGTATATGGCAGAAAATTACGAATGTTGAAATCTATGAAAAGATTGCTTCAGCAACAGATGCCAATGTGATTCATGAACTTGAGAAGACTATTCTTTTTGTCAATGGCTCCCGTCTGTTATTGGTGTTTCTTTACGCAGGAATCAGTGTTGTTGTTTATATGGCTTACCGCAAAAATTACGCAAAATGAATACTTCCGCATTGTTAATGATGGTTGGAACCTACATTGTAGTGACCTTTTTTACCATTTATTTCTTTATCAAAATATTGAGTAAACCAAAATAGTTATATTAGGTTTGAAATAGATTTAAGCACTACCTCTTTTGTTGCAGGCAAAGAAAAGTCAGGCTCTTTGGTGTGATTTGCAACCGATGAGATAGCGTCTTTGATGGCCATCCAAACCGAAAAAGCCAGCATGAACGGGGGTTCACCAATCGCCTTACTCTGATGAATTGCGTTCGGATTATTTGCATTTTTCAATAAATCAGCCTTGTATCTGACTGGAAAATCCCCAATTCCGGGTATTTTATAAGTGTCAGGTGAGCAATTTAATAAGTTTCCTTTTTTATCATACCGGACGACCTCTGTTGTACACCAGCCAACACCCTGAATAAATCCACCCATAATCTGTCCTTTATCAATCTCAGGATGAATAGATTTCCCGGCATCATGCAGAATATCAGTCTGTATTAATCTTGTATTCCCGGTTAAAATATCTACTTCCACTTCAGAAACTGCCATTCCAAATGCATAATAATGAAATGGTTTTCCTTTGCCTTTTTCACGGTCAAAGAAAATATCTGGTGTTCCATAATACCCGGTCGCACTCAAACTTATCTGAGCAATATGAGCTTGCCTGATCAGATCTGAAAAACTGAGTTTGATTTCAGGACTCGATTTCAAATAAATAAAGTTGTCTCTGAAAATAAGTGGACCATCATTTATGCTGTCATCTTTAGCAGATAACATTTTATAAGCCAATGGTTTCAATCTGTTTTTTATTGTTCTGATCGCATCTTTCACTGCCATTCCATTCAGATCGGTTCCTGATGAGGCTGCAGTAGGCGAGGTGTTCGGCACTTTGGAAGTATTGGTCGGACTGATGGTAATTCTATCCATCGTTAAGCCGAATTCTCTGGCTGCGATATGCAGAATCTTGGTATGTAAGCCTTGTCCCATCTCTGTTCCACCATGGTTTACCATTACAGAACCATCTTTGTAAACCAAAACCAAAGCGCCTGCCTGATTAAGAAAAGCGGTTGTAAAAGAGATGCCAAATTTCAACGGAGTTAAGGCCAGACCTTTCTTCAGGAAATGGCTTTTCTGATTGAAAAGTTCAATTTCCTTTCTTCTCTTATAATAGTCACTCGATTTGATAAGTTCATTCCAAAGACGCTGAAGTTTATTGTTTTTCACCGTTTGACCATAATGGGTCACGTTTCTGGAATGTATCTGATAAAAGTTATTGAATCGTATTTCCGAAGCATCTTTACCAAGAAAACGCGCAATGCGATCTATCACATTTTCGATTACAGCCATGCCCTGCGGACCACCGAAACCTCGAAACGCTGTGTTTGACGGTTGATTTGTTTTCCACATTGTACCAGTAACACGCATGTTTTCAATAAAATAGCTATTGTCTGCATGGAACATTGCTCTTTCGAGAATAGGAATGGATAAATCAAATGATGATCCAGCATTTGCATGTAAGTCAACGTTGTAGGCAGATATAATTCCGTTTTCATCAAAACCCGCTTCATAATAGGAAAGAAATGGATGCCTTTTGCCAGTTATTTTCTGGTCTTCATCGCGCGAAAGTTGCATCAATACCGGCTGACCTGTTGCATCAGCCAGCAATGCAGCCCAGGCGGCAATTGGATTTGCCTGTGTTTCCTTCCCGCCAAATCCGCCTCCCATCCTTTTTACTTCACAGATAACCTGATTTGATTGTAATCCAAGCACTTCAGCTACAACATTTTGGGTTTCTGTGGGGTTTTGCGAAGAAGCGTAAACAGTCATGTTTCTGTTTTCACCAGGCACACAAACCGCGGATTGTGTCTCGAGATACCAGTGTTCCTGGGCGCCAGTTGTTAATGAACCTTGAATATGAAATTTTGCGGTTTCTATGGCAACGTCAGGATTCCCGGTTGTAATACTGCGGGTAGGACTGAGTTTATTTCCAACAGCCATGGCATCTTCAATGGTAAGGATAGCCTCTTGTTCTTCGAAATCAATTTTTATTTTTTTTGAGGCTTCAATTGCGGTCTCACGATCTTTTGCAGCAATAAGAAAAATGACTTGTCCGATAAAAGTTACTTTATCTTCAGCCAGACAAAACTCATCATGCGTAAACGCATTCAATTGATTTATACCGGGAATACGCCTGAAATCAAGAATATCAACAACTCCTTCGGTCTGTAATGCCTCAGATAAATCATATTTTTTGATTAAAGCATGTGCAATCGGGCTAAAATAAGCTTGTCCCCACAAAAGATTGTCGTGTAATTGAATATCCGAAACATATTTTGCCTCACCTGTCACATGGCTGACGGCACTTTCGTGAGGGAAGTGTTTTAGTTCAGTCTTCATAACACGATCTTTTTGTCCATCCTGACGCGAATGGAATAAAAACATTTCAACAGTAAATTGCCGGCAACTTCAAGTCTGTATTCCGATGTAGAACGTGCATCAGAGATGGGTGTGAAATCATTGGAAATCAATTTTGAAGCTTCAATCAAATTCTGTGAAGTAAAATGTTTGCCAATAAGAAATTCTTCGCATGATCCCGCTCTTTTCACTTTGGCTGCCAAACCACCATAAACCAATTTGATTTCTTCAATTATACCCTGAGGTGATAATTTTAGTTTCGTTGCGATACTAAGTGTTGAAATATCCAGATCGCGGCGGGTAGATATTTTTTCAGCGAAATAAAATGAATTATTATCCTTTTCAGGAATGATTATCTCAAATGTCAATTCATTGTTATTCAGATTAATGCTTCTGTAACCGGTAATGAAATCTTCCAGATAGATTATGCGTTCATTATCAGAACTCACAATTTTCACCTGTGCGTTTAATGCGAATAACATCGGGATCAGATCTCCGATAGGGGAGGCGTTGCAGATATTTCCACCAATTGTCGCCACATGTCTTATTTGTAAGGATGCAAAATGGTCAACGATGGGACTGAATTCAAAAAACTGCGTATGAACGAATTGTTTGAAATCTTCCAGACTGCACCCTGCACCGATGTGAAAGTTATTCTTTTGGGATGCGATTTGTTTGAGTTCGTTAACAAATGAAATATCAAGTATTTGCTGATGAAATTCTGAAGTTTTATTTTGCCTGACTGCAATATCGGTTGATCCGTTGACTATAATTGCATCCGGGTATATTTTTCTGAAATTCAAAGCTTGTTTCAGGGAAAAAGGAATCAGGTAAATTTGATTTTTGCCGGTTAATTCAATTGCATCTTTTGATTCATTGATCGTTTTCAATGCATCGATTATTTTCGATTCATTGCTTGAAAATTGATCTTGTTCTATTGTTTTACAGGCCACCTTAGCAGCGTCAATAATGGAACCATAACCGGTGCAACGGCATAAATTTCCTGCAAGTGAATCAATTATATCTTTTCTTTCCGGCTTTTTTTCAGACTTATACAAACCAAAGATTGACATGGCGATGCCCGGAGTACAATATCCGCACTGGCTGGCATGGTTATCGACAATGGCCTGCTGAACAGGATGTAATTCAGTTGAAAGTGGTGTTTTATTGGCAAGATTTTCAATGGTAATCAATTGTTTACCATGCAAGGCTGGTAAAAAAAGCAAACATGCATCAACGGCTTTGTAAATAAGTTTGTCATTAGTTGGCGCTAATTCTGCCAATACTACAGTACAGGCACCACAATCGCCTTCGGCACATCCTTCTTTTGTGCCTGTATGCTTTGGAATTGACCGAAGAAACTGCAGAACAGTCGTGGAAGGTGGAAAAAGGGATTTTGACCAATCGATTGTAAAAACCTCATTATCAAGTATGAAAGATATAGAATTAGAATTCATTCAGTGCCGGAATTTCCTAATGTTTTTAAATAATGTTATATTTCTTTGCAAAAAAAAAAGACTTTGAAATCAATCAAAAATATATTGATGCCCCTAATTTTTAAACCCATTGGATTTGAGAATTACAATTACTTTTTCATTTTTACAACCCATATTCCTCTCAATTCACCTGATTTATAACCTATCGCTTTATCGTTAGGGTAAATTGAGTTTATTTTTTCCAATGTGTTTGGTAAAACTTCTGTTTCAGCTGTTCCATGACATTGCAAACACATGTTTTCCATCATTATCGGATAATAACCAATCATTTCAGTATTTGTTTCAGTCATTTGAGGGTTCACTTTTTCTCCTTTTATCAGAAGTTCTTTCGCTTTTACGATATAAGTTAACTCTTCATTATTAGCAAAATTCAGCGGGTTTCTGTTTTTATCTGAAACTCTTTTAATATCCGCGTTGATTGAAAGGGCAACGCTATCAGTCAAATGATAAGCTTTGGATGAGCAAAAAGCGAGGGCATTCTCTGTTCCTTTCGTATTTATCGCATTCATCAGGGCTTTTCCTAACACAGCTTTTGTCTGCATAGCGAAATTTAATCCTTTTTCAACGGGTGTCGATGCAACCGTTTTATTTTCTTTTTGTGCTGAATTATTGCAACTAATTAAAAGAGTTGTACTTACGATAAGAATACTCACAAATGATATTTTTTGCATCATTGTAAACGTTTTATAGTAAAATTCTTTCATATAGATTTTTATCATTGGTTTCATTGATTGATGTTATACTAACTTACTGTTTCTTACATCAATGAGTTTTGCAACAATGCTAATGGCAATCTCTCTTGGTGTTTCAGCCCTGAAGGGAATTCCGATGGGCATATTTATTTTAGCCAGTTGATCTTCCGTAAGTATTTGATTATCGATCGCGTATTTTTGTATTACCGCTACCTTACGGTTACTTGCAATCAATCCAATATAAGCGAGGTTGTATTGGGCAAGTTTCAGGACCAAATCTCTGTCTGATTCATGTGAAGGAGTAGCAATGACTATATACGAATCAGAGTTAAGTTTTAGATTATCAATTATTTCAATAAAATTTCCTTCGTGAAAAACCGCATTCGGTATATTCAGATTGTCTTTAAGATTGGCGCGGAAATCGACGAAATGAATATTAAATCCCACCGTTTCCGCATAAAATCCCACTTCACGCCCAACGTGTCCTGCCCCGAAAATGTATAGGTCAGGTTTGCATAAAAATGGTTCAAAAAATATCTCAACCGAACCACCGCATTGCATCGAAAGATCTTTTTCGAGCTGGTAACGAATTTTTACCGGTTTACCTGTTTTTAAACATTGTACTCCATCCTCGATGGCTTTCTGTTCTATCGCGCCACCACCAATTGTTCCTTTGCTACTGCCATCTGCAAAAACCAGCATTTTTGCTCCAGCTTTTCTTGGAGTTGATCCAACAGATTCGATGATGGTGCAAAGTACGAATGGTATGTTATTTGATTGAAATTCAGATAATTGAAAAATAATATCGAACATAAAATACTTGTATAAAGGAACAAAAATTCCGTCCCGTATCAAAGATAGGGAATATTAATTTTAAAGGCTTGCAATTTTGTTAAAATCTAAAGTCAAGCTTAAAAAACATTTTGTTTTCCAAAATGCAATAATGGAGTTAATTTAAACGTGTAGTAAACGGAAAATCGACTTCCCACTTCTGTCTTCCAACTTCCGACTTCCGACTTCCAACCACTTATCTCACTCTCTTCACTTCATTTTCAACGACAAACTGTCCTTTCACCAATCGAAAGACATTCCACTTGTTGCCTCTCTGCACTTCATTCATTTCATAAATATGCAGGAGTTGTCCTTCCCCATAAACCAGAATTCGTGCCTTTGATCTGGACAATGTTTTGCTTTTAGGATGGTTTTTATTGCTGTAATCATGCACGTAGCACAGATATTCAGCATTGTCATCCACATTTTTGATGGTGATAGTTTCAGGACCATAACCTTTCATTGCATCCAGATCGAGGCGGACCATTCCATCATTACTTGCAATCTTATCATGGAATGAAATATGGTAACTTCCGGTTTTCTGCAGGTGCAGATCAAGGTCATCGGGCCTGCGGTCCCACTCCAGCACGATACGAATGCTACCCATATCAATAATGGGTGATACAGTGAAACGATTATAGAATATTGTTCCAACGATAACTTCAAAACTAAAATCAGCAGTAATATAGCCTTCTTTCGAAAATTGAAAAGCATAGACAGCATCACTTTCCGGCGATTCAAAACGAACCCTCCCAATTCCGTCTGAAGTGAATTCACCAATTCCATCAATCGCAATCGTGGCGTCACCAACAGGGCTTCCGTCTAAAGCGTCAAAAAAACGCAGGGTAGCCATACCATCCTCTTCTTCTGTCATTTCGTCGTCCATCAAATCTTTCATTTTGTCAATTTGCGCAGAAATCGGCTTGTAAGCTAAAAACAGCAGGATTATCAACACGGTTGGCACTAATTTTTTCATTTTCATTTTTATAAATTGATTAATAACTTTTCAATTCTACTATTATGTTTAAGAACAATCAACTTTCATCGATCGTTGTTCAAATTAATCTAAAATGTCTTTTTTCAAATTCAATGTTGCCTGAGTGTGGTCAGAATCGTAATCAAAAATCAGATTTCCGGTTTTTTTATCCAGACGAATATAATTCAGGTCATACCAAACCACCATTTTCCCGACTTTGACCCTTGAAATAACGTCTATTTGTTCATTTTCGTTTGATAAGGTGGTTATTTTAACCTGTGATTTATCTTCAACCTTCAGTTTATCAAACATTACCGGAACACCATTTGCTGTTCTGATTTCGATAATGTTACCAGCGTTTTTAACCATACTGATTTTTCCGATATTGGCATACACATTCGGACTTGAAGTTTTAAATTTCGGATTGGCTATATCCAGCGCTTTCTGGGCTTCGCTTCCCGGAAAAACAATGCCATCGCTCTTGATGAGTTTTATGGCAGCGAACAATCCCGCAATAGCTGATTCGTAGTTATTACTGATCAGACGTTTGTTCTCAACCTGCAGTAATTCGGCGATGTTTAAATTGTTGCCGGCAGCGAATGATTTTGTTGTCAAGCCTAATCCGGTCGTATTCTGGAAACTTCCACCGAAAACATACTCTTCTTTTTCGTTGAGGTACAATCCATTTAGGCTCGAATTGGTTTCGTTGAAAACACCCGTGCGGATATGCTCTCCATTCTGGTTAAACTGTGTCAGGTAAGATAAAAACAGTTGTTGATTAACGGTATCTAAACCAGCTTTTGATAACCATTGTATTTTTCCATTTGGATTGAATCGTGCAATAAAAACATCATTTTTGTTGTCTATCGCAGTGATTTTTTTACCCTCAATGACCAGTTCGCCGGTGAAACTACCTGCTATTACCGGAAATCCCTGTTTGTCGAGTTGGATAGCCATACCGGTTGTATTTTCGCCAGTCTGGCCGGCACTGGCCCAAATCAGCTTTTTGTCAGGACTGAATTTTGCGATCAATGCTGTCCGCTTTCCTGGTTTCCCGGTTAATGCAACTTGTCCGGATTTGAATCCATCGGTAAAATAACCAGTCAGATAGTAATTCCCTTTGTCATCAACCAGAAAATCATTCAGATTATTTCCGCGGAATGCACCATATTGATTCATCTGTAACCAGAATTCAATCGCATTGTTATTCAGTACATTACGATTGCTAATCGCTATCATTTTTGGTAAAGTGGCCGCATAATCAGGCATTGTCAATCCAAATGGAGCATTGATATAAGTTGGGTCGGCAACGATAAATTTTTTGTTTTTATACATCAGAAAATCACCATGCTGATCCTTGTTGAAACGAACGGCTGTGGCAATATGACCTGGATATTCCAGACCAATTACATCCAGTCCGACGAGTGACCGGACAAGATAGGCAAACAAAACGGCCCTGTCTTCACAATCGCAGGCCGGATAATGAATTACCTGATCAGGAAGCATGAATTTTTCTTTCTTAAACTGCTGATCATCTGTTTGATAAACAAAAGCATTCTGAACAAAACTAAGCAAGAAATTCACCTTTTCAGCTTCCTCAAAATTAGACAGGATTGGCGCCAGTGATGCTTCAGCAGATTCTTTAAGAAAACCTGATACAGATGCGTCAAAATATACCTGAATCTCAGCCAATGGGGCATCGTTTAAAAAAGAAACCATGCCATTGTCATAGCCGAATTTGAATTCATAAGGTTTTCCGTTATAATTGAATTTCAGTATTTTAACACCAGGCTTAGAAGCGAATTTAGGTGTTTTATAAAAATTCAGGTCGAGTGCTTTCTCAGCGTCTGGGAAACTGCCGTTAAATGCTTTCAGTTTTCCGCCAGGAATACCTTGGTGGATATAATATTTCTTGCTATTGAAATAAGTGAAAGGCATTTCATACACCTCATTTGTGATCGCAAGAAGTACGATAATACTTTCATTTTGCAAACCAGGTTTGATATCATAACCCGATTGCAACATCACAAACCAACTAAAAAGCCGGCTGTTGTCGTTATCACCCATATAGAGTTTTTCTCCGATTGACTTTGCGAGCAAAAATGTGCCCCAGTCATTTATGCCGTATTTGGATTTGTAATCAAGAAGCTGTGAGGTAATAATTTGATAATCAGTAGCACAAGCTTTTGTAAACCAATTGGAAACACCCGTTTCGCTTGGGCTTGTCAATTTAATCTGACGGAAGGCTGCATCAACTTCAAAACCAAGTTTGAGTCCGTAAAAATCGATTTGTGTATTGTTTGAGGCCTGAATATCCATGGGTATTGTAAGGCTTCTTGGAATGAGCGGCATAGGGGCATCGGCAGTTGATAATCCTTTGGCTTTTATCACTGCCACCGGTTTAATTTCTTTTGCCCGCTCTTTTTCAGCAGGTACAATTTCAGGTTTCTTTGGTTTTTGTATTGTATCAATTTTTGGTTTTACTGGATCGATCTTAGGTTTTTCAGGTGTATATGCCGGAATAATTGGAAGTTTGGGTTGTGCAGGTTTAATATTCCCTTTGAAAGCCTCATAACTTTCCCAGTTTTGCTTTAGAAAGGCAGCGTATTCCTTGTTCCTTTCTTTTACGAAGTCATCAAATTGCTTTTGAAGTGCTTTTAATCCCTCGTCACGTTGTTGTTTAAAGTCGTTGAGTTGCTTGTTTTGCTGTTTAACGTATTCTTCATAGGTTTGCGCAAACGAAATCTGCGCTGTTGCAATCCAGAGGAGTGCAACTAAGAACAATAACTTTTTCATGGCTTTGTTTTTTCTATTTGAAGTGTCAGTTCATTCTCGCTGATAAATAACCGGGTGATTTTTCCGGAGAAATCAATAGTATGTATTTGTTGGTCAATAGATTGACTCTTATTTCCGTTTTCATTGATGTAATCATCCCGCATTGTTTGCATGGCATATTTGGAAGGCGCGTTTGAATTTGCAAGTTGTAAGACTATCGATTCGAAGACGGCTTTCCATAATCCGTAATAAAGTTTCGTTTTGACCGGATAATCAGGCACCTGACTTGCATCTTGCAACAGGTATTTGTATGTATCTGTTTTAAAATTGATTGATTGATTGTTAAAAGTCGAAACAATATCCGAAATTTCATCCACTTTATACAAGCGGTAGGAAGCCTCCTCAGTGAATTCCTGTGAAGTAATTTTGTGGACACAATCGAAATATCTGTTTTCCTGAAATTTGGTTCTAAGATTGTATTCAGCCAGCATGACATCAATATTTGATTGAATGATTTCAGGATTTTTTGGCGACCCCGGACTGTTATGATATTTTAATATAACGATCTTTTCACCATAACGGGAAGTAGTGCTGTCGATAAGTTCAAATTGTGAATCATCCGTTACCAATTTTGTTTTAATTACCTGAAAACGTGTAAATTTTGCTGCATTATCCGATTGATTTGTTTTACCTGTTTCATTGGTATAAATTTCTTTACAGTCGCTGATCTTAGATGCGATCAATAAGGAAGTAACAAGTTTTGATCTTGAAACAGCCTGGTTATAAGCCGTATTCGGATCGAGGCCCGGATCAGAGATGCCAATAGTGTATATTTCCTCTGAAACAGGATTTATAGTTGAAAAATCGAGCCAGGAAGGGAGGTCGAAACTGCCTGTAACCCTGTCGTTATGGTAATTATAATTGTCAATGGTATCAGCCAAAACAAGTGAAGTATCATTCGTCAAAGGTGTTGAAGCTTCTGTTTTACGGATTGTTGTGCAGGAAAACATGAAAGGCAGTACAATAAGAAAAATCAAAAAATTGGGAAGAATTTTTGGCATAACAGAATACATCGTTTGAAATTTATTTCATCAAAAAGTAAGCAACTGATTGAAGTTCAATAAAACAGCAAGGACCGGGTAATGAAACGAAACCTATTGCCCCACGAACCCGGTCCAGACTGATGATAAAATGAATGAACCGGTGAATTACGATTCATGTAAAAGGAAGATTTATTCCATTTTACTCATTTCTTCTTCAAATGTTTTTTTGAATTTTTCGTAGTCATAATCGATGCGAAGTTTCTCATCGCCACTGAGTTTGGCCTTCATGGCTCCCAGAATTTCTTCACCTGATAACTCGACAGCAACATAAGTTTTGAAATTACCTGCCTGTGTTTTGGTCGTTTTTTCGCAGATTGTGCGTGTACCGGAGAGTTTTTGGTTTGTTACTTCACGGGTAAGGCCTTCATAACGTTGTTCGAGGTTTTCGACATTGTTGCCGGAGGTTGAATTAACGTAGGCATCTGTCACATTTTTCAGTGTAACTTCCAGTTGCTGTGCAAGTAAAGCACGTGCCTGGGTAAGCGCTTTCTGACGTGAAACCTGTTGATCCATGCTTTCAGAAATGGCATTGGCTCTGAAAAAGTCTTTGTTTGATTGGAATTCTGGTCCTGAACAATAGGTTTCAACCAGGGTTTCTCCTGCGACAGTTGGTGCAGTTTTTTTTGAGGATGAACATTGCGTGAAACTCATGATTGTCAGAGCGGCAACAGCAATTGCGAATGATCTTTTAATAAAGTAATTCATAATAGATTGAATTAATTGGTTAATACTTAAAGGTTAATAAACATGTTTAATTATTCGTTGTAGGTTCAACTTTTCGTTGTGATGGGTATGAAATTCCTGACACATAAATGACATCTGAATTTAAGGTGTAAATTTAGTTTTTTCTTTTTCTAAATACAAGTAAAAATTATTTCGTTTTATTTTGTAGAATGTCAGTTGTAGAATAGGGGCTTTTTCAAAGTATTGAAAGAGTAAACGGATTAAAAAATGGTGTTTTAAAAATGGAATTTTTAGATTAGCCCACCGTTTAAGGGTTAGGTGGAATACTTCAAATAATCCCAATCCACTCACAATACTTCCCGACAATCATCCTGTTATCATAGTTTCCTTCAATGCCGATTCTTGCATTGGCGCCCATTTCAGCTGTAAGCCGGGGATTGGTCACCAGCTGATGAACGGCTCTGGCAAATGCCTCAGGTTCGTTGGCCAGCAGCAGGTCAATCTCGTTCCGGACGTTTATTCCTTCTGCTCCAATGCTTGTTGAGACAACTGCTCTGCCAAGAGCCATCGCTTCAATGATTTTTATACGAATACCACTCCCTGAAAGCAATGGCACAATGGCGATGGATTTAGAGCAGATAAATTGCTTGGCATCTGCCACTTCTCCTACAATCTCAATATTGTGCACATGAGTTTTCAACAGCCATTCAGGCATATAGCGTCCGGCTAAATACAATTTCAAATCTGGGTGCTGCCTGGTTATAATTGGCCATACTTTATCAATAAACCATTTGATTCCTTCAATATTTGGAATCCAGTTCATCGAGCCGAGATGAAACAGAGAAGGGCTTGCCGGGCTATTGCCACATGGTTTGTATTTGTTCAGATCAATGCCGAAAGGAATATCGGTTACTGGTTTTTCAGTATGCTTTTTAAAATAGTCTGCGTCCGATTTTGTTATGGCAGCAATTCCGTCAACCGTATTGATAATGTTCAGTTCGTATTGTTTAAGCGTGTTGCTCAGGTGTTGTAAATACCATTTTTTGATTGGATTAACCGTGCTTTTGGCGAGTCTTTCCCAGATTAAATGCTCAATATTGTGCGCACGGAGTATTACCCTGGCTTGTGAATATTTCCTCACTGTGCCAAGATATGGCGCCATGAATACCGTTTCAAACTGAATCACGTCGAAGACTTCCTGCTGCAAAACAGCAGTTAATCTTTTGTCAAACGCTTTCGAGATGAAGCGCTGAACATGGTAAGATTTGCTGGTGAACAGATTAAAAAAAGCATGTAAGGGGTTTATATTCAGGTTCAGGTGAATCAATTCAATGCCAGTTTTGTTTAAAAACTCAATGGGAATATCGCTTTCCCTGACATTGTATTTATCCGAATTTACAGCAAGAATTTTAACCTGATGACCTTCGTTCAGTAATCCCTGAATGAGACTATTCATGGCTATCGGACCACCTTCATGTGCAGGCCATGGCGATTTATTGCACAAAAACAGAAATTTCATGATTGTCGGGCCAAAGGTTTGTCTTTTTTAAAGATCCGCTTAATCATTTTACGCCAGCTATCGGCATCAAGTAATGGTGCGTCAGTGGTGGCTTTAAACGTGAGAAAAAAGCCAACAGGCAACAGAAGGATCGATGACAGCCAAACGCCGAAAAACATATCCAGATCTCCGACTTTGGCTGCTTTTTCACCAAAAATGCTTGTGACATGATAGATCACAAAGAAAAGCACGGATATCACAACGGGCAGCCCCAGCCCTCCTTTTCGGATGATGGCACCCATGGGCGCTCCGATAAAAAATAAGATAAGGCAGGCAAAGGACAATGTGAATTTTTTGTGCCAGACCCATTCATGTTTTCTGATGTTCTCTGCCTGAAAATTAAAATCATTTTTATTGAAAACGATATTATCCCGGGTGGTTCTTCCGGCAGTCATTGCAAGATCCACAATTTCAGTCTGGTCGGTTTTGTCGAAATTATCCAGAATCGGCCATTTCGTTTCTTTGGATTTGGGTAGCTCCACAACTTTGAAAGTGGCTTTCACAGGATCTTTTTTGACACTGGTTTTTCTGGTTTTCGCATTGGTTTTTGTGGTATCAATCGACGAAAGATATTGAAACCTCTTGATGAAATTCTCATTGTATTTTACTTTGCGGTCAGCAAATTTCAATTCAAGCGAGTCAATAAAAATATCCAGTTGTTTGGTGTTCAGCATGGTATAATGACTCTTAAAAAGATCTTCCTGTGTTCGGGCGAGGTCAAAATCTGAAAGATCAAATTTAATCCGTTGCTCTGAAAACTCGGTCCGTTCAAACGGACGGAAATCCTTGAAGTTTCGGGTGGTTACAATATCATTGTATGAATAGCCATCGAAAAGTGTGAATATAAGGCTCTTTTGATCGGCACTCATTGCCATAATACCCGATTTGGCAGTAGTCACACTGATGTTTCCCTGACGGTCGGTGTGATCATAAATCTTTACATCATAAATGGTACGTCCATCTTTTGCTTTTTCACCCACACGGATGATATAATTGTTGATGCCATTGTAAAACACACCTTCGTTGATATTGAACGCGAGTTTTTGCTGACGAACATCATAAAGAAGTGATTGAAATTTGAGATTGGCAACAGGTAGTACGTTGTTTGAGAAGACGAAAGCGAGAATGCTAAGTAAAAAAGAAAGATAAATCAGAGGGCGCATAATTTTCCAGACAGAAATTCCGGCAGCTTTAAGGGCAACAAGCTCATAATGTTCACCCAGATTCCCAAAAGTCATTAAGGAGGAAAGCAATACAGCCAGTGGCAGGGCCATCGGAACAAAAGTAGCGCTTGCGTAAAAAAGTAATTGGCTAATTGTGTAAGCGTCAAGACCTTTGCCAACCAGATCGTCGATATATTTCCATAAAAACTGCATCAAAAGGATAAATAACGCAATGAAAAAAGTCATTACGAAAGGCCCCAGATAAGATTTTAAAATAAAACGATAGGTTTTCTTCAATCTGAAAAAGATTTTCTGTCCGACAAATTTACACCAATTTGTTGAAATGGTTATCCACACTAACGATGGATGGTCATTATAAATTGTCTGCGAAAGTTTTTGATCAAAATTTAAAGGTTTGAATTGACATTGAAAAAATCATCTGTAACTTTTTTAC
This sequence comes from uncultured Bacteroidota bacterium, assembly GCA_903957365.1. Taxonomy (GTDB): domain Bacteria; phylum Bacteroidota; class Bacteroidia; order Bacteroidales; family F082; genus CAJBPB01. The sequence continues at coordinate 49,268 of CAJBPB010000179.1, forward strand.
AGTTGGTCACGTCATAGTATCAAATCATTAAAAACGAAACAAATGAAAACACTATTAAGAAATCTGATTTTAGTTATGACACTAAGTTTAACCACGATCAGTCTGATGTCTCAAACAAGAGGAAATGGCAAGGTTGTGGAAAAAACATTTGAACTTAAGACATTCGACCGCATATCGGCCGGTGGAGCATTTAAAATTTTCATCACACAATCAGCCGATCAAAAGGTTGTGATAAAGACTGATGAAAATTTAATGAGTCTGATTGAAGTAAAAGTTGTTGATGGAGAATTACAGCTTTCACCAAAATCAATGCAACATATAACCAAACTTGAGGCTGAAATAAGTGTCGCTTCCTTAAAGGAAATTGTTGTTTCAGGAGCCACAGATGTGAAAACCATCAATAAATTCAGTGGTTCAGAGATGGAAATTGATGCAAGCGGTGCTTCCGATATTTTATTTACGGGGGATTATGATAAAATGGATATTGAACTCTCAGGCGCGAGTAATCTGACTCTGACTGGTATCGGGAAAACAATGAAAGCAGAAATAAGCGGGGCTTCCGATTTAAAAGCCGCAGATTTCGTAGTAGAGAATGCCCTGGTTGAAGCAAGCGGCGCCAGCGATGCAACCGTGAACGTAAAAGAAAACCTGAATGCAAACGAAAGTGGCGCTTCAGATATTCATAATGTTCATAAAAGCAAATAATAAAGAAAAATATAATCAATAAATATACAAAACGTTAAATTAATTAAATCATGAAAACTGCAACAATTTTAAAAAGTATATTGCTATTGTTAATGTTTAACAGTATAGCAATCAGTTCGATAGCACAAAAAACCGGTGATGGTAATGTTGTTAAAAAAACCATTGAGCTTCCGGCATTTGACCGTATCTCGGTGGGTGGGGCAATGAAAGTTATCCTGACACAGGCAAGTGAGCAAAAGGTTACTGTTGAGGTAGATGGAAATCTACTTGAAAATTTGGGGATAAAGGTAGTAGATGGTGAGTTGAAACTTTCATCGGGTTCTTATCGCAAGGCAACGGTCCTGAAAGCTGAGATCAGCATGCCAAAACTCACAGGTATTGATGCTTCGGGGGCTTCTTTTGTTTCAACCGCCAATCAGTTTACAGGAGGTTTTTTAAGTTTGGAAGCCAGTGGTGCATCACATATTATTTTTGATGGGGTTTATGAAAAAGTGGAAACCGGACTTTCCGGAGCAAGCAAAATCACTCTGAAAGGAAAATCAGATATACTCGAAACAAATATGAGCGGGGCATCAAAGTTGCTCGCCGAAGATTTTGAAGTACGGGATGCCAATGTTGAAGCCAGCGGTGCCAGTGATGCCTATGTAAATGCCACTGAAAATCTTGAAATTCAAACAAGCGGTGCCTCTAAAGTACATCACAAACAAGGGGTCAAATCTGTAGAAACAGATATTGAAATGGAGATTGAAGAAATTGAGACGGAAATTGAAAACGGCGAATGGGGAAATGTAAATGTGTATGATTCACCTACAGGTGATACCGTGCGCGTGAAGGTTGGAAACCTTAATATTGAAGTGATTGATGGTGATTCGACCAGCGTTAAAATCGGTAGCCGGTCGATCACAGTAGATGAAGACGGAAATGTTAAGGTGTGCAAGGAGAAAAGAGTAAAATTCAATGGTCATTGGGCCGGTGTTGAATTGGGTGTAAATGGTTGGCTCACACCAGATTTCAATATGAGTTTTCCAAAGGAAGATAGTTATCTGGATCTGAGGATGGAAAAAAGTATCAATTTCAACCTGAATTTATTCGAACAGAATATTGCCCTGAACCGGGCAAAAACCATTGGATTGGTAAGTGGTGTTGGAATTTCATGGAACAATTACCGTTTCTCAAACGATGTTTTTCTCACCTCTGATTCAGCTTATTTTAAGGCGTTTTTTATGGAAGGTGTTTCTGTAAAAAAGAGTAAACTGACAAATATGTATATCACTGTGCCATTGTTTTTTGAGGTACAGACCAATGCTGTTAAAAATTCGGAAAGACTGCATCTTGCTGTGGGTGTGATTGGTGGATGGCGCATTTCATCGCATAGCAAATTGTATTTTAACGAGGCAAACAAGGAGTTTACTTTGGTTGATCCTGCTACAGACGAAACACTTCCGATGATATTTCGCAGTCCAAATTCTTCCGACAGAAATATTACCAAGAACTTCGATGGTTTTGATATGCGACCTTTGAAACTTGATGCAAGTATTCGCGCTGGATGGGGCATTGTGAGTTTATATGCCAATTATTCAATCTTTTCGCTGTGGATCAAAGACAAAGGACCAGAGGTATATCCTTTCTCGGCAGGTATTTGCCTTGCCGGTTGGTGATAATAAAAAACGCCTGAGAAATCAGGCGTTTTTATTTTGGAAATATTTTCACAAAAAACCTTATAACCTTGCAGATTATTGAAAATCTGCAAGGTTATTTTTTAAAAATTAGATTCTTCCAGAATTTTCTCATGAATTTCATAGGTATCAGCAGCAATCATCAATTCTTCATCCGTTGGAACAACAATTACTTTCACTTTACTTTCAGGTAAACTGATCAATTCTTCTTTTCCTCTCGACTTCATTGATTTTTCCTTGTCAATGCTGATACCAAAGAACTCAAGACCTTCTAAAATTTTTGTCCGGGTGTTTGTATCATTTTCACCAATTCCTCCCGTAAAGACAATCAAATCGACGCCACCCATGGCGGCTGCGTATGAACCGATATATTTCTTAACCCTGTATTGATACATCTCCAGTGAGATTTTTGCACGTTCGTTGCCTTCATTGGCAGCTGTTTCAATGTCGCGCATATCTGAAGAAACACCAGAGATCCCCACCATACCTGAAAATTTATTCACAAGGGTATTGGTATAAGGAATACTGGTTTCTTCCTTGTCAGCGATATAAAGTAAAGCGCCCACATCAAGGTCACCGCAGCGAGTTCCCATAATCAAACCCTCGGTTGGCGTCATTCCCATGCTGGTATCCAATGATTTACCATCCATTATTGCCGCCATTGAAGCACCATTACCAAGATGGCAGGTGATGATTTTTTGCTGTTTGATGTCTAAACCAAGTATGTCACAGGCGCGCTGTGAAACATATTTATGACTGGTTCCATGAAAGCCATAACGCCTGATTTTGTATTTTTCATACAAGGCGTATGGGATTCCATACAAAAATGATTTTGGAGGCATTGTCTGATGAAAGGCTGTGTCAAATACACCAACCTGAAGCACTTCAGGCAGAAGTTCCTTCATTGCATAAATACCTTTCAGATTAGGTGGATTATGCAGCGGAGCCAGATCGATACATTCTTCAAGCGCTTCAATTACTTCATCGGTGATAAAAACACTACCGCTATATTTTTCACCTGCGTGCACAACACGGTGTCCGACAGCTTCAATTTCATCGATGGTTTTGATGCTGCCATATTTTTCGCTGATCAAAATAGCGAGTAAATGTTCAATTCCACCCTGGTGATCAATAATTTCCCCTTCGAGTTTTACCTCAATACCGTCTGATCTTTTGTGTTTGATAGACGCACCTTTCAGTCCGATCTTGTCAACCAATCCTTTGGCCAGAACATTGCGTGATGGCATTTCAAAAAGCTGATATTTGATCGAAGAACTTCCGCAGTTTAATACTATTATCTTCATTTTTACGATTTCTTTGTTGGTTATTATTTAATCACTGCACAAGTAACGGTTTGATCTACAGCTTTTCCGGATTGATAATTGTAAAAACCCCTGCCTGTAAGCTTGCCAAGATAATTGGCGCGAACCAGACGTTTTATGATTGGAGAAGGTTTGTATTTTTTATCGCCGAATTCCTGGTAAAGATTGTCCATATATTTTAAAATCTTGTCCAATCCGATCCTGTCAGCCATCTCAAAAGGTCCGAATAAATGTCCGGATGATTCACGCATTGCGAAATCAATATCATTCACTGAGGCGACACCTTCCATCAGGATTTCGCAAGCTTCATTGATTGTGGTAACGATCATGCGTGTAACGATGTTTCCGGGAGATTCGTTCAGGCGAATGATTTTTTTGTCGATCATACCGGCAAATTTCACAACCTGTTCAAAAGCTTCTTCTGATGAAGCAATCCCTCTGACCACTTCAATGATATGTGTTTTGTGTATCGGAAGGATAAAATGCATACCAATCGCACGTTCAGGATGTTTCAACGCCGCGGCCAGATCTGAAATCATTAACGTGGTAATATTCGATGAGATAATGGCATCAGGACGGACAACCTGTTCAACTTTCCTGAAAATTTCTTTTCTGATTTCGATACTCGTTCCGCGTTTACGTGAGCTGATACTTTCGATAACGATATCACAATCGGCCAGATCCTCGTAATTTGAAGTGCCTTTGATGCGGCTGAGTATGGCTCGTTTTTCGCTGGTAGTAAGTCCCCAGTGGTTGATAACGTCATCAAGCTGTGAACCGATCTGTTCAAATATTTCTTTGATTCTGTTTTCATCAGTGTCAAGGAAAACAACATCCAGTCCGTTACCAGATATTGCCATTGTAATTTCCTGACCCACTGCACCGCAACCAATTACACCGATTTTTTGGATGATACCTTTGGGCTGCTTACGTTTTCCCAAAGTAAAATCTGCTAATGTTTCACTCATTGTTATTTCTTTATGTAAGTTGTTATAATTCTGATATTTAGCAATTATTATGTACTATAAACCATTTGCCTGATTTACAGTAATGGCAACCAGATTTACAATGTCTTCCACTGAACAACCGCGCGAAAGATCATTGATAGGGGCAGCCAATCCCTGTAATACTGGTCCGATTGCTTCCGCATCGGCCATACGCTGAACAAGTTTATAAGCAATGTTACCAGATTCGAGCGATGGAAAAACCAGAACATTAGCTGTACCGGCAATCGTTGAACCTGGCGCTTTTTTTCTTCCGATAGCTTCAATAATGGCTGCATCAGCCTGTAATTCACCGTCGATTAGTAGGTCAGGATTCATTTCTTTCGCGATAGCCAGTGCTTCAACAATTTTGTCAACCTTGGGATGTTTTGCGCTGCCTTTGGTTGAGAAACTTAACATGGCGACCCTTGGTTCGATACCTGCGATGAATTTTGCTGTATGCGCAGATGCAACTGCTATTTCGGCCAGTTCGCGTGCAGTAGGATCTGGATTGACTGCACAGTCAGCGAAAATTAAAACGCCATCCTGACCAAATTTTTTGTCTTTCAAAACCATAATGAATGCACCTGATACCGCGCTGATTCCAGCCTGGGTTTTCACAATCTGAAAGGCAGGGCGCAATACATCACCTGTTGCGTTATTGGCTCCGGCCACTTCTCCGTCTGCTTCTCCGGTTTTTATTAACAATACTGCCAGATACAACGGATCTTCCACCAGCTTAAGCGCCTGTTCAATGGTTAAGCCTTTGTTTTTGCGTATTTCGAAGAGAATATCTGCAAAATATTGCTTTCTTGGATTGTTAATTGGGTCGATGATGGTCGCTTTTGCGATGTTTTTCAGATCCCAGTGAGAAGCATTTTCTTTGATAGCCGCTTCGTTTCCGATTAAAATAAGCTGTGCGATATTTTCGCCAAGTACATCATCCGCTGCGCGTAATGTTCTTTCTTCTTCACCTTCAGGAAGCACAATTCGTTTATTTGTGCCGATCGCTCTTTTACGGATGCTTTGGATTAAGTCCATGTCTGATTTGAATTTTAAGCATTTAAGGCGGCAAATTTACCGAATAATTACTGGTTTTCTTATTGTCTTGTGTAATTATTAACACAGGCTTTTTTTTGTTGTTTGTCTCAAACTATCGATTTATAAAGGTTTAGCAGTTCTTTATATCCATTATAAATTATTAATTTTGCAACCGCATTCACAAAGGAAGATTTATTTATATAGCATAATGACACAAACAGACCTGCTAACACAATCAATCGTTTACCAAAATCAACCTGCTTCAGTTGTCACTGAGCCTGTTTTTGCATGGAAATTTTTTGAGGATGCTTCAACAAAACTTTATGTTGATAAGAGAAGTAAGCTAAAGGGTACATTTGTTGGAGAGCGTTTCGTTCATACCGGAAAAGAAATACAAATAAGGCCTGCAGTTCGGGTTGCCAAAATAAGGCCTTCTGAATGGTCAGGATTTCTGTTTCTGGGAATTTTGATTCTTGTTGTCATCTTAAAACGACTTACCACGCGCAAATACAATCAATTGTTGTCTTGTCTGTTTAGTAATACCAGATTGAGTCTTATGTTACGTGAATGGAATCCGATGAAAAATTTTATTTCTTTTCTTGTGGTATTTATTTATGTCACCACTTTCACGCTATTGGTCCAAAACGCATTAGGTTTTATGTCATCCTATCCGGAGAGCAGTTCAGCCGGAATGATACTTTTCTTTCAGATATTTGGAGGATTGAGTCTGGTATTTGCATTCAAATTATTTGTGATCCGATTTCTGTCATACCTGTTCAAAACCCCGGAAGAAACTTCAAGATACTTGACCAATCACATCGGTTTTTTTGCAATCGGAGGTTTGATATTGTTGCCAATGTTACTGGTTATGATATACAATCCATCCATTTATATCGTTTTTTTTAGCTTCGGAATAATTTTTATATTGTTGATATTCAAAATAATAAGAAGTTTTGTTAGTGGATTGATACAGCCTCCCTTTTCTATTTTGTATTTATTTTTATACCTTTGTGCCCTTGAAATTATGCCACTGATTGTGTTAACCAAGATATTTTTTATGCTTTCGAACGGGGAACGGGTGGAATAATGGCAAGAAAATAATAGCATAAATTCAGATTTTTTAAAGTTTTTTGATAAATCCTAAACATTGATCTGTAATTGGGTGTTGTCTATTGAAAGATTAAAGCCAGAAATTAATAACTTTTAGAATGAAAATAAAGTCAATACTTGTATCGCAACCTGAACCGATTGACAAGGAGAAATCCCCATACGGTGAGTTGAGTAGAAAGTATAATGTGAAGATAGACTTCCATAAGTTCATTAAGATTGAAGGGGTTACAGCCAAGGAATTCCGGTTGGAACGTATTTCATTAGCTGATCATACTGCTGTTATTTTAAGCAGTCGTAATTCTGTTGATCATTTTTTTCGTATAGCAAAAGAAATGCGCTATGATGTTCCTGAAAACCTGAAATACTTTTGTATTTCTGAATCAACTGCATTTTACCTTCAGAAATATGTGCTCTACCGTAAACGCAAAATCTTCCATGGAAAGCAAAGTTTCGCTGAATTAATCGAAATCATCCGCAAGCATAAGGACGAGAAATATCTCTTACCATGCTCCGACATTCATAAGGAAAGTATGGTGGATTTGCTTGATCAGGCGAAGGTAAATTATTCAAAAGCAATACTTTATCGCACAGAAGCAAGTAATTTGTCAGGTATTAAGATTGACGAATACGATATGTTTGTTTTCTTCAGTCCGGCCGGTATTAAATCATTGCAGAAGAATTTTCCGAAATTTAAACAGGGCGAAAAGATATTTGGCGCGTTTGGTCAGTCAACGGTTGACTCAATTACTGAATCCGGATTTTCAGTTCAGGTTATGGCCCCGACCAAAACAGCCCCCTCAATGACGATGGCTCTGGAAGAATATCTTGAAATGGAAGCTAAAAAATCGAGGAAGAAATAAGTGCTGTTTTATTCACTTGTTTATTTCTGTGAATTTGATATTATTCTTTTTGGCGAATCATAATTGATAAATGAATATTATCTTACTCAAAACCTTGGTCTGATCCCTGCTGATTAATCAGTTATACTATTTTACTTTAATACCCTGATCATTCCTACCGCTCAATACCTGTACTCCGAATCAAAAGATGATTTTTCAATCGGATGGTGCCCTAGATAGATATTACCTAAATTTCCATCAATTGAAATCAGGTCACCCGATTGAATGAGTTTGTCTTCAAGTATGCAGGTTCTGTTCGCTTCGTCAACCAGCAATCCACTGCAGTTTACGACACAGGTTTTTCCCAGACGAGCTGCAGTCACGGCTGCGTGTGATGTTGCACCACCTCTGGCAGTTATCAGTCCGTCACAGATAAAGATCATTCCAATATCATCCGGAACCGTATCCGGGCGAATCAGAATCATCTTTTTATCCGGAAATTCTTTTTTCAATCTTTCGAGATCTTCTTCGTCGAAAGCGGCGATTCCGTTCAACGATCCGCCTCCGATCCCGATGCCACGTCCGGCAACGGTCATCTCCTCCGGTGTAAGAATAAATGTGTCCGTTTCGTGTTCCGATTTCAAGTCCTGGTCACGTGTCTGAAGGATATAAAAATCATCTTCCTTGTCAGATTCGAAAGTAAATTCTATTTCCTGCGGACTGTACCCATACTCTTCGGTGAGTTTGGTGGCCAGATCATAAATCTTTTTATATATAGCCGGATGGGTCGATTGCAATGATGGGGCGCTGATATTATCCTGCTTTCGCTGTGTTTCACTCACCGGCGATGGTTTTACAAGACCGGCAACAATATCTTCTCCCTGACTTCGCATGGTGAAATCGCCATACAAATGCACGCCAGGCCTCTCACGTTGAGGGTTTTGTGTGAAAACAACACCCGTTCCAGAAGTGCTTGTCAGGTTTCCAAAGATCATTTGCTGCACTATGACAGCGGTTCCCCAATTGTCGGAAATCTGCAGATGCCGGCGGTAAACATAGGCTCTTTCGGATGACCATGATTCGAAGACCATATTGATGGTTGTGATGAGTTGCTCAAAAAGATTGTTTTCAAAATGAACATTATAGGTTTTGAGCACATCTTTGTATGCAAATGCAATAAACCTCATATCGGCAGGGTCAAATTCTACTTTTTGCCTGACATGGTATTTTCTTTTAAAATCGAACATGACCGAATCGAAAACATCGCGTTCAATACCATGCGCCATGCCCCAGCTCTGAATAAAGCGCCTGTAAGAGTCCCATATTGACCAGCTGAACTGTGTGTTTTTACTGATTGCCTCAACAAGTTCGTCATTTAATCCAACATTTAGTATGGTATCCATGGCTCCAGGCATAGAAATCGCTGTCCCGGATCGAACTGAAAACAGGAGGGGTCGTTCAGGATTACCAAATTTCCGGCCACTTAACTTTTCAAGGTGATGAATGTTTTTCCGGATCATATCGTGCAATTCCTTGCGCAACTCCTTGAGGCTCATTATGGTATTGTTCCGGCGAAAAACCTCGGATGTGATTACAAATCCCGGAGGAATCGGGAAGTTGGCCAGATAAAGATTTTTCAGATGATAAGCCTTACTTCCAAGAAAAACCTGGTTGTCCATTTTTGGAGTTCGTTCGGTTAACGGACTGATTACCAGATCTGAATTGTATGACATGATGTCACCTATGAGATTTGAATCGAGACGGTCAGACATACTGCGAAGTGATTGAAGTATGCGTGAGATAAAATTGTCGAGCGGTTGTACAAGAAAAGCTTCCGTAATTACATCACGATGGAATTCCTCAGATTTTTTACTTATCAGTTTGAAACTCTCTTTCTCAGTCAATTGTTGTTGTGAATCAAATAGTTGTGGAATAACAATTTTGAGTGGATATTCGTAAGATTTTAAAAAATACTTGATGATTAATCGTTTGACATCTTCAGCCAGAAATTGAAAAATGTTGATATACTGATCAAATGAGAAACTTCGGGAGGTAAGACTGAAGCGTAGCATCTGCAAATTTGAATTGAAGCTTTGGTTGGTAATACCATCCAGTTCAAGACCTTCGCGAAAATATTCAAGAATCACATTGATTTCTCCCAGTGTTTTGGCTGAAATGTAATCCAGATTGATATGCTCCACCACTTTTTCCATGAGTCGTGTAGCCACTTTTTCCAGACGGAATGTAAGTCCAAGCGCTTCAAATTTATTTTCCCTGTACACGCCATACATCGAAGGAATACCAATAGCAATATGACGTTTGTGGTAAATATTTTCCCAACTTTCACTTTCTTCCGGATTAAAAATAATGTTTTTGAGTTTGTCCATGAAACCATAAATCAAGCGGAGTGATTGTTCAAAGTCATTCTTTTTCAGAGCCTTATCCAGTTTCTCGATGTCAACATCATTGATAAAGGGATATTTCCTGAGCAATGAAATAATATTAACGGTTTCGAATGAGTATTTTTCACGGAGGTATGAATACAGGTTCCGGATATCATGAAGCCTTTCACGGTCACGTTGATTTTGGTTGTCAACTTTAAGCAGCGTTTCGTCGAATAATTCTGGTGAAAGTTCGAGTAAGCCATCAGAATCCGTTTGCAACAAAGTACACATTCCTGTTACAATAGCATGAACAGGCGCAAACCATTCGCTTTTCAGATCAACACTCTGGTAAACATTATCGGGAAGTGCATCACGGAGCGATTCGATCCTGGCATCGTACCAGAACCGGAAAATCCTTCGTGCCAGATCGATCAGCGTATTATTGCTTTCGGTATGGACCTGTTTCCTCAGGAAATGAATTAATCTGTCCTGTCGTCCTGAAATCTCATCCATTGTGGTTGTCACCTTACGTATCTCACCTTCGGCGCCTATTTCGTTAAAATAAACGGGGAAAATACGGGTAAGTTGTTTAACCTTTTTGTAGTAAGGTGCAATATTAGAGTTAAGTATCTTGGTTATTTCACGTTGAAACAAATCGGTATCGCTGATAAAAATACCCCCGAGCCGGAGGTTCACAATCAGGGAAGAAAGTAATTTTTCCATCACAGATTGCGAATATTCAATCAGTTGAAGCCACACCCGGATATTTTTAATGTGATTTTCATTTACACTCAACTGCCAGTCTTCATCAACGAAAACCATACCCGGACTCGTGAAACCAAAACCAATAAGTTTCTTTTCGAAATGGTTTACAAGCTCCTTGTGCTCAGTTTCATCGAGATCGATTACTTTCATGCCCAATGTCAACTGAAAATCAAGAACAGCAGACCGATGTTCCAGCTTCAGCTCCTCACTCAGCGAAAAAATCAAATCAATAAAATCAGCAATTTCATCCTGTTTCAGTTCATCCATAGCCTGCCTGATCATTTTGTCGAGGCTCCAGATAAGTCGTTCGCGGATAATCGACATCCCTTCAAGATGCAACAGATAAAAGACGTAATGAAATTTATTAATGAATAATTCAAAAGAATTGGTAGTTTCTGCAAATCGCTCCGCAATTTCATCATAAGTGGGCAACTGGCTCACCAGATCGTCCCATGTACCGATGGTTTTAAGTTTCTCTTTCAGTCCGGCAAAATAAGGCTGACCAATATGTTTGATCGTTTCCGAGGCTTCTGATCCGGAAATGGTTTCTCTTTGATGAAGCCAGTCCTCAATGGCGGAAATATGCTGCCAGTAGTCAAAATTCTGATTGAATATCTGCACTGTCAGTTGGATAATTTCAGACTTAAATTCAGGATCTTTGGATGCTTCGGGAAGGTAACGGACGAAGAATTTTGTGGAAAGAATGAAACAATAATCTTTCGACAGGAAACCTTCGTACAGATATTCAATACAAGCTGGAATAAGATTGCGGTGCAGAGGCGATTTCTGAAGTATCAACTGTATGAATTCGAGTAAGGTGCGAATCACAACCATCCTCAATGAGGTATGGAGTTTTTCATTGAGAAGCTTACCCAGCATACCTAATGGAATGAGCAGGGCATCATTCGGGATTTCACTTTTTGTGTAAAACCATAAATCCGTTATTAATATTTCACGCAGTTCCTCAATGACGAATTTTTTATTCGATAAGGGGTGATGGTATTCAGTTATGCAATCGTTTGCGCGTTTTTTTATACCATAGTATCCATCCGATAATTGAATAAATTTCAGATGTTCGTCAGGTATGTAAATGTCTCTGTATCTGGTTTCTGCAAGATTAGCTTCCAGCGCTTTCGACTTGAAGGGTTCGTTCATAACCTCTTTATTTTTAAATCGAAGTTAGGTATATTTGTAGTAAATTTGAAAAAAATGAATCGCATCTTTACAATTTGACAAAAAGTTGACCTTAAAGAATATTATCCTAATTAAAAATTTGAAGTATGTCAAAAATTAAAATTGCCATCAACGGTTTTGGCCGTATCGGGCGCAATGTTTTCAAAATCGTTTCTGAGCGCGACAATATGGAAATTGTCGGGATCAATGACCTCACCAGTACCAAAGTGCTGGCACATTTATTGAAATATGATTCAACCCAGGGAAAATTCAACGGCAAAATTGAATTTGATGAAACTGCTATCATCGTAAATGGCAGAAGAATTGGTGTAACCGCTGAACGCAGTCCGATCAACATCAAATGGGCTGTTACTCCTGATGTTGTTGTTGAAGCAACAGGAATTTTCCGTTCTAAGGAAAGCAGCAAAGGTGGCTATGGCGACCACTTGAAAAATGGCGCTAAAAAAGTTATTTTATGTGTACCTTCCAAAGACCAGATCGATGCTACCATCGTTTTGGGTGTGAATGACAACGACCTGAAAGATACCGATCAATGCATTTCGAATGCCTCATGTACAACAAATTGTCTTGCACCTGTAGCCAAAGTTCTGAACGATCGTTTTGGAATTGAAAACGGTATGATGACCACCATCCACTCTTATACCAATGACCAGATTATTTTAGACGGACCACACGAAGATCTGCGTCGTGCACGTTCAGCCGCCTTATCACAAATTCCTACAACCACCGGTGCAGCGAAAGCTATCGGACTGGTAATTCCTGAGCTGGCAGGCAAACTTGACGGTCTGGCCGTTCGCGTTCCTACACCTACAGGTTCATTGGTTGACCTTGTTGTAAATCTGAAAACAGAAGTTACAAAAGCACAGGTGAATGCAGCCATGAAAGAAGCTGCTGAAGGCCCGATGAAGGGAATTCTGGAATACACTGAAGACGAAATCGTTTCATGTGATATTATCCATAATCCACACAGTTCTATCTTCGATGCATCTGCCACAATGGTTATGGGTAAAACAGTTAAGATATTGTCATGGTACGATAACGAATGGGGCTATTCAAGCCGCGTGGTTGACCTCGTTGCCAAATTCAAACTGTAATTAATACTGAATTATAAAGATACAGCAGGGGAGAAGTCCTCTGCTGTTTTTTTTTGAGATGAAGTTCAGGATGCAATTTGTGAAAATATTTCAGTATCAGATAACATTCAATGTATCAAAGTCAACACTCAGTAAATCAATAATTTCTCAATGATGTTATTGTTTCCTCTGGTTGCCTGAACAAAATAGATTCCGGATTTTAAACCAGCAGTGGAAATGGTTATCTCATTCCCGGACAAATCATAATTGCTATAAATTATTATGCCTTTCAGATCGATGATACTGATTCGGGTGTCATCGATTAAAGTGTTGTTGAACCTGATGGTAAGCTTGTCATGACATGGGTTTGGAAACATCACCATATTTTTACTTGTTGTGATATTACCAATCTCTGTCAGAAGGGTTGTGAATACTTCAGGACCAGCCCAGCTGCTGTATAGGTTGCTGCCACACATTGTTCTGACATAAAAATCGTAGGTGGTATTAATTTGCAGATTATCAAGCGTATAAATATTGTTATTCAGAGCACTTATTAAATTCCCATCTGTAAGCGGATCAAAACCATGAATTCCCCAGATCAGATCCCATGTACTGTTTTCATCGGAAGGATACCAGATTAACGTGGCCGAGTTTTCAGAAATTTCTAGTGTTCCCAGGGCAACGGGCTCCGGACAATCAGAAAATTGCTGAAAATAGGCGGTCAGCGTTCTGTCAGCGTTTACAGTGAAACTATAGGATTCATCATAGGAAACGGCTTCATTATTTTCAGTCCACAACACAAAATAATAACCAGGGTTAGCGATCCCGTTAAGGGTTGCCGTGGTTCCATATTCATAAATGCCTGAACCTGTTACATCACCAAAAACAAGGTTGTTTGATTCAGCGAGGATATCGAATTCCTGCAAACTGAAATTTGCAGTTAGGGTAAGATCGTTCAAAGGCATTTCAAATGTGAATGTTTCAGTGTCGCCAAACACAACGCCGTTCAAAGTCCAGTTATCAAATTCATAACCGGTGGATGGTGTGGCAATGATCGTAACCATTTCACCTGCATTGTAGTTGCCTGCGCCTTCGGCTTCGCCTGAATTTTCAGGCATCACAAGTAAATCGAGTGTAAATTCCATGGGAACAAAATTTGCCTGTAAAAGTGTGTTTGTTGGTGGCATGGTGTAAACAAAAGCAGGCTGATTCGAGATAATACTGTTGTTAAGGGTCCAGTTCAGAAAATAAAATCCCGGATTTTCAACTGCTGAAATGTTCACCTGTTCGCCGGCATCATAAAATCCTGCTCCGTTCAATTGCCCTGCCTCAGTCGGAAAAGACAGCAGATCAAGTTCAAAACCAATATAACTGAAGTTGGCGATAAAATGCACATCAAAATCAGGCATAAGGTAATCAAACTGTAAAGCTTCAGAAACAATGTCACCGTTTAAAGTCCAGTTCACAAAAACATAAGACGGATAGGGTTCGGCTGACAGATTGATAGTTTCACCTTCATCATATATCCCGGCTCCGTTTACAGCGCCTGAGCCAGCGGGACTCACTGAAATGGTGAGCGCATGGCCGGTCTGATTGAAATGTGCAACCAGAGTGACAGGATGGCCCGGCATGGTATAATTGAAATCAGGAGTGGCAGAAATGATTTCTCCATCCTCTGTCCAGTTGACAAAATCAAAGCCGGATGCCTCCATGGCAGATACGGGAAAAATTTCACCCTCAAGGTGATAACCTTCACAACACAATATTCCTGCAGATTCGGGCTCTTCGGTAAGTGTAAGCGTGTAACCAATCAATTCGAAATTTGCTGTCAGCATGGTATTGGCCGCAGGCATTATAAAATTAAATGTTGGTTGAACAGAAACAACAGTACCGTTATTTGTCCAGTTAACAAAGGCAAAGCCAACCAGGGCTGTGGCAGAAACTTCAACTGCCTCTAAAGGATCGTAAAGTCCCTCGCCAGTCAGAATTCCTGTGCCTTCCGGATTGGATTCCATTGTCAGGAAAAAAGAAGTCTGATTGAAGTTGGCCTGAAGTTCAACCGGTTCGGCTGGCATAACATATGTAAATTCAGAAAGAACAGATAAAACTACTCCGTTTTTGGTCCAGTTGGTGAATTCAAAACCTGGATTGGCTGTTGCATTTACTGTAACTTGCTGACCGGCAATATAAACACCATTTCCGGTTAGATTACCTGCAATTTCAGGGTTTGAAACAAGCGTAAGGGGATACAATATATCTGTGAAGTTGGCTTTCAGCAGAATATTTCCGGCTGGCATGGTGAAGTTAAAAACAGGTGTAGTAGAAATAACAGCATTATTCAGAGTCCAGTTTGTAAAAGTAAAATTGGGATTAGCCATTGCAGCCACTTCGATCACCTGACCTGGTGTATAATTCCCGCCTCCATTGACCGTTCCTCCATTTTCCGGATTTGCTTCCAGACTTAGCAAATAGGTCGAAGCAATAAAATGAGCAGTAAGAAATACGTTCTGCTCGGGCATGATGAATTGGTATTCAGTATTGTAAGAGATTACTGTGCTGCCTTCGGACCAATAACCGAAAGTGAAATTTTCAGCCGGAATCGCTGTTACTGTCACCACTGATCCTGAAGTATAATTCCCATTACCTGTTAACTGACCTCCGCTGACAGGTGTAGCGGTAAGGTTCAGACTAAATAATTGGTTAACAGAACCATTGATAAATTGCATTGGAAGAATGGTTCCATTGGATTGAACATTGCTCCCCGTTTCAAAATCGAGACTGGTATTGCCTTGTCCTGCAAAGATGAATTCGAGATTGACTAAAGTGGTCAGATTTGTCAGGTTCACAGGGTTGATATCATCAATCCAGTTGATAATCAGTTCATCAGTTTGGTTATTAACACTTACATTGGCGATTGTACCAGGACTGAAACCTGTAAAAGTGACTTTGGTGTGGTCATAGGAAACACGAAGATGAATGGAATTCACGCTATTGAGGCCTGTTCCCTGTATTTTTAATGGAACAGAAAAAGACTGGGAAGCCAGACATTGAACATCTTCAATAAAGGCGGTTCCGACAGCTTCAGTCTGAGTGATACTCCCTGGGAGGAAACTTACATTGGGGATAGTCTGGAGATTTTTATTGGTAATCTCGCAACCGGTTTTGAATTGAATGGGTGCCGTAAAACCACCGGTGTAAAAAAGACGCAGGTCAAGTAGTTTGCCATTGATGTCGTAACCTGTACCTATTGGTGCGCTGTATAGAATGGTTATTTCATTTTGTACTGCATTGTAATTGTAAATCCAACTACCGGATAATGTAGTGTTCAGGATGCCCAGAAATGAAACAAGGGCGGTGTCAACCTCAATGCGAAGTGAAATAGCGCCAATCATTCCGTTATCACCAGTAAAATTCAGCGCATCTATCTGCACAAGAATTTCGCCGGGAGCAGCGATCACATCATAAATCTTTACAGAAGGCCCGGTTCTGCCTTCTTTATTATTTTTATCAGCGTACAAATCGTCAGAGGAAAGTGATTGTGCAACCAGATCGTCACGAAAGAGAACTGAACACAATAAGAAAAGAAAAAATATTCGGAATTTCATAGCCGGTAGTTTAATTCCACAAAGATAGAACGGTAGTCGGAAAATTCAAATTTTTTTGAGAATTTAGGATTTTCAAAGATAATTCAGGTCAATCTGCCTTCAATAGTGGTTATGTGACAATTGTTCGTTAATTTTATATCTCGAAACTGGTTAACTACATACAGACAATTACTTTCGGTTATGACTGCGTTTATCCAAGTATAAGGTATATTTGCAAAGGAAAATCCAGAAAGGTTTTCGGGAAAAGAACCATGTATAAAAAAATATATTTCACTTTTATAGTATTCACAATCAGTATTTTGCAGGTTTTAGCAACCCACCAGAGGGCTGCAGAAATAACCTATGTCTGGAAGAGTGGTCTGACTTATGAGGTTACAATCACAATGTACACTTATACACCCAGTATGGCTGATGATTCCAGATTTACCCTCCCGATCTTCTGGGGAGACAATACAGGATCAAATATTCCAAGGATTGTGTTCAACGCTTTGGCTGATGACTATTCGTTGAACATTTACCAGATGGATCATACTTTTCCGGCTGCAGGTTCCTATACAATTTCCGTGGAAGATCCCAACCGTAATTTCGGTGTGGTAAATATTCCAAACTCGGTAAATGTGCCTATGTATGTTGAAAGTAAGCTGGTTATCAATCCTTTTTTGGGGAATAATAATTCGGTTACTTTGTTAAATCCACCCATTGATCAGGGTTGTGTCGGAAGTGTTTTCGTACATAATTCTGCTGCTTTTGATCCTGACGGAGATAGTTTGTCTTTTAAGTTAGTCAATTGTAAGGGGTTGGGCGGACTTGATATTCCCGGATTTTCATTGCCTCTTGCATCCACGGGTTTTGAGATCGATTCAGTTACCGGCGATCTTGTTTGGGACGCCCCTGTTTTACAAGGTGAATACAATATTGCTTTTATCGTGGAAGAGTGGCGCAGTGGTGTGAAAATTGGATTTGTAACCCGTGATATGCAGATTGTTATCGGAGCATGCAGCAACAATCCTCCACAAATAAATTGTGTTACCGATACCTGCGTAATCGCCGGGGAAACATTAAATTTTACTGTTATTGCGACCGATCCTGATGGAAACGGAGTGAGTATGACTGCCAATGGTGGTCCTTTCGAAATGAGTGAAAATCCGGCTTCAATTAATCCTGATCCTGCCACCGGAACACCTACGGCCACAACCTTTTTTAAGTGGGAGACAACGTGCGGTCATGTGCGTAAAACACCATTCATTGCTTTGTTCAGGGCGCGTGATATACATCCCGTAGTGAGTCTTACCAGTTTGAAATCAGTTCAGATAAGGGTGATCGGACCACCTGTTGCATTGCTTTCTGCAACAGCTTCCGGAACGGGAATTGATCTTGTTTGGGATACCTATTCCTGTGAGAATGCCGTTGGTTTCAAGATTTACAGAAAAAGTGGTGCTTCAGGTTTTTCTCCTGGTCCATGCCAGACAGGTGTACCTTTATCTGCTGGCTTCAGATTAATTAATGATATCAGTGGGTTATCGGAACTGCAGTTTCGTGATGATGACGATGGTGAAGGACTTGTTCAGGGAATTGAATATTGCTATCTCATTACTGCCGTATTTCAGGATGGTGCTGAAAGTATTGCCAGCAATGAAATCTGTGCAAGTCTGAAACGTGATCTGCCGGTGATGACACATGTGAGTAATGACAGTATTTCGCTTGAAACCGGACATATTATCACTGCCTGGTCAAAGCCAACTGAATTGGATACAATACAGTTTCCCGGACCTTATTTTTATACGCTGAAGCGATACGAAAGCCAGTCAGGAGAAGGTCAGATGGTGTTTACAGGATCGGGATTGAACGATACCTTGTACTTTGATGAATCGGTGAATATGAACAATAACGGGATTCAGTATTTTTATGATATCACACTCAGCAGTTCGACCGTTGGAACGATTGGAAGCAGTCACAAAGCTTCATCAGTGTTTCTAACATTAATACCATCAGATGGTCAGCTTACCTTACGATGGAATGCATCAGTGCCCTGGATCAACGACAGTGCCATTATTTACAGGAAAATGGCAGAAGAGAATAATTATGTAAAAGTGGGCGTTTCGAAACTCAATACCTTCATTGATCATGATTTAATCAATGAAAAATCTTATTGTTATTATGTCGAAACCATCGGAGGATATTCAGTGCCGGGAATTGTTAGTCCGATCATAAATTATTCTCAGATTGCCTGTGGTGTGCCTTTGGACAATGTTCCTCCATGTTCAGCAAATTTAAGTGTATCGACCGATTGTGAGACTGTAGAGAATTTGCTGCATTGGAACCCGTTGCCGGATAGTTGCGGATATGATTTATTAAAATACCTGATTTATTACAGACCGGCCGGACAAGAGGGTTTTACCATGATTGATTCTGTTTTTACCATTTCCGACACCACTTATCTGCACCGTAATCTTGATTTTACTGTCGGGTGTTATTATATAAAATCGGTCGATATCCATGGAAATACCTCTCTGGAATCAAACATTGCCTGCATTGATTTTGATGCTTGTCCACCCTATGAACTGCCCAATGTTTTTACACCGAATGCGGACCAGTACAACGATTTGTTCCGTCCGGTTGGTTATCCGGCAGCCAATCCGAAAGCAATCATCGAATCGGTTAATATGGTCATTTTCAATCGTTGGGGAAAAGTAATGTTCGAAACAGCCGATCCGGAAATCAATTGGGATGGCAAAAACAAGGAGAATGGTACCGAATGTGTCGACGGGGTTTACTTTTACACCTGTGAAGTATTCTATCTTTCACTGAACGAAATAAAACAATTGCATTTACAGGGTTCGATTACTATCATCAGATAGAAAGTGAATCAAAATTCTGGGAATAAAACCATTCAATCATTTTGATTGTAATTTTGAAATGCCAAATGGTAATCTGAATAAAATTCCCTATGATGACAAAACCATAGAAAAGATCATTTACTGAAAGATTGTCCATTCTGGAAAGAAATATGCGGAGGAGGTTTTTTTAATGAATGTAAGATTCCAGTTTAAAACTTGAATTGTAATATGGAGAGTTTTAATTTCCGAAAAACCAAAAAAAATGCTTTTATGGACAAATTTATGATGCAGGCCATCAAAATGGCAAAGAAAAGTTACCAGGAAGGTGGGATTCCTATCGGATCGGTTTTGGTGAAAAACAACGAAATGATCGCGCAGGGTCACAATAAACGGGTTCAGGAAAATAATCCGATATTGCATGGCGAAATGGATTGTTTGAACAATGCCGGACGTATAGGTAGCTTTAAAGATTGTGTAATTTATTCAACCTTAATGCCTTGCTATATGTGTGCCGGAACAATCGTTCAATTTAAAATACCAAAAGTGATCGTTGGTGAATCGGAAACATTTACGGGAGCACGCATATTTATGGAAGAACATGGCGTGGAGGTAATTGATCTGAATCTGAAAGAATGTAAAAATCTAATGCAACGTTTTATCAAAAAGAATCCTGAAATCTGGAACGAAGATATTGGGGAAACAAGATAGCACACTTTATTTGCCTTATGAATCAGGTTGATTTATTTAAAATGGACTAAGAACTCAGGGTAATTGTGGGCTGCTGAAAAACTAATAATCACATTAGCAGTATTTTATAACATGCTATTAATATTTGAGAGCAAGATATTCATGCTATTACATCATTTTTTCTCGAACCATAAGAAATGCAGGAAAAAATAAATCCTTTTTGGATTGGATGATAACAGGATAAGTAACCATGTTTTTATCGTTACATGATTTGAGAAAACAAACTTATATTGTTTCCTTTCTTTCAATTTTTTTAATTTAGAAGAATGCTAAATAGAGTGATTATATGATTGACTATCAATAGATAATACAATTACCAGCATTAAACATGACTCTATTATCACATTGCAACCCAAAAACTGGTGTGTATTCAAGAAACATTATTTCTAATTTTAGAATCTTTTTCATTTGAATTCGTTGATTTATAAGTATTCAACAACTGAAAGATGAGAAACGTTTAATTTAAGAAGTGTTACTTTAAATACAAATCATATGTTTAAATTTTGATTGTGAATCCCTTTAATTTGGCTATCAAACCGCTTTCTATTTTGATATTTGCTCCCATACATTTTGGATTGAATTTCACCTCGGTATTGATCGTATTCATTGCGATTGCTTTTGGCATGGCCATTTTCTATTTTATTTTTAGATC
>CAJBPB010000180.1 GCA_903957365.1 uncultured Bacteroidota bacterium
CATCAGGGTCAACATAGTATTTATAAATAGGTTCGTCTAAACTCCATTTACCCGCATCCACCAGTTTTAACGTGATCATTGCGGTAATAGGCTTGGTCATTGAAGCTATATTCCAAATCGTATTTAATGGTGCGGGTTTTTCTTTTTCTAATTCACCAAATACGCTGATTTGAACAATTTTACCCTCATTAATATAACCTATACCTAATGCCGGGATATGTTTTTGTTTTAACCAACGCTCTGTTTCGCCTTTGTCGGTAAACAAAACATTTTCATCAATTGGTTTTTCAAAATCCTTGTGGTCGTAACTCAAACCTTTGCTTAATTTCCAACTTCCATTTTCTAAGATCCAAACGTGGGTGAATTTTGCAACACTGGTTAAATACTCTTGCTTGCCGTTTTCAATGGCGTAAAAATTATGTTTTCCGGTTTGAATTGCTCCATATAAAACACCATTTTTCTCTAATGGGTAAACCTCCATCGAGTTTTCAGCCAATTCTCTTCTTGGCTTATACTTTAATTTGCAAAGTCCGTTCTGAATACTCTCAATAAAGGCAGATTTGGAACTTGTTATACCAACCTGGTCATGATAAAACTCAAAATATTCACTTACCAGATTTTCAAATTGAGCTATGTTACAGGTATTGAATCCAATATTAAAAAGAAGGCTGTCTTTTTCTTGTATGATTTTATACAAATCCGATGCTTTGTCAACTTGTCCAAATGTAGAGATGCTCAAAAGTAAAAACCATAGTAATATTTTCAGTTTATTCATTTATTTGATTTAAATTTCTGTTAGTTGTTTTTTTTTTACAATTAATGCCAGCGGTTTGCCGCTTTGCGAAGGCGGGGATTTTTTGTACTAAACTTCATTAGATGCACAACGCTTGAATTTAGCACTTCACTTTCATTGAAGCACGAAGCACCCGCTTTTGCAAAAAAGCTGTTGTGCTTTCGTTATTTTTTATCGTAAGTTTTTGTTTCTCCTGATTGAATTAATTCCAACTGCTTGCCTTTGATTGTTATTTCAAAATTAAAATAATCGTTTTTGTAAATGCCATCACTTGTTTTCTTTAATTCCAAAGGTGCTTGATTGGGGTAAACGAGTAATAATTTTCTATTAATATAATCCAATTTGAATTTTCCGTAGGTTCCAATTATTTTTAACGCTGATTCATCGATAGATTCAAATTCGGTCTCTTTAGGTAGATAATCAAGCCATTCATATTCTTTCGCCACCGAATTCATTATTTCGTCAATAATGCCATATCCCTCGTTTGAATTTAGCATAATCACCACACCTTTACTAACATTTTTGTACCCTTTAAAAGTACTTAAAAAACCTTCGTTCCATCCACTGTGTGTAAATCTGGCAGATTCATTCTGGCCTTCAAGCATAAATCCAATTCCAATAATTTTTGCAACTTCCTGAGGAGTAAGCATTTCCTCTAAAGTTTCTTTTTTTATAAAATCAGATTTACCTTGTAACCCTTTTTGAACTTCAATCATAATAGTTGCAAGTTCAGTTGGTGTAGTCCATAACCCAGCGGGTCCCATTTCGGGGTATATATGATATTTGCCATTAATCGGTTGATTTTTATATGGGTATGCGGTTGCGGTTTTATATTTAAATTTTTCTGGTAAAGGTTGGCTAAACGTACTTTGTTTAAGGTTTAAAGGCTGAAAAAGTTCTTCTTCAATAATTTCAGGAAATGGATTTTTTATTAAGTCAGTTACAGCTAATTGAGCAACCACAGTTCCACCTCCGGAATATCTAAATTTAGTTTCTGGTAAAATGTCAACCATCACTTTTCCTGAATTTGCAGGCTCTTCACCATTTAATATTTGCTGAATTGTTGGTAATGTTTCACTGTTTGTATATCCTAGAAATCCGTGGACAGTTAATCCTGCTGTATGACTTAACAAATGACGCAAAGTTATTTTTGGTTGCCAATCTCCGTTTTTAGGTATTTGCCAAGAAGTTAGATATGTGTTTACATCTTTGTCTAAATCAATAATACCTTTTTCCTTTAATTTCATAATAGCCAATGCAAAAATCGGTTTACTAACAGATGCTGCTTGAAACATTGTTTCAATATCAGTTGACGTATTGCTTTCTAAATCTGATTTACCAAATCCGCGAGCCCATTCAATTTTACCATTGTTGACTATCGCAATACTTACAGCTGGTGTATGGTAAAAAGCCATTCTTTCCTCCAATGTTTTAGATTCAAAATTTCCATCAACTTCAGTCGCCACTTGTAAATTATTCAAAACCCTTTCTATTCTATCTTCAACTTCTGAATTATATATAGGATTATTAGGTTTGGTGTCGACTTCAATATTTGAATTACAATTTATTAGAAGTACAGATGCCAGTACGATAAAGATTAAATTTTTCATATGGTTGTTTTTTATAATGAAGCACAACTAGTTTATTGGTCTGATAAAATCATCCGTATTCTACCAAATCCGGTTAGATAGTCTGATAAATATCAGATTTATTTATCTTCAGTAAAAATAGTATTATATCAATCATTAATTGTATTAGGGTGAATTTATTCTTCTGGTGGTCATAAAATAAGTAATTGATTTACAGAAAATAAAAAAAGCGTCCCCACCCACGGGGACGCAAAGGGTAACAAGCAAATTCTTTAGGCTTTTTTGAAATTTCGTGTCACAAAAATACTAAATATTGAGAAATGCAATAAGTTTTAAGCCTGCAAATGAAAATGTTATGTTTGCCAAACAGCCAAGTGTGGATTGGCTCTACCAAAACCTAATCCAATTACCATTTAAAGTGCAGGGTAAGGATTTCGTTCAACGTTTTACAACTTAGCCAGCGTTTTAATTTGGCTTTGCTGCTGTTAAATGCATTTTAGTTAATTTAATTTGCCAGGCTTCGAAAACGCAGGTTGTGTTATATCATCTTCTTTAATACCTTCCAATTGCTTTAACAATTCCTGTACACCTCTTTCTAATTGAGGATCTCTTCCTTCGCTCAAGGATTTCGCATCTTGTCGAACCATTATGTCTGGAGCTATTCCTTTGTTTTCGCCTATCCATTCTTTTTTAATTGGGTCGAAAACAGCATTGTCAGGAGCGGTCATACCGCCTCCATCAATAAAAAAGTAGTGTATCGAAGATTTAACTAATCCACCCCACGTTGTCAGACCAATCAGTTTACCTGCATTTTGATGTCTGAATACCCAGGGGAAGTAATCTCCCCCAGAACCAGCAAGCTCATTAATTAGCAAAACTTTAGGCCCATGAATTCCTGCAGGAAGCTTAAACGGTTTTCCATTTGGAACCTCATTGGTAATTGCAGCCCGTAGTTTTCTGGTTAAAAGATCTACCATATAATCGTCGAGTAAACCACCACCATTGAAGCGCTCATCGATAACTGCACCCATCTTGTCCTGTTGTGCAAACAGGTATCTGTTGAAATAACTAAATCCATAATCAGTAGTATTTGGCACCCAAACATAAGCAAGTTTACCATTGGATAATTCGTTCACTTTTCTTCGATTGTCTTCTACCCAGGCTATTTGTCTTAACGAATTCTCATCGCTGAGAGGCTTCACAGTTTCTGTCCATGATCCTTCAAAATCCGGAGACGAGTTAATGTTTAATATTGTTTGCACACCACTGGTACCTTGCAGTGCTTCGAAAATATTATCATCTGATTTTAGCTCTTTTCCATTTACACCAACAATGTAATTGCCAACTTCTACTTTTATTCCAGGTTTACTTAAAGGACTTGACAAATTCGGATTCCATGATTCTGTGTTGAAAATACGATCGATCTTCCATCTTCCTTTATCAGTAACAAGGTTAGCTCCTAATAGTCCTGTAGGATAATTTTCAGTTTTCGGAAAATCTCCTCCGAATACAAAACTGTGTCCAACAGAAAGCTCACCATTCATTTGATCTAACACATAGTTTAACGATGAACGATGCTTTATGTGTGGAACGAGCGGAGCGTATCTCTTATATACTATATCCCAGTTTCTGCCATGCATATCCGGATCGTAAAAATAATCACGTTGATACCGCCAGGCCTCTTCAAAAATTTGTTTCCATTCTGCTTGTCTATCCAGGTGCATTTTCAATGTCACTTTTAAAACCTGACCTTTCCCTTCTCCTGCTGTTGCATCAAACACTTTCCATGATGAACCAATTTTAGCAATGGCTTTTTCCCCATTCGCCGATACAGAGAACTGACTTGCTTCCTCCGTGAATTTCTTTGCTTCACGCTCTTTCAGTGAAAACTTATGTATTGTTGCACCATGCACATTATTAATGTTTTCACCAATAAAGAAAGTTCCTATAGGTCCTGCAATTACAGAATAGTAATTTCTTGCCGGCATTGGAACAGCAATTGTTCGTAATTCAATTCCATCGAAATCAATCCGAACTAACAATTCTTCTTTCTTATCTTCTTTCTTATCTTTATTATTTTCCTCTTTTTCTTTTTTCAATTCTTCTTCATCACTTCTCAGGTCAAAAGGGGAGGCATCTTCTTTTCGAAGGTTGATAACATAACATGTAAAATCTGGATCGGCCATCATTGAACTTGTATTGGCCCATCCGGAACCCAAGGCAAGATTAGTACTTGAAATGAAATACAAATGTTTGCCGTCCAGGTCCCAGGCAGGCGAAACACTATGAGCAAGTTCATTGGTAACTGCCCGGGTTTTGTTGGTTTCCTGAGACCAGATATAAATTCGTTGAAAGTTATTTGGCGATGTTTTAGAATAAGCTAACCATTTGGAATCGGGAGACCAGGTTAAGCCCATACTTCCGCGCTCAATGTTTACACCTCCAACATCGATAGTTTCAATTTTTTCTGTTTCTATATTGAGGATTCGTACACGAACATCGTCGTCATTAAATGCAATATATTTCCCATCCGGTGACCACGTTGGCTCCCATCCAAGTTTGGATTCACCAATGGAAATATCTTTAATATTCGATATGCCATCCTGAGAAGCAATTCTTAGTACATATTTATTCCCATTTGCATCTGTAAACCAGGCAATTTTATCTCCTTGTGGAGACCAAACTGGCCTGCGATCTGCTGCCCCGGAGCTATTCGTTATGTTCCTTGCATCTCCATGTTCTGTTGGAACCGTAAATATTTCACCACGTGACTCCATAATTGCTCTTTTACCAGTAGAAGAAAGAGATATTGAACTCGCTGATTCACTTACATCTTCCCAATTTTTCTCAGCCCACGGAAAATCACCTGTCGCTTCAATTCTTAATGTTTTTGATTTTTTGGTGCTAAGCTCGAATAAATGAAAAGCACCATCACGTTCATAAACTATATGTGTTTTGTTTCCTGTCATGGATTTAATATCGGAACCTCGGAAGGTGGTAATTTGTTCAAGCTTTTTTGAAGTTATAGTATAACTCCAGATATTCATTGTGGAATCCCGATCTGACAAAAAATAAATTTGATCTCCAATCCAAAGTGGGTTTATATCTGTTGTTTGTTCATTTGGGAGCAATATTTCACTCATGTCACTCATGTTGAGTATACTAATTGCAGTATTTTGCCCACCTCTATACACGCGCCATTCTTTATCCCATCTACTAATTTTGTCAACTACCATTGATTTGTCATCTGGTGAATATTCTGCATTTGAAGCCCATTGAGTAGTAAGCTGAGTCTCTGGCCCACCATCCCTGCTCACTTGCCATAGCTTAAAATGACCAGCTGGAGCAGTTTCTCTGGCAGAAGAATAGTAAACATGTGAACCATCATTTGTCCAGCCTCTGACAAAGGATTCAGATGGATGGTATGTTAAACGAGTAGGGTCTCCACCCTCTATCCCAACTATATATACACAGGCATTACCTGTCCTGTTGGATGTAAATGCAATAGATTTTCCATCAGGAGAAAAATGTGGATCGCTTTCCACTGCACTTGTACTTGTTATTCTCCTGGCAATAACGTCATCGTTAAGACCAACCATCCAAACATCTCCTGCATAAATGAAGGTTATATGTGAATTGTTCATGTATGGCTGTTCTAACAGTAAGGTGCCAGATTCCTGAGCTGTCACTGATAGAGAAATTAATAATGAAATAATGAGATGTGATGGTTTCATAGGAATATTAGTTTTTTAGTGCACATTAAAATTTTTAGTTTCAGGTAGAGTTGCATTAAACTCGTTTATTGGTCTGACAAAATCATCCTTATACTTCCAAATCTGGTTAGATATTCTGATAAATATCAGATTTATTTATCTTCAGTAAAAATAGTAATATATCAATCATTAATCGTATCAGGGCTTCCGGGATCATCTTCCGATCCTCAAAGACCACCTCAATCTCCAAAAAGAAGC
>CAJBPB010000181.1 GCA_903957365.1 uncultured Bacteroidota bacterium
GGCTTTAATCTCGGTTAGTAAAACAACCGGATCGATATCCTGCGTTTTTTTCTTGCAGGAAGTAAGAGCCGCAACAAACAAAAAGATTACTAACAAGGATTTATTCATAAAATAGTTAACATCTATCGGTTTCTGGTTTTTACAATTCATTCTTTTCCATTCCCATTGCTATTCCCAGAGGATAAATTATATCTCCCCAATTAAATGAAGTTATCATTTCGCTCCCATCGCGTTCGTTCAACATGATAACCGTTATGGTATATCCCTTGTCAAAAAGTGCATCCAGTGCAGGTTCATATATTCTGTCGTCGGCCACAAGAACCACGTCACCGGCATGTACCAGGGTTTCAAGCTGATCGAGCAATGCCGGACCGATGAGGGTGGTTTTTTCAAAAACAAATTTTACCAGATTGCCATTTGCCGTCCTGAATGAATTTTTTACCGGTGAAATATTTACCCGGCTTTCGATATGAAAAGCTGAGCTCAGCCAAACATGACAATGGATGGTTTTTTTTATCGATTTGGTTTTATCATACCAATCCAAAATATTTCCAACTATTGAAAACAAATCAGGCTTGTAGAATCTGCGTCCGGGCTTCAAACCAGTATAGATTTCGATGGTTTTATCGATTGCCTTCTGTAAAAAAATCCCATCAATAATGATAGAAGTGCAAGTCTTGGAAACACTCATTCTTGTTAGATAAAAACCTCTTAGTATTTTAGAAATCGCTGATAATTTGCTTGACCAACCTGGAGAACATACAAACCAGAAGCCAGTTTTGTAATATCAATTTTTTGACTGACTTCACTTACATTGCCATGAAGTAAAGGTCTTCCGAATTGATCAGAAATCACAAACAACGCACCGATGAGTGCTTCCCCAAACCTCACTTCGATTTCATTTCGGGCAGGATCAGGAAATATTTTCAGATCGATTTTCCGGTTTTCAAAAACAGTGGTCGTTTCGCAAAGGTGCTGTGCATCAAAGATGCTCTGTAATGAATCGATCGGCTCAATGTGTGCATTGTCATGGGTTCGCACTCCCAGAAAAAAAGAAGGATTTCCATAACTATCGGTGGGTTGGGCAACCTTAATGAAAGCAAACAAAGAGGAAGTGCCATCGGTAGTACACCGTGTATCAGCACCAACCATTTTCGCTCCCTGAAGCGCAGCCATCAGCCGGCAGGCCAGATCACCTTCTGCATTTCTGAATCTTGATTCCATCGAATCAATCACCAGTTGACCAAGCAAAATATTACCCTGAATTGAGTAATAAATACCATTAATATTTCCTGTTTTATGGTTCTTGTAATTATCACAATTTGCTCCGGTGAAACCTGCAGCACTTACTTCATTTCCAGAAAAACCAACAATTCCGTATTGTCTTCGTGTAGAATTTCCCTGCACATCATTCATTGCCAGCCAGTTGATAATCTGCACAGGAGTTAATCCTTCGCGCATCCTGGCTCTTGCATTGTTCTGATTGGCAGCCAGATAATATGCCTGTGTGTTGATTGCACCTGTATCAGGCAAAAGGTCACCTAAAAACCCAATATCGGTTATTCCTGCTGAAAACAAATCAACACAGGAAGCGCCCGCGCTCCCCACCTCGCGTGTTGCCGAATCTGCTCCAACGATAGAAAATGTATCCTGGGCTTGCGTGTAGGTCAGTGCCATCAAAAAAATCAAAGCTGACAGTAAAAATGATTTCATTGTATTACTTGTTTGAGTATTTTTCAAAAGTAGTTTTTTATTGAACACTTTACTCTGTCAAAACTTTGATAAGATTACATCACCTATAATTTTAATAAAAGAATTACAGCGCAGATAATCTACGTTTTAGGAATGAATGCCTTTGTAAAAAGGAATAGTAACATCATTACAAGCGGATAGAATGCCTTTTGCAAATGAAGTATCAGTTGATATTCTTTTAAATATTTGATATTTACACTGAAAAAATTACACTATTTAAAAATACCAAACGGAGGTAAATAATAAAATCAGGAATCTTAAAACTGGACTGCTTTCTTTTTCAAATCGTAGTAAGCCAATCCTTCCGGGGTTCCAACGCTGCGGATAAAACTTTCAAACATCTGATTAAAAAGTGTCGAAAATGAAAAAGCCTCAGGCGGGAAAAAATCCGGATTATGCAGATCGATAAGCCGGCTGATGTATAAACGTGCAATGAGTTCGATACTCAGATCACTTCGATACATACCCTGACTAATGCCTTTGGTGAGATTTATCCGGATTTTATCGGAGATGAACTGAATGCGTTTTTCAAAATGATTATGGTATATTTCAGGAAAAAGATCTTTCAGTTCATGGGTGATTGAAGGACTGAGTTCACTGAATTTCTCTGCCATCTCTTTGGAGACGATCATCAGGATATCAATAGCATTCATTCCTTCAAAGTCGAACTTAAGAAAGATAATATTAAACTTCTCTCTTTCTAATTCAAGTGTTTTCTCAACAAGTTCGTCGTTTGAGTGGATATATTTTTTCAAAATATCCCATTGAATATCAGGATATTTTTTAAGTTTTTCAATAGAAAGATTTCTAACGCCCATATCAAGCGCTTTACGTCGGATAGTTTCGAGTAGTGGTCTTAGTTCTTCCTGAATCATACCTGTCTGTTGATTTAATGTTTGGCAAATGTAGAAATAAAATCATGAAACGAAATCTCTCTTTTTCATCGGGGTATCGTTCAATTATTGGCAATAACCATTTTGCGTTTAAATGATTTGTTATTGCTCAGAAGGTTAAAATAATACACTCCCGGGCTGAGGTGATATTCGCTTGTATCAAAACTATAAGTATATTTTCCTCTAACCTGAAATTCATCCTTTAAAACAAGAATTTCTTCGCCAATCTGATTGATAACCGAAAGCCTTACCCTTCCTGAACGTGTTATTTTATAGGAGAATACAGTCGATTCGATAAAAGGATTTGGATAGTTTTGCTCAATAGAAGCGGGCGTTTGATCTTTTTCAGGAATTCCGACACTCATATCAATGATGGCAGTATAAATGGAAAGATCACCACTGTCATTTCGGGTCCAGATTGGCCTTACTACATTGTTTACTGCAGAAATATTATTATAATCGCCAAAGAACACCCCCGAATAAGGGCTGAAAGGTGACTCACTGATTACGAGATTCGAAAAACTTGCGCCACCATCTGGCGAAACAGCCAGATATACATCTGTTTGATTGTTGCTGTAATTACGTCTGTCGTAAAAAACAAAATAAAGATACCCGCTTGATTGGTCAATCGCCATCCAGGTTAAAAACTGATGTCTGCCTGGAGGATCGTCGTTTACACGAACCGGTTCTGACCAGGTTTCTCCGGCATCTGATGATTTTACCAACCAGACGTCTGTGTCGTTTGAACCGTTGATCTGATCAGTATAATTAACATAAATAGCTCCACGGTCAGGGCCATTACTTAAATCACAAACTGTGACAGGCAAACCATTGGAACGTGAAATCCCGGGAATATCCATATCCCAGCCTCCGCCCTGCTCACAAACGAAAATTTCGTTTGAAAGCCAGGATTCACCGGCATCAACTGACTTGTTGAACACGATCCCATCCGGCCCCGACCACGCAACGTAAATTTCACCATCCGGACCAACCGCAGGAACAGCACCTTCGACCGTATTATCACTGTCAATACAGTCTCCGGCAACAATGTTAATCTGTTTCGCCTGACTCCAGCTCAATCCTTCATCGGTCGATTTACTAAACATAATATTGCTCTGACAAAAGGGATCACCACTGCCATAATCATCGAATTGTGTCCAGGTAACATATATCGCATTTGTATTCTGGTCTACAATTGCCCAATGTTTATCCTGTGCCTTTGAACCGTTCAATCCCATATAACTGCCATCGTTCCAGGTTCCGGTGAGCTTATTGTATTTCTGACAAACAATCCTGTCAATCCAGTTTCCTACCGAAGGATTGGATAGATGAAAGAAATAAAAATTTCCTGCAGTGTCAGTGATTATAACCGGATCTCCCCAAACACCATAAGAAGGAGAAACCAGATCATTTACATGCCAGGTATAACCACCATCTTCGGAATAGAAATAATTATTTATGTTTGCTCCACCCATAATTTCCAGAGGATTCTTCGGATTAATGAAGATACTTGGTTCATTCATACTGCCGTAATCAGCAATCATCACATTCTGATATTGCGCCTGTATATTACTGACTATGAATATACTGAATATGATTACTATAAACTTCATTTTTAATACCATTGTTTCCATTTTAAAAGAAAAATTTAAGCACACCTCTTTTTTTTACTGATAACAGATTAATAATTCAGAGATTCTTTAGCTGCCTGATTTATTAAATTTCAAATAATTACTGTACCAAAACCCTGCCATTTTCTGATTTTTGTATAACACAGGCAACCACTGCATCTCCGGTGATATTTACTACTGTGCGCAACATATCGAGTGGCCGGTCAACTGCAAATATAAGTGCAATTCCTTCAAGCGGCACACCCACTGATTGCAGAACAATCACCAGCATAATCATACCCGCTCCCGGAACTGCTGCAGAACCAATTGAGGCAAGTGTAGCTGTCAGAATAATGGTAAGCTGGGCAGTAAAACCCAATTCAATGCCGTAAATCTGGGCCAGAAAAATGGTTGCAACAGCCTGGTATAAACTAGTTCCATCCATATTTACTGTTGCTCCAAGGGGTAAAACAAAACTGGCTATTTCTTTTTTTATACCCAGATTTTCTTCACAACATTGCATGGTCATCGGAAGGGTTGCCGCACTCGAACTGGTAGAGAAAGCCAGAAATTGCGCCGGGGAAATTCCCTTTAGAAACTGCCTGTATTTCACTGAAGTGAATAAACTTACCAATATTGGATAGAACACAAATACCACAAAAACCAATCCAATAATAACAGTAAGGGTGTACATGCCCAATGAACTAAAAAGGCTGATAGTTTCCTGCAAACTATCGCCCGCTACCTCTACCGTCACTGAAGCTATCAGACAGAATGCGCCAACAGGAGCCGTAAGCATCACGATATGAATCATCTGCATTACAATATCGTTCAACTGGTCAAACAAATTCTTTACCACTCTGGTTTTTTCCTCAGGAAGCATTACAAGCGCTATCCCAAACAAAATGGCGAAAAAAATCACTTGTAACATTGCCGTGTTTTGGGTCATGGCCTTGAAGATATTCTCAGGAACCAAATCAACCACAAACTGCAAAGGTCCCTGTGTTAATTCGACATCAGTCTGTGCAATCCTGCTGGCATATTTCTGTTGAAACTCAAGTGATTTTTCAGGTGAAAGAAATTTGCCAGGATTGGTTATATTTACAACAATCAGACCAATACTGATAGCCATAATGGTAGTAATCAAATATATACCAAGTGTTTTAAACCCAATGCGTGATAGTTTTGAAACATCATTCAGATTGGAAACACCACTCACTAGCGAAACAAGAATCAACGGAATAGCGATCAGTTTCAATAAATTGATGAATACTGTCCCCCAGGGTTTGATCCAAAACAAAGTGAATTGATGCCAGCCAAGCCACACTGCAAGAATACCAAATAATATTCCGAGAAACATCCCGATTAATATCCACCAATGTTGCGCAATTTGTTTATTAACCATTGTAAACTTACTTTATGCGGACAAACTTACAATAAGTTAACAAGAAATGGCATTGATTGATGATTAAAATCGCTTATTTTGCAGTCAAATTCACAATTATGGCAAAAGCGAAAAGAATAGGAATCCTCACTGCCGGTGGTGATTGTCCGGGAATAAATGCAGCCATTCGTGGTGTTGGCAAAACTGCCATTTCACAATACGGGATGGAAGTTTTTGGAATCGCATCCGGGTTTTCAGGACTGATTAACAACGAGTTTATCCCTCTGACTGAATCCAGTTTATCTGGAATTCTGACACTTGGCGGCACTATTCTGGGCACTTCACGAGAAAAACCCTTTAAGAAAAACAGCGATCAGGGAAGTGATAAACCCGATTTAATCAAGAAGAATTATAAGGACATGAAACTTGATTGTGTGGTTTGTATCGGTGGCAACGGAACACAAAAAACCGCCAGCATGCTTTCAGATATTGGATTGAATATTGTTGGAATTCCTAAAACCATCGACAATGATGTGTGGGGAACCGATTTTACATTCGGCTTCGATTCAGCAGTCAATATTGCCACAGAAGCGATTGACAGACTGCATACTACAGCAAATTCACACCAGCGTATCATGGTAATTGAACTGATGGGACACACGGCGGGCTGGTTAACACTTTTTGCCGGTATGGCCGGTGGTGGTGATGTGATATTGATTCCTGAGTTGAAACACGATCTCAGAGATATGAACAAATACCTGCTGGCGCGTTTCAACCGTAAAAAACCTTATTCAATTGTTGTGATTGCCGAGGGTATTGAATTTCCAAAGGAATTTCGTTCCGCGGCTGATTTCATAGCTTACAGCATCGAAAGCGAAACAAAGATTGAAACCCGTAAAACCATTCTGGGTTACGTTCAGCGCGGCGGAACTCCTTCGCCAATGGACAGGATTCTGGCAACACGTTTCGGATCAAAGGCTGCACAACTGATTGCCAATGAAGAATATGGTATGATGGTGGCCACCAAAGGCGGACAAACAGTTAGTATTTCACTCAAAGAAGTGAGTGGCAAACTTAATCTGGTTCCGACAAATTACGGACTGATTGAAAAAGCGCGAGCCCTGGATATTTTTATAGGAAATTAAAATTATAAGTGCCTGAAGCGCACTATCATTCAGAATCGGTTTCAGCTTCGTCTGATTCTGATCTCTTCTGAATTTTTTGAATCATTCATGATTCTCTTTATTTGATTAAATTGTAATTTAAAAGAAATATTATGTCAATTGTCTGGATTTCAGGTTTGTTGTTAACAATGACCATGGCAGCATTGGCCATCATTTCCTGGTTTGTTTTGCTGCTGGGGAAATTCCGCACCTACTTCATTATGCCTGCAGCGGATAAAAACGAGCATCATAAAGGCAGAAAGTGGTTTATCCTGCAGTCGGTTGCCTTGTTTGCCGGAAGTTTTGTGATTTTATTAAGAACCTGGCAAAAAAGTGAGGATTATTCTGACAATGTGAGCGAAAATCTGATTTATCTGGTAGCCGGTTTTCTATTGTTCAGGGTTGTTGGTGAATTTAAAGTGATGGGATTGTTTCGTACTGAAGACCATGGCGATTTCACCCGGATTGATAAAAAATTACTTACTCCACTGGCAATCATTATGTTACTACTGTGTTTGCCACTCATCTAGTCTCTATTTTCCGGTTCAGGAAATTATTTCAGTATTTCAAATCTCAATCTCATCAAAAAGTTCCCAACTTTTATTTTTACCCTTTTCAAGATCTAACAACCTTTTTTTAGTCGGCAAACCACCTGCATAACCCACCATTTCACCTTGTATCCCAATAATACGATGACACGGAATCAAAATGGATATGGCATTGGCTCCATTGGCAGTTGCAACAGCCCTAATCGCCAGTGAATTACCAAGTTTTAACGCTAAACCTGAATATGTTTCAGTTTTTCCATAAGGAATTTCAATCAGTTTTTCCCACACACTTTGCTGAAAAGGACTGCCCGCCATCAGCATTGGAATCGTAAATTCTGTCCGTTGTCTTTCAAAATATTCCTCCAGTTGCAGCTTCGTTTCGCGTATTACTTCTGAATCCGAATGAACAAATTCTGCTTCCAATGCCACAATCAACCTGCGATCGATCTGAATCCGCATTTTTCGAAAAACCCAGTCACACATACACAATTGGTCTTTAAATGATGCCAGTTTCAATTCACCAA
>CAJBPB010000182.1 GCA_903957365.1 uncultured Bacteroidota bacterium
ATAATTATAATTAAATATTTGGTATTGCATTGATTTTAAAATTATCCATAACGATGAATTATTGATTTTTTTGCTTGATCGGAACCTGATAAATTTGTGAAAATTTTAAAAAAGTGAATTCAGAAAAAAAAATCGTTGTGGTGGGTAGCTGTAATACTGATATGGTAATTAAAGCTGAGCGACTTCCAATTCCTGGTGAGACAATACTTGGTGGTATCTTTCTAATGAATCCGGGTGGCAAGGGAGCCAACCAGGCTGTTGCCGCTGCCCGGCTTGGAGGTGATGTTACATTAATCTCCAAAACAGGAAATGATGTGTTCGGAAAGCAATCAGTTGTTTTATATAATTCGGAAAACGTGAATACGGATTTCATTTCCTCCGATTCGAAACTTCCTTCAGGTGTTGCCTTGATTACGGTTGATTCGATGGGAGAAAATTGCATCGTAGTTGCATCCGGGGCCAATGCCAATCTGAAACCATCTGATATTGAAAAAGCGATGAAAGCCATCGAAAACTGCGATATCGTTCTTATGCAACTCGAGATTCCTTTAGAAACTGTTGAGTTTGTAGCCGAACTTGCCTCGGCCAAAGGAAAAAAAGTTATTCTGAATCCTGCACCGGCAAGGGCATTATCCAATACATTGCTTAAAAATCTCGACCTGATCATACCAAACAAAAGCGAAGCAGAAATACTATCAGGCATCAAGGTAACTGACATCGAAACAGCCAAACAGGCAGCTGATATCATCGCTAAAAAAGGTGTTGATAATGTGGTGATCACACTGGGTTCACAAGGTGCTTTAATTCGTGAAAAAGATTCTTTTCAGTTTGTTGCAGCACATAAAGTGGAAGCTATAGATACGACTGCTGCCGGCGATACATTTTGTGGTGCCCTGTGTGTCGGACTTTCTGAGGGTAAATCGATCCTCGATTCTGTTAAACTTGCTGTCAGGGCTTCGGCAATTACGGTTACCCGTATGGGCGCGCAGTCTTCATTGCCTTACCGGTCTGAATTGGTACTAGTTGAAGAATCAAATAATCAATAGGTTATGAAACAATATTATTCTCCTGATCGCTTAAATATGAATACAATCAGATTGTACATCATGCTTACGGTTATGTTGGCGTTTACTGCCTTACAGGCACAATCAGTTGCTGATTTAACCATAAGTGGAGCTGTAAAAGATGCCTTAAGCGCCGAATCTCTGCCCGGCGTTAATGTAACAGCCAAAGGAACCACACAGGGTGCGGTAACGGATTTGGATGGTAATTTTACCATAATGGCTGCCAAAGGAACAACGCTGGTTTTTTCTTATGTTGGATATGAGCCTTACGAACTGATCGTTGTCAAAAGTCAGGTTTTACAGATCAGGTTAAAGGCGATGGTTGCTTCACTCGATGAGGTTGTTGTAATCGGTTATGGTAACACGACTAAAAAAGAAGTAACAGGGTCAATTGCCACAGTGAAGTCAGAAGGATTTAACAAAGGTGCCTACAACAGTCCGATGGGTTTGCTGCAGGGGAAAGTGGCCGGATTAACCATTGTAAAACCAAATGGTGCTGACCCCATGGCTGGTTATAATATTATACTGCGTGGAACCAATACACTTACATCGGGTCAGGGACCATTGATAATTATAGATGGTGTGGCAGGTCAGGATATGAAAAATATCAGCCCAGAAGAGGTGGAGTCGATTGACGTATTGAAAGATGGTGCTGCGGCTGCAATCTATGGTACCCGTGGTTCAAATGGCGTAATCATAATCACTACAAAACGGGCAAGAGCAGGAACAAGCAGGATTGAATATTCAGGACAGCTTTCGGTTCAGGTGGCTCCACGTGGTGTTGAAAACCTTTCAGCCAGTGAATTCAGGCAGGCAATTGAACAGTATGCACCCGATAAAATGGAAAGTATTTATGATGCCAATACAGATTGGTTTAATGAAATTACCCGTTCAATGCCATTCAGTCAGAAACATAATCTGGCTATTTCTGGCGGAAATGAGAATTTTTCACATCGTACAACAATCTATGTTGACAATGCGGATGGATTGTTAAAGGACAATGAATCAAACAAATACCTCCTCCGAACCAATATTTCACAAAAAGCGCTGAATGATATTCTGGTACTTGATTATAACCTGAGTTACAGCATGAGGAATTATAAACCCGCGAACTATGATCTTTTCTACCAGTCTTTTATCCGTAACCCAACCAGTGCGGTGTATGATCCGGATAATACCTATTCAGGCGGTTATACTCTGCTCGAGGGAATTGATTATTATAATCCTGTAGCCATGCTGAATGAGCGGGAACGTGAAGGAAAAACCACTGATGCAGGTGGTAATATCCGGGCAACACTCAATTTTACTGAATCATTGAAATGGATTAATTTTCTTTCAATTGAACAATCAGAATGGGAAGATCTTTCTTACAAAACCAAATACTACCCAAGTATGATCGGAAAGGGTGGAGAAGCCGAAATAAGCAATGGTCGCAGCAGCAGACTGCAATATGAGAGCACGGTCAACTATTCCAGATCTTTCGGAAACCATAATTTTCAGGGTCTGGCCGGTTATTCATTTCAGGAACAGCAACTGAATACTTCTTATATGGTCAATTCGGGATTTGATTCCGATTTATATGGTCCGCACAATATAAGCGCAGGCTCGGCTCTGGGTGTTGGAAAAGCTGAAATGGGATCGTACAAGGAAACAAGTCGTTTAATTTCATTTTTTGGTCGTGTAATGTACAATTTCAATGAGCGTTATCTCGCAGCAGTTTCACTTCGCCGTGAAGGCTCATCACGTTTCGGAGAAAACCATAAATGGGGATGGTTTCCTTCAGCAAGTGTGGGATGGCGCATCAACAAAGAAGATTTTATGGCTGATTATAAATGGATTAATGATTTGAAACTCCGTGTTGGTTTTGGTGTCACCGGAAACCAGGATTTCGATAACTATAAATCATTGATCATGATGGGGATTGCAGGTAAATTCTTTTACAATGGTGAATGGATCAATACTTACGAGCCTACATCAAACCCGAATCCGGATCTTCGCTGGGAAAATAAACAGGAATTGAATGCAGGTATTGATTTTGCAATCTACAACAATCGTTTCAGCGGTGCGCTCGACTATTATTACCGCCGAAGCACCGATTTGCTTTACACCTATAATGTTCCTTATCCACCTTATATTTATCCCGAACTTTTTACAAATGTCGGCACAATCAGCAACCAGGGTATAGAACTAACGGTGAATGCCATAGCTGTAAAAAAAGGTTCATTTGTCTGGAACACTACACTTACTTTCAGTAAAAATTCCAACAAACTGGTCAAATTCTCCAATGAGGAATTTACCAACAAATACATCGAAACCGGCTGGCTTGGTGGTGCATTTCCGCTCAACGCCATGCGTGTAGAAGAGGGAAAACCACTTGGAACATTTTATGGTCCTGTCTGGCTTGGCCTTGATGAAAATGGATATGATCTTTTCAAAAATGCGAATCCGATTGGTAAAGTGAACCCTGAAGATTGGGAACCGATTGGTAACGCATACCCGTTTTGTTCACTTGGCTGGAGCAATTCAATCACATATAAGGACTGGGATATGAATCTTTCCTTGCGCGCGAATATTGGCGGTCAGGTATTAAATATGTACCGGCTTTACTATGAAAACTGGCAGAGTATCGGACGTAATATTGTGCACACTCAGTTGGAAACACCTGAATTTGTAGGTAACGGACAATTTTCGTCAAAATATGTTGAAAATGCCAGTTTTCTGAAACTCGATAATATTTCGATTGGTTATAATATTCCGGTTCATTCAAAATATATTTCTAAACTTAGAGTAAACGCTACCGCGCAGGATGTTTTCACCATCACCGGTTACAAGGGTCTCGATCCGGAAGTAAATCTTAGCGGTCTTGAGCCGGGGATAGAATATCTGTATTATTATCCGCGCACAACCACCATCACTTTGGGCGTTAATGTTACATTTTAATTAAAACAGAACCTGTCACATGAAAAATATAAAATATACAATACAGGCCATTTGTTTAACCACAGCGATGATTCTGGGTTCCTGTACCAATCTTGATGAAGAAGTTTATTCAGATATTCCGCTCGAGAAGTTCTTCCGTACCGAAAAAGATGTGTTGATGAATGCCGGACGGGCTTATACCAAACTACAGCGTTATCCCGAAGAATTCTGTCTATGGACACTCAACGAAATTGCCTCAGATGAAATGGTTGCGCCGGGACGCGATGACGGATTTGTTTGGGATAATGGTCGTTGGGATGAAATTCATACGCATCAGCTGAGCGCGACCAACAAAATTCTGACACTTTCGTGGGAATTTGTATTCGAAGGTATCGCTGCATGCAACGAGGTGATCTATGAAACTGAGCAGACAGATATCACTTTTCCTGAAAAAGACCGTATCGTTTCTGAAATAAAAATTTTACGCGCATTCTTTTATTACTGGGGCATCGATAATTGGGGAAATATTCCCTTTTCGATCGATTTTACTGACAAGAAATTGTCAGAACAAAAAGACCGTCAGTTCGTATTTGACTATATCGAGAAAGACATACTCGACAATATTGAAAAACTGCAAAGCACACCCGGACCATTGTATTATGGTCGGGTAACGCAAGGAATGGCTTATACTCTGCTTGCAAAACTTTATCTGAATGCGCAGGAATGGATTGGAGAAGACAGGTTTCAGGAATCGGTCGATGCCTGTGACAAGGTGATCGCATTGCAGAGTTATCAGATTGAAGACGATTTTTTCACGAATTTTAAGGTATATAATGAATCATCTCTCGAAAACATCTTTGTGATTCCGATGAATTCAATTTTTACCAAGGATCGTTTTTACTGGTACACACTCACCCTTAACGATGCAAGTCGTGCAACATTTAATTTTAAAGGTCAGATGTGGGATGAGTTTGTATTGGAACCCGGTTTTTTGGATAAGTTTGCCGATGATGATCTTCGTAAAAAATCATTCCTGTTCGGACAGCAAAAAGATATAAACGGAGAAGATATCATAATTGATGGCGAACCTTTTATTTATACACCAACCATCGCCAATTATATGGCACGGAAGAAATGGGAGGGGGCCCGTTGTGCCAAATATGAATATCAGGATGCATTGGAATATTATACCACTGACATGGAAAATGACTATGTACTTTTTAGATATGCAGATGTGTTGCTGACAAAGATGGAGGCATTATGGCGCATGGGACGTGGAGGTGAATTGATTGGTGATTCTGAATTTCAAAAAATAAGAACCCGTGCTGGTTTGGAACCTTGGGAATTATCAGATTTGAATAACACGGAATTTCTCGACGAACTGGGTCGTGAATTTGCGTGGGAAGGTCACCGTCGTCAGGATCAGATCAGGTTTGGCGTGTATGGTAATGCAGGATGGAATAAGCCGGTTTCAGGTGCAAACGCGAAATTATTTCCAATCCCACAATCGGTTTTAAGTACAAATTCTAATCTCATTCAAAACCCATAAAACACCATGTATAAAAGTGTTAGCATAATTATATTATTATTTATTGTTGCCGTTTCAACATCAGGGCAAACACAAAATGCTGGTAAAACCGGAAAATATACGATTGAAGTAAGTGTTTTGCGTGATAAAATAGCCGGTGCATGGATCGGCCAAATGATTGGTAATATGTATGGTTTGCCTCACGAAAATAAATATATAACTGCACCAGGTGCCGAAAACTGGCCTTATGGTTACAGTAAAAGTCTCGACAAACTCAAAAAATATGAGGGCGCTTTTTCTGATGATGACACCGATGTAGAGTATATGTATCTGCTTCAGATGCGGAAATTCGGTCCTGAGCCATCCTACGCGCAACTCCGCGATGCCTGGATGTATCACATCCGTGATCGGGTCTGGTTAGCCAACCGTGGAGCACTCGGGTTAATGCATTTCGGATATACACCACCTTTCACCGGCAGCAGGCAATTGAATCCGCACTGGTACCAGATTGATCCGCAATTAATTAATGAAATCTGGGCAGTTACAGCACCGGGTATGGTCAATTATGCTGCTTCCAAATCCGACTGGGCTGCCCGCATTACCAGTGATGACTGGGGCGTTGAGCCAACGATTCTTTATGGCGCCATGTATGCTGCGGCATTTTTTGAAAGCGATATCAATACACTCATACATATTGGTTTAAATGAATTGCCAGAAGACGGAAGATTTGCTTCAACTGTAAAAGAGATGATCGCTTTGTATGAGAAATATCCATCTGACTGGAAAGCCTCATGGAAAGAAATGGCTAAGAAATATTATGTTGATGAGCCTGATATGACAAAAACCATCTGGAACGCAAACCTGAATGGCGCCTGTGCTATTCTGGCAATGCTGTATGGCGGAGGTGATTTTCAGCGAACCCTTGATCTGTCATGCGCAATGGGTTTTGATGCGGATAACCAGGCTGCCACTATCGCAGGATTGATGGGGATAATTAATGGAATGAAGGGTTTGCCCGAAAATCTTTATCTGCCTGTTGAAGGCTGGAAAACACCTTTCAACGATCAATACATCAATATTACCCGGTACGACCTTCCTGATGCTAAAATCTCAGCAATCATTGATCAAACCTTGAAATCAACGATAGATCTGGTTGTTTTAAAAGGAGGAAATATGCATACAAAAGCTGGTAAGGAAGTGCTCACAATCAATGCGGATGCAGCTTTTAACCCGCCACTGGAATTTTGTCTCGGACCATTGCCATTTTTGGAAACAGGCAAAACAGTAACGTATGAATTCTATACAGACGCCAACAAATCGTATAACTGGACATTGGTATCAGGAACATTGCCAGAAGGTCTGACGTTTTCAAAAGGTAAAATCACTGGTATACCATTAGTAGCCGGTAATTCAAAAATCACACTACAGCTCGACAATGGAAAGGATAAAATCAGCAGGGAATTTAATCTGCTGGTCAGAGGTATCAACATAGCTCCACTGGCTGATACGATTCTGGCCAATGTAAGGACCCTTAACACCAAAGTACTTGATTCGTGTTGGTACACTTTTGGTAAATCGATGTACGCGAAAGAGGTGGATGTAATCAATGATGGAAAAACCACTGGAGCCGGTTCAGTATTCTATAGTCTGGCAGCTAAGACAAAGATTCCAAAAGTTGATTATTACGGATATGGCTGGGAGACTGCCCAGAAAATAAGTATGCTCGCGCTTCATACCGGTTGTCTGGAAGAATTCGGTGGATGGTTCACCTCTCTTAATGTACAGTATTTGAATGAAGCAGGTCAGTGGATTCCAGTTGAAAATATCTCATTTGTGCCGGCATTACCTGAAACAGATGTTGTGTTTTATCAGCCTCATTTTGTTGAATACATCATCAGTTTCAAAACAGTTGAAACCAAAGCAATCCGGATCATCGGCGATGCCAAAATACAGGATCACTGGAATAAGTACACCAAACAGGTTTCAGGATTCACTTCTGTGACCGAACTAAGCGTTTATCATTAAACTACAAAATATGCGGTATTTCACTCTAAAAACTTCCGGTGTTCATTTCATCATAGCCTTGTTACTGACGTTTTCAGTTTCCTGTAAGCAGAAAGTATCAGAGAAAAGCGCTATCCCTGTTGATAATACCTTTTCATCATCCCTTTTAAAAGAAAAAATCAAAGGTGGCTGGGCAGGTCAGACCATTGGTGTGGTTTATGGCGCCCCGGTTGAATTCAAGTATCAGGGTTCTATCATAACTGAATACCAGATAATTCCATGGCGCGAAGGATATGTGAAATACTGGTGGGATAAAAAACCCGGTTTATTCGATGATATTTATACCGATCTCAATTTTGTAAACGCATTTGAGAAACATGGTTTGAATGTATCAATGGATACCATTGCAAAACATTGGGCTTCAACAGCATATCATCTGGCACATGCCAACCAGGCTTCGAGGTACAATATACTGAATGGTATTATGCCACCTATGTCCGGAAACTGGAAAAATAATCCTCATGCAGATGATCTTGATTTTCAGATTGAAGCGGATTTTATTGGATTAATGGCGCCCGGTATGGTAAATTCAGCCACTGAAATTGCCGGCAGAGTAGGGCATATCATGAATAGCGGTGACGGATGGTATGGCGGAGTATATGTTTCCGCTTTGTATTCACTTGCCTTTATTTCAAAGGATGTGAATGAAATTGTCGGACAGGCTGTGAAAACAATTCCTGATGGAACAAAATTTCATGATTGTATTGCTGATGTTATCCTCTGGCACAGTCAATATCCTGACGACTGGAAAGCCTGCTGGTTCGAGGTTCAGAAGAAATGGAACAATGATGTGGGTTGTCCGAAAGGATGCTATTTGTCATTTAACATCGATGCGAAAATTAATTCAGCTTATGTAACGATTGGTCTTTTGTATGGCCAGGGAGATTTCACGAAATCGATTGATATTGCTACCCGTTGCGGACAGGATGCCGACTGCAACCCTGCAACTGTCGGTGGTGTTTTGGGCGTCATGACAGGTTATTCCAATATTCCTGCATTCTGGCTGAAACCGCTTCAGGAGATTGAATTATTGAATTTTGAAGGCACGCCAATGTCACTGAACAAAGCGTACGAAATAAGTTACAAACATGCAGTTGAAATGATCAGAAG
This sequence comes from uncultured Bacteroidota bacterium, assembly GCA_903957365.1. Classification (GTDB taxonomy): domain Bacteria; phylum Bacteroidota; class Bacteroidia; order Bacteroidales; family F082; genus CAJBPB01. Next base: position 8,686 of record CAJBPB010000182.1, read on the forward strand.
CGCTGGCGGAACAGTTGAAGGAGAGATCATCGTTATTCCACACCAGGCGCCTGTTGCGGTGGCTTTTGAACAGAATTTCGAAAAAACCTATCCTGTTTTTCGTGATCGTTTCGATCGTTCCTTCACCGATGAACTTGTGTATGAGTTTGAAGGAAACGGCTACATCTTTTATGGTAATCTGGTGAAGAATTCCAAAATTGACAAGGATTATATCGACCGTGTCTCCAAAAGAGTCGGCTCGGAAATGTTTGGACTTGCCGAACCAAATGATCCTTATGTTGCTGAAATGGAAGTGTATATTGATGGACAGCTTGATGAAAAAGTCAGGATGCCAATGAAAAATGCCTCACGTCGCCTTGAACCGGCCTGGAAATATCAGATGAACGAAGGAAAGCATACAGTGAAACTTAAATGGCTGAACCCTGATTCAGAATATGAAATCAGGATCAATGATATTGTGGTTTATTCTGAGAATGAACCTGTTAGTAATCTTCCAAAATCCATTACAAACGAATGAAAAGAATACAATATATCAGGATTTTGGTGATTTTTTTCACTGTTAGTATGGCAGGACCTGGCATTTCATTTGGCCAGAAAAGTCATGAAAAGGTAAATATGACCAGGGCTGCGCTGAAAGATAAAATTAAGGGAGGCTGGGCCGGGCAAACCATTGGTTGCACTTTTGGAGGACCGACGGAGTTTAAATTCAAAGGGACAATGATTCAGGAATACCAGAAAATGATCTGGTACGATGATTATATCAAAGAAATCTATGTGATTGACCCGGGCCTGTATGATGATGTCTATCTGGATTTCACCTTCGTTGAGGTACTTGAGCGTGTTGGTCTGGATGCTCCGGCTGACTCATTTGCCGTATCTTTTGCCCGCGATGATTACAAACTCTGGCATGCCAATCAGGCAGCCCGTTATAATATTCTGAACGGAATCATGCCTCCGGCTTCAGGTCACTGGAAGAACAATCCACATGCAGATGATATTGATTTTCAGATTGAAGCTGATTTTGCCGGAATGATGTCACCAGGCATGATAAATACCGCTTCTGAAATTTGCGACCGTACTGGACACATCATGAATTATGGTGATGGCTGGTATGGTGGTGTCTTTATGGCAGCGATGTATGCAACTGCCTTTATTTCAGATGATATCAATTACATTATTTCACAGGGGTTGAAACCAATCCCCGAGGAAAGCAGGTTTTATGCAGCCATCCATGATGTGATTATGTGGCACAGGCAATATCCTGACGACTGGAAACAATGTTGGTTCGAATTCGAGAAGAAACATACTTCTGAAAAAGGCTGTCCGGAAGGCGTTTTTAACGCTTTTAATATCGATGCCAGTGTGAATGCTGCCTACGTCGTAATCGGATTGCTTTATGGTGAAAAAGATTTTTTTAAGACGATGGATATTTCAACGCGCTGCGGACAGGATTCAGATTGCAATCCAGCGACTGCAGCAGGTATTCTGGGCGTTATGTCTGGTTATGAGAAAATCCCAGCCTACTGGAAACCTGCCATCGAAAAAGTGGAGGATCTGAAGTTTCCATTCTCTGAACTCACGCTTAATCAGGTTTATGACCTCAGTTATAAACATGCTGTTCAGCAGATTGAGCAGAATGGTGGTGAAATTAACAAGGAAAACATCATATTAAAAATTCAGGAGCCGGAAAAGCTTCGTTTTGAACAATCTTTTGAAGGTATTTATCCGGTCAAAGAGCTTCTGGTCCGGACGGATCATCTCGACAATAACATTACAATTGATTTTGAAGGAACAGGAATCGTAGTTTTGGGAAATGTGAAAAGTCAGTGCAGTATCACAAAAAGCGATTATACCGCACTACTTGAAATTTACATTGATGGCGTGAAAACAGATTCATTTCCAATGCCTTATGATTATATTGTACGTAAATATGATATTTACCACAATTATGATATCCCTAAGGGAAAACACCATCTTGAAGTAAAATGGGTGAACCGGAATCCTGATTTCAGGATATATTTCAAATCGTATGTTGTATACGATGATGAGCCTGTTAAATCATTTTATCCGGAAAATAAATAGATATAATGAAAAGAAAATCAAAAGGTTATTATTGGTTAATCCTCACGGTGCTGGGCGGTTTGCTTTCTTTGGCAGGATTTGTTTCCTGCAGGAAAGATGCTCCCGTAGTGGAAGAACCAATACCTTTTGTGCGCCTGTTAAAAAACCAGCAGTTCAAAAGCAGTATTTTAAAACGCGAACTCAATTATGCTGTATTATTACCAGCTGAGTATGAAAACTCAACGGATTCATTTCCGGTTGTTTATTTATTACATGGCTTTGGTGATGACGAATCGGCCTGGTATAACAGTGGACTTATTCAATATTATGCCGACCAGAATGCGGCAACCACTGTCCCGATAATTTATATAATGCCCAACGGCTTCAATTCATATTACGTAAATAAGTACAACGGGCAATATCCATATATGAATATGTTTGTTAATGAGTTGGTTCCTTTGGTCGATTCATTATTCAGAACAAAACCAGAAGCAAGTCAGCGTGCTGTGATGGGCTTTTCGATGGGTGGCTATGGCGCGATGATAATGCCGGTGAAAAATCCAGGTGTTTTCAAGACAGGGATCGCATTAAGTATGTCATTTCGTACAAATGAACAATACCTTAACGAGCCACAGAGTGTTTTCGATTACCAGTGGGCACCGGTTTTCGGTGGTTATGGAATGAATGGAGAGCAGCGTTTTACTGACTATTACAATCAATACAGTCCGTTTCAGTTTCTTCAGCATCCTGATGATCAATCCATGATTGGACTGAATCTTTTCTTTGATTGTGGCGACGATGAAGAAAGTCTGTCTGAAACCAACAATGCCTTGCATAATATATTGCGCGACCGTTCACTGAAACATGAATACCGTATGCGAAGCGGTTACCACAGCTGGGATTACTGGAAGAAATCGTTGCCTGAAGCGCTGAAATATATCAGTTATGCATTCGGACAAAAGGAATATCCTGATGACAATACAGTAATGGATTTTGGAGCAGCGATTGCTGATGATCGTATTCAAAGAGTTGAAGTTGAAAATTCCGGATTGTTTTATCAGGTTGTTTTACCCGCGTCTTATGATGCCGCTACAGAAGATTATGCTGTAATTCTGGTATTGCATGAAAGTGATGTGACAGTGCCGTCCTCGAGGATAAAAGACCTGATTTCATTGTTGAACAACCAGATCACTTCTGGCAAATTGCCTGCATCGATCGTGGTGGAGGTGCCTGCAGAAGTTAATCAGCTTACCGAAGAAATAGTGCAAAAAATTATTGCACAAGTGGATAGCGATTACAGGACAAGCGATATGCGCGAGAAATGGATCATCATAGGGAACAGAGGTGGCGGCGGACTGGCTTACCAGATGATGCCTGATCTGACATCAAAAATTCACGCCTGTTTGCTTTTTGATGCGGATCTTCCGGAAAATCCAGAAGTAAATGATCCCACCATCACCTATTATCTCGATATCACTGACGAAGGTTTACATTACAAATCTAACAGTACTTTGTATCTGAATTTACGACAAAACGAAATTCCACACGAATACCGCATCAGACAAGGCTCGCCGACACACGATTCATTTTTGAACGGCGTTTCTGAAGCCATTGGTTTTATGAACAAAAACCTGAAAAGCTAAGATGAAAAAGACCATTGCTTATCTTTTGTTTAATCTGCTGATTGTTTTTGGTAACACAACCAGCGCGCAGACCAGAATTATGGAGAGTCTGGTTATGCCAAGCAGGATTCTGAAGCAGGATGTCCGTTTTTCAGTTTGTCTGCCTGAAGCATATTATACTGATAGTCTGCAATATCCGGTTGTGTATATGTTGCATGGGCTGGGTGATGATGAAACATCATGGCTCGAATATGGACGTATCGGACAGATATCAGCACAATTGACATTGGACGAAGAAATTATCCCGATGATTTATGTGATGCCGCAAGGTTTCCGTTGCTATTTTTCAAACAGTTATGATTCAACTTTCATGTACCGTGATATGTTTGTGAAGGAATTTGTGCCTTATATCGACAGTATGTTTCACACCAGACCTGAACGTGATCAACGTGCTGTGACCGGGTATTCGATGGGTGGATTTGGCGCTATAATGTTGCCTTTAAAAAATCCTGAAATTTTCAGTGTTTCAGTGCCTTTGAGCATGTCAGTCAGGACTGATGATCAATATAAAACAGAAGATGCCAGTGGATGGAATCAGCAATGGGGAAAGATATTCGGTGGTGAGGGAACAACCGGCGAAGATCGTATTACTGATTTTTATAAGGAAAACAGTCCGTTTTATGTATTACAAGATTACGCCAGACAAACAGAAAAACCATTGCTGATTTATATGGATAATGGTGACAAGGAAGGAACTCTGGCCAAAAGCAATGAAGCATTGCATATTGTGATGCATCAACTCGAAATTTCACATGAATTTCGTGTACGGCAAGGTGGTCATAGTTTTTCATACTGGGTTTCAGTTTTACCAAATGCATTGCGGTTCATAAGTGATGCATTTGAGAATAAACCATACCGGGGTGATGTGCAGACAATCCCCAATTTAGCGCCGATTGCAGGTGTTCAGTTGCAGGATGTGGTGATCAGTAATGTGAATTACCAGGTTTATCTACCCGAAGAATATGCATTCTCAAACCGGAATTTCCCGGTGATTTATTTCAACGGCAATTTCCAGTCTGCTGAAATACAAGTTATTGCACGGCTGGTTCAGTCGCAGATACAGCATAATCTGATTCCGCCCGTGTTGGTTGTTTTCGTTCCGGTAATGGATTTTGAATTGATGAAAATAAGCATGGTAGAAATCGAAAAAGAGTTCCGTATCCGCAATGGATTTCGTTTCAGGGCATTGGTTGGTTTCAAAGATTCAGCTTTGTCTGGATCATTTGCACAGGTGAAGGAAGAAGAATTCAGAATGATTGCGTTGAGTGATGCGAATATCGTTGCGCATGACCTGAATAATATAATGGAGAAAACCAGTAAAAAGGTTTTTGAACGAACATCAGTCTTTATAGATGCACCTGATCAGGGATCATTTTATAAAGGAAACGGAGAATTGCATATCATTTTAAGAGAAAAAGAAATCAGTCATGAATACCGCGTACGGGAAGGCAATGGCGGCTTTGACTGGCTTTTGACAGGCTTGCCAGAAATTTTAAAATTCACAACTGAAAGTTTTCACAAATAATGTTTCATACTAACTAAAACCAAAAAAGATGTTTATTGTAGGAAGTTACACATTGGCAGTTGCACTCTGTTTCGTGACCATGTTATGCTGGGGTTCATGGGGTAACACCCAGAAACTGGCAGCTAAAACCTGGCGTTACGAGTTGTTTTACTGGGATTACGTGATCGGAATCGTCTTATTCTCAACCTTTATGGCATTTACACTCGGTAGTTTTGGTGATAAAGGTCGCAGTTTCATTCCCGATCTGATGCAGATCAGCGGAGCAAATTTTGGCAGTGCGTTTTTTGGAGGAATCGTATTCAATGCGTCCAATATTTTGCTGTCTGCCGCTATTTCAATATCCGGTATGGCTGTCGCATTTCCTGTTGGCGTGGGTCTGGCGCTGGTTCTGGGTGTTTTTATCAATTACTTCAGCGCTCCGGCAGGCGATCCTTTCACTCTGTTTATGGGTGTTGGATTAATTATGCTGGCGCTTATCTTTAACGGTTTCGCTGCCGGTAAAATGAACAAGGGAGCGAAAGCTGCCTCTGCAAAAAAAGGCATCTGGATTTCAGTCATTGCTGGTATTCTGATGTCGGTTTTCTATCGTTTTGTCGCAGCGGCAGTCGATCTGAATAATTTTGAATCACCTACACCAGGCATGGCAACACCCTATACCGCTGTTTTTATTTTCGCTTTGGGTATGTTGGCCAGTAACTTCCTTTTCAATACCTTACTGATGAAGAAACCATTCGTAGGCGAACCTGTTTCGTATAGCGATTATTTCAAAGGAGGCCTTTCGACACATGCTGTCGGCGTTTTAGGTGGTATCATCTGGGGACTTGGAACTTCATTGAGTTATATCGCTTCTGGTTCAGCTGGTGCAGCCATTTCCTATGCGCTCGGACAAGGCGCGACCATGGTTGCAGCGCTCTGGGGTGTGTTTATCTGGAAAGAGTTTAAGGGCGCGGATAAAACCGTAAACCTGCTGCTTGTCCTGATGTTCATTCTGTTTACTGCCGGTCTGGGATTGATTATCGTTGCGGGTAATCATTAAGATAAAAAGAGTAAAAATTATATAAATAAATGACAATTAGTAATATACATCAATTATGTCAATAAGAAATGTAAATTTAAAATTGTCGGACCGGTTCAAAATTCAAATTTTTAAATAAACCTTATCACTATAATTATTAATCAAATCAACATTTTATTAACCATTAAATTTTTACAAAATGAAAAAAGCGCTTTATTTACTTCTGTTTGTTGCTTTGGCAACTGTAACATTTACTTCATGTAACAAAGACGACGGTACCGATGATCCTATCGTTGTTGTAGCTTCTCCGATCAAGACGATGGGTGTTGTTTACACCGATGGTGTTGAACTCTATGATTTTACCTATGATGCAACCACCAAGAAAATCACCAAAATTGATGATTACTGGAATGATGTTCTTGACAAAACCATCACTTATGATTATTCCGTTTCCGGAAAATTAACGATTACCTC
>CAJBPB010000183.1 GCA_903957365.1 uncultured Bacteroidota bacterium
CAATTCAATTGTTACAGCTTTTGACAAAAATGATACAGGTGGAACCATAACGTTTTACACTGATAATGGTGATTCTCCAAACGGAACTATCGAAAACAACAATAACAATAATTTTTCTCAAATAACCGCATTGGGCGCATCTATTTATGGCTGGAGCAACCAGGATGGTGGTATAGGAGCTTTACCGACAAAAACAATCCAGAATAACACCTTTACCAATATTACATCTTCCGGAGCCAATCCTGTAACTGCTATCAGCGCAAGTTATTCATCTCCGTCAAGTATCATCACAGGAAATACGATTACAAATTTGTACTGCGGTAACTGGTTAACTGCTATAACATTAAGTTCCTATTCAAATTTTAATGTATATTCAAACACCATCAATAATCTGAATTCATCAGGCATTGTTGCTATTTCATTAAGTGGCGGAGGGACAAACAATTTTTACCAGCATGAAATCTATAATCTTACTGCTGAATCTTCGGTTTTGGGTATTGAGGTTGGTAGCGGCACCCAAAACATTTACGAAAACGTCATCAGGGGATTAAGCTGTTCATGGGGAGGATCGAGTGCGTATCCCATAGCAAGAGGAATCTATTTGCTGGGTGCACATACCGTTAACATTTATAAAAATAAAATCTATGACATTTCCTTCACTGCAGCGCCTGGTAGTTCGAGTGCAAAAATTGAAGGAATCGGAATGTTATCGGCTGTTTCGGTATCAATTTATAATAATTTGTTAGGTGATTTCAGGGCGCCATTAGCTACCGGAACAGAAATCATTAACGGGATGTCGATAGGTTCAACAACTACTAATTCTAGCATCAATGTTTATTTTAATACAATTTATTTATCAGGCACAGGAGTTTCTAATTTTGGTTCAAGCGGTATTTATCACGTAGCAAATGCCACAGCAACAAAAGGGCAATTAGATTTAAGAGACAATCTTATTATAAACAATTGTACTCCTAATGGAACCGGCAAGGTAGTTGCCTTTCGCCGAAGCGCCGGAACTGCAGGCACGTTAGCCAATTATGCAGCAACATCTAACAATAATGTCTTTTATGCCGGAATACCGGGGTCAACAAACCTGATTTATTCTGACGGAACCAATTCAGCCCAAACCATAGGAGAATACGTTTTGGGTGTTTTCGTTGCGGGCACCATCGCTCCAAGGGATGCACTATCATTCACAGAAAACCCGACATTCTTGTCTATTACCGGGTCTGACGCTGATTATTTACATATTAATCCAGCCGCCGCGACACAGATTGAAAACAGTGGTACTGTCATTAGCGGACTCACGGATGATTATGATGGTGATTTAAGAAACATAAGTACACCGGATATCGGTGCAGATGAATTCGTTGGCACTTTTTCTGAATTGTCCGATCCTTTCATTATTTATACCACTCTGGGAGGCACAACACCTGGTTTAAACAGAAGTTTTGGCAGTGTGACTATTGTTGATGCAAGTGGCGTGAATACCTCGGCCGGAACCAAACCCCGTGTATATTTCAAAAAATCTACTGATGCGAATGATGCTACTGGATGGAAATATGTTGAGGCAAATGGGGTTTCTTCACCTTTCAATTTTACGATTGATTACAGTCTATTGACTGACGGTTCGGTCGCAGTGGGAGATATTATTCAGTATTTTGTGGTTGCACAAGACCTGGCGGCTATACCAAATGTTGGAATTGTATCTGGCATTTTTAACGCTTCACCGACAAGCGTTGCCTTAACATCTACTGCATTTCCTGTCACAGGTAGCATCAATCAGTATAATATTCTTCAGGCGCTCAATGGAATCATCACGGTTGGAACAGGCGGCACCTACACAACATTAACAGATGCCGGAGGACTATTCAGTGCCATCAACAGCAATATTCTCACAGGTAATGTTACAGCTAACATTTTGAGCAATATAACAGAAACCGGAACAAATGCACTCAATCAGTGGATGGAAGAAGGAATTGGAAATTACACACTTACCATTCAGCCAAATGCCGCAGCCCTGAAAACAATAAGCGGTACCTATGCAGGAGGATTAATCCGTTTAAACGGTGCCGACAGGGTAGCTATTAACGGAAGATATGGTGGAACCGGAAAATATCTCCATTTCAAAAACAATGCTACGAATGGCGCAGTAATTCAGGTAATCAGTCTTGGTACCGGAGCTGGAGCTACTGACAATACAATCAGAAATTGTTATCTCACCGGAGGATCTGTCACAGTAACAAATTATGGTATTTATACCGGACAAGCAACACTGAGCACCACCGGTAAGGGTGATGACAATGATAATCTGACTATTCAGGAAAATATTATCAGTAAAGCATTTTATGGTATTTTTTGCAGAGCGAATCCAACAGGATTAACCGACAATCTTCAAATTCTGAACAATGAAATTGGTTCATCAACAGTATCTGAATATATCGGTAAATATGGTATTGATGTTACCCAGGCTTCCGGTGCTTCAATCAGTGGGAATATCATTTATAATTTTATCGGAACAACCACAAATCCCACAGGGATGCTAATTGGTGCAGGGTTTGTGAACAGTACCATTTCAGCAAATAAAATATATTCATTAAAATATACTGGCTCAAGTAGTTATGGAGGGAAAGGAATTGATATTGCTACAGGAAATACCAATAGTGGACTAAATATTTATAACAACCTCATTTATGATATCCTTGGTGATGGATTTACGAACGGTCATAATGATGCTATTTATGGAATCAGAATCAGAAATTCACAGGGAGGGATCAATCTCTATTACAATACGGTCAATTTAAGTGGCAGCATCAGTCGTTCAGGTGCAACAGCAGATGAAAACTACGCTTTATATATTGGCTCCGGTGTTACGAATATAAACCTGAAAAACAATATTTTCTCCAATGCAATTGAAAATACCACCGGAGTCTCAACTTCATTTGCAATTTATTCAGCATCAGCGAATTCAGCATTTACTTCTATCGATTATAATGATTATTTCATCTCTGGCAGCGAAGGGGTATTGGGATATTTATCAGCAAACAAAACTACACTTACAGATTGGCGGGCAGCAACCACATATGACGCCAGTTCCATCGCTGATGATCCAATATTTACCTCAGATTCAAATCTGGCGCCTCAGGCCGGATCACCTGTCATATTCGCTGGTTCACCTGTTGCAGGAATTCCATCTGACTATACCGGAACTACCCGTGATGCAACCAATCCGTCGATAGGCGCTTATGAATTCGAAAACGGATCGACCGGCAATGTGGTACTTTATGGCGCTGATGACATTGCCTTGAACTATGATACATGGATGGATGGCTCTAACGAGGGAATTGGATTTGGTCCTTGGGTATTCACAACCGATCAGGGCTCAGGCGGCTCGGCCTACCTTTTTTTGGGAAATCCTGCCGATGCCGCAATCGTCGGAATGCCGGTTCAATCTTTTGGATTGATCGCAAGTCCAAATTCATCAGGTGCGTTTGCCAAGGCAGATAGAGCTTTTATTACACCGCTTCCTGTCGGGAGCACATTAAGTATTGACTGGGGTATAAACTGGGATTTAGGTATCAATGGAATAAGTGCAATTGGTTTATATACTGGTGGTATCGGAGGGACATCAGTTGTATCTATTTATGCTTGGAACTCCGGGCTAATTAATATTAATGGAAATATCATGTACTATAACGATGGCATTTATAAAACAACCTTAAACTTTGAATATCAGGGGGATGGAAATCTACGTATTTACGGAACAGGTCCTGATGGTTCAGAAACCTACAATCAGGTTATTTATGTTGGACAGGCTCCTGATGCCATTCGTCTGTTTGCGAGTAATCTGAAAGGCGGGGTCCATCGATGCTCCTACTTTGATAATCTTCATATTGAGACAAGCCCTTCAAACGTAACAAGCTCATCAACAACTGTTGTCAAAGGTGAAGTATTTCTCAATGATCATATCACTACAAGCAATCTGAATATTGGATCAGGGAATATTCTGAATATAAATCCAAATAAGCACCTTACTGTTAATGGCGTTCTTTCCAATTTGGCCGGTACAACAGGTCTTGTTATCAAGAGCGATGCAACAGGAACTGGTTCGTTGATTCATAATACAAACAATGTAAATGCAACCATTGAGCGATTTCTGACAGGAAACAGTAATACGAATGGTACTTACGACTATCATCAGGTGTCTATTCCGTTAAATGCCGATATAACCGCTGCTCAATTTACAGGTTTGTATCTGTTTGAGTTCGATCCTATTGTTCAAAACTATGTTACGATGGGCACAGAGACTACTACCATTCTTGATAACAACCAGGGATATGTGGTTTTCTATCCCCAGACAAGTACCACGCTCAATTTCACCGGACAAATCAATAATGGATCGTTTACCGGTTCAACGCCATTGACAGCAGCCGGACAGTATTGTCTTGTACCCAATCCATACCCTTCGGCCATCGACTGGGATGCTGTCAACGGATGGACAAAAACCAATTTGCAGGATGCTTTCTATCTCTGGGATCCTACATTGAGTAACAATTATGTCAGCTGGAGCGCAGGCGCCGGAACAGCAATGACGGGTACGATACCTGTTGGACAGTCCTTTTTTGTGGAGTCAGATAATGCTAATCCTGTGTTGTCGATGACCAACAGTGTGAGGGTTCATAGTGATCAGGCATTCTGGAAAGAAACCAGCAAAATAGTTTCAGAGGTTTTTCATCTGAAGGTAACAGACCCTGAATCAGCCGATGAAATTGTGGTTCGTTTCTCTGACCAGGCGCGAAATGAAAGAGGTTATATGGACGCTGATAAATTATATGGCGCTGACATTGCACCCCAATTGTACTCACTGTCACTAAATGCTGATAAACTAACTATCAATGCATTGAACCATTCAACCCAAACCATCATTGTTCCGGTTGGATTGGAATATAGTCAGGACGGTCAACTTGGATTTACCGCCAGCGGTTTCGAAAGCTTCGAATCCTCTGTCACGATCTTCCTTGAAGACAAACTGCTGAACAAGATGATCGATCTGCGCGAAACACCCGCCTACACCTTTACACACAGCACAGGTAATGACGCGTTGCGTTTCAACCTGCATTTCTTTGGAGTAAACAGCACACCTGAACTTGCAGCAAAAGATTACAATATCTGGTCAACCGTTGATCATCTGAACATCCACATTCCTGCACTTACCGGCCAGAAAGCCACCGTTGAACTGTACGACCTTTTAGGACATCTGGTACTCAGCCATCAGGTAAATCTCGGTACACCATCGCAGATTGCTGTTCCACAGTTTAACGGAATGGGTATAGTGCGTGTCATCGCCAACAGCCAGGTGTTTTCAGAAAAAGTATTCATCCGATAATATCCAAAACCATGAAAAAAAATATAATCAAACTCATTTTATTTAGTTGTTTAATCGTTGCCGGACAACAACTGCCTGCCCAAGGCCCACCCAATCCTCCGGGAGATCCGTCATTACAGGGTCCACCTGTTGGCGGCTCGGCTCCTGTCGGTGGTGGACTTGAGATACTGCTGGTCATGGCGTTGGCTTACGGATCGAAGAAAACCTACAAGCTCTGGAAGTCGAAAGAACTAAAAGAGTGAACTAGAGTGAACTAAAGTGAGCTAAAGTGAGCTAAAGTGAGCTAGAGTTAAAAAACACTCTTCACTTTTTACTAATCACTCTTCACTTTTCACCGATAACGAATAACCATTAAC
>CAJBPB010000184.1 GCA_903957365.1 uncultured Bacteroidota bacterium
GAGCTTTGCCTTCAGGACTGTCATTGCCAGCCATTGGTTTGCTCTCACCATGACCTTTAGATGTAAGCCGTTCAGCTGAGATTCCAAGTTTAACCATTGTTTCAAGAACCGCTTTGGCACGTGCTTCACTCAGTTTCTGGTTGGAGGCTTCTTCACCGTCACTATCGGTATGACCTTCCACTGAAAACTTCAATTCAGGATGATCAGTCATCATTTTAACAACATAATTGATCGTTCCCATCGATTCAGGTTTGATGGTGGCTTTGTTCACGTCAAATTTGATTCCGGTGGTTACAAATTTACCATCCACCAGAAATTTGTCATACAAGGGCACGGCTCCTTTGGCAATCCTTACATTTTTAATAAATGGCTTATTGACTCCACCTACGTTGGCTACAGATAACATGATTCCTGTTGGATTAAATTCAATATTGGGGATATTCACGAGCCGGGTATCGTCTAAATATCCTTTAATAACGCGTTTATTGAACGAGATTGCCACATGACGCCAGCCGGCTTTCGGTTTCAATTCATCCTGACCAGGATATTTATCTCCGACATGGTCATACGTCACACTGTTATACACAACCCTGATTGGTTTGCTGGGCGACATAATCTTCATTTGGTTTTTAACGTCGTAGAAAAACAAGAAATAGGTATTATTTTCAGTTTTCGTTCCATAAAAATAACAATCGAACTCAATTGTAAATTCATCTGGAAGATAATCTTCCGCGCGGTTTTTAAGATAAGGAAGAATTGCATCCGGTCCGTTTGAATTGGTTTTACGGAAATATACAACCATTTCATCTCCAAATTGCGCCATTTCTACTGTACCTTTTGTGATATCCCATCGCGAAGGGAATTCACCATTTGTTTCACCCCTGAAATCATCTTCAAAAATGATTTCATTACCAGGAACAAAATCATACTTTGCCCAAACAAGTTCCGGTTTAACCTCCTGAGGTTTCTCAGCACTTAGAACATTAGATTTACTATCAGTTTTCTGAACAACGGTTTTTTGATCATTTTTTGATTCAACTTTTGTCTTTGACCCCTCCTTCGTGCTGCCATCATCGTTCTTTTCAGCAGTTTTACTAACCGAGTTATCCACATCGTTTTCCATTTTATCAAAGGTTTTATCGATGGCTTCATCGGTTTTTTTGTTTAACCGCTTATTGGCCTCCTTTTCCAGCTTTTTAGGAATATCAATTTTAATCTGTGCTAAAATGGTTTGATTGAAAACAAAAAAAAGTAAAACCACCAGGAATTTGCTAAGATTTTTCATTAAATAATGAGTTTAGATTTATGATTTAAAAATTAATTGTCAGATTTCATTTATCATTTTATATATATCACAAAGCATCAGTTACTTTATCTTTAGATGCCAGAATTTGATGAAAGCCCTTTGGTTGCTGAAACATTGCTGAATTTAATGAGGTATCAGAAACAAATTTTACCGCTGTTTCACGATAGACCAATCCATTTTTCATTTTTGTAATTGCCATAGGAATATTACCAAAAAACCATCTGGAATAATCCTTTTCATTCATTTTCCGGCAAAAACAACCGGCAATGGTCATAGTGTCGGGTTTTTTGTCTGAGATGGATGAATTGTAATTTTTTATCAGCCAAACAGACGAAAATGTGAGTTCATCAATTGTTAAATTTTCGATATCTTTCATTGAAACAGCCATAAAAGTACTATCTGAAACATCAAAGCTATACAATGAGTCGGTTACAATATATTCATATATTTCACGGAATGAGGAATTTATATGTCCGGTCAGTTTGATTTTACTTGTAATTCTGGTAATCATTGCAACCTGACCTGTTGTTTTCTTTGAGAATAGTTGCCTGTGAATTTCGTATGATTGTGGGTTGTCAGTTAACTCACCTTTGTATTCAACATAAATATTACCAAAATCAACACCTTTGGATAACTTATTTCTGGTATGCGTGCATGAATTAATACCCATTAAGACTAATATTAAAACAAATAAAAATGTAAGATAACGGCTGGTAGTAGAATTCAGGTTCAAGTTTTTTTTTGCAAAGGTGACTGTACTTTCATTCCTGACCAAATATTACGCTATGACAATACTATGACAAAAGAAAAAGAATTCATCTTTTCAATAAATCCGATTGTGAAAAGACACCCATCAGGCACAAATACTCAGAATCGGCCCAAATACTCATATAAATTAACTTCTGGTCCGATCTCAAGTTTTTTACGCAGCCTGTTTCTACTTTTATCCACAGCAGAAACGGTGACACTAAGCATTTGAGATATTTCCTTGGTATTAAGATTGATTCGCAGATA
>CAJBPB010000185.1 GCA_903957365.1 uncultured Bacteroidota bacterium
ATGACAAACATTGAAAGTAAGAAAATATCCATAACAAGAAATTTAGTTTTAATTGTTTTGACTTTTCAAATCTCATTTTGCACAGGACAAGTGAAAGAAAAATCGGTTAATAATAAAATAGAAAATGAAGTAAGCAGTCAACAACTAACTTATAATCAAAGTACGACATTTCCGCAAATTCACGCCAATTTAAATGGAATGGTAAAAGAGTTTGTAAGAACTATGTATCAAGATAAAAAAGGGAATTATTGGTTTGGAACAAATGAAAATGGACTTATTCGTTTTAATGGTCAAACACTTGAAAAAATTACGATTGATCAAAATCAAAAGTGGGTTGCTGTTAGAGAAATTATTGAAGACAAAGTTGGCAATATTTGGTTTGGCACTTCTTCGGGGCTTGTAAAATATGATGGAGAAAAGTTTACAACATTCTCAACAGAAGTTGGTTTGCAAAATGAAGAAATTTGGGGTCTAACAGTTGATGCAAACGGATTAATTTGGGTTGGTTCGATTGGAGGAGTTAGTCATTTTGACGGTGAGAAGTTTATACCTTTTTCGTTGCCAGATTTAATGGTCGAAAATCCGCAGCACATGCTATCTGATAAATTGGTTTTTAAAATTATAGAAGACAAAAGTGGAAATTTGTGGCTTGTTACCGATGGAAATGGAATTTTCAAATACAAGAATGGCGAATTCATTCATTTAACAACTACAAATGGACTTACCGACAATAATGCTTGTGATATTTTAGAAGACAAGCAAGGAAATATCTGGATTGGAACTTTTTATGGTGGTGTCAGCAAATTTGATGGTAAAAAGTACACTAACTTCACAAAAGATGGAATTATAAAAGGTATTGAAACTGGTGGTTTTTATGAAGATAGCAAAGGAAATATATGGTTTACCGCAGAAAATATTGGAGTTTATAAATATGATGGGACAAAATTCACTTTGTACACCACTGAAAACGGATTAACTACAAATGGCGTTCTAAGTATCTTTGAAGATAAAAAAGGGCAAATCTGGTGTAGTACCTGGCAAGGCATTTGCATTTTTGATGGTAAAAAATTCGTGAATGCTTCAGATAAAGAACCTTGGACGAATTGAAAACTGGCTATTACAACATCTACCGCGAAGTGGCGGTTCAGTGGTTAAATGAAGCTTTGTGCTACTATCGTTTGTGCCTGGTTGACAGTGAACTGCTCCGAAATTGCCACCTTCGGGTAGCTGCAAA
The DNA here is from genome assembly GCA_903957365.1 of uncultured Bacteroidota bacterium. Lineage (GTDB taxonomy): Bacteria > Bacteroidota > Bacteroidia > Bacteroidales > F082 > CAJBPB01. Next base: position 1,235 of record CAJBPB010000185.1, read on the forward strand.
TTGTTGCCCACTTTAGCAGATTTGATACGCTTCGCTAAAATATTTTGTACCTTTAACTGTAATTTAATACTCAGTGTAATGAACAGGGTAATAACAATCTGGCTGGTTCTCTTTTTAGGACTATCCTATCAGGCATTTACAAAAGCTGGGCGTGCAGATGACGAACTCGAATTCGTTTGGGCTATAGTCGGCTTCATTCTTTTGGTAGGAGGATTTATTGCCGGAATCGACTATCTGATAAAAAATGGTAAGGATCTTTTCTGTAGATTGAAGGCGTTTTTGAAAAAGAAAATCTTAACTCTCAGGAACTATTAGTGATCTTGTCAATAAATTTAAGTATTTCCAAATGCAATTGCTTGAATGCAGGGTATTTGTCTTTAAATTCTATGAATCTGCTTTTTTAATCCCGGTCTTCAACTAATAATAAACCATTTTCCTTCAAAATAAAATCCACGCCATTTTGTTGTGGGATTTTTTTTCATTTGCTCACAATTCCGGGAGGATTAAAATACTGCAGTATAGCCTTCTGGTAAATCATAGGCTATCCATTATCTTACAAACTATAATCGAACCAGTTTATTCACTTCAAAACCATAGTCAAACTGTAAATCTTCGTGGAGAAGGGATATTTTATTTTTAATCAGCTCAATTTGGGTATTAAAAAGTTTGGTTAATTGCGCATTTCCGCTGATTGAAGGATTAAGTTCCTTTAGTTTTGTGCAAAAATGGAGAAGCAGATCAATTTCTGTTTCCTTTTTTTGGGAATACCGGATGTATTTTTTTGTATTGACCAGGATTTTCCGGACACTTTTCCTGATGAAGTAATAGTTTGTTTTGTTAATCTGTTCAAACTGCCCGTTGATCTCGTTTTTTACATTGGCAACATACATGATTTCATCAAATGATTCGAAAAGAAGGTAAGTCAGAAGCTCTTTGTTATCTTTTTTGAATTTTGACAATCGCAGACAATACGCAAGCAATTCGCTTTGAGAATGCGTGCTTAATTCTTGTTTGAGCTCTTTTAATGAAACTGATTTCATACTTAAATATTGATATTCATCTGATAATTTCACGGTTAAAAAATAACAATCCTCAAATTACAGGAAGTAATATCTTGTTTTGCGGTCAACTCAAAATTAATTCATTTAATTTATAACCAGATACCAGACTATAAGAAATGATGACTTTACTATTACAAAAAAAGGCTGACATGAAAAATGCCAGCCTGATAAAAAGTTTTTAATCTGATTAAGCCTGTGCTGTTGGACCACCCAATGTAAATGGAGGATAACCGTCACCGACTTTCGATTCCTTGATTGGCCCGTGCACCGATTCATATTTTTTCAGATTCTCAGCAAGGGCTTTGTGAAGCCTTTTAGCATGTTCCGGAGTCAAAATAATTCTGGATTTTACTTTTGCCTTTTGAATTCCTGGCATAAGTTTCACAAAGTCAACCACAAACTCGGAGTGTGAATGTGTGATAATAGCTAAATTCGAATAAGTGCCTTCTGCCACTTCTTCTGTCAATTCGATATTGATCTGGTTTTTATTTTCTGACATTTTTTTAGGTATTAAAAAAAGTCGTTATTTGTTTTGTCCTGAGGAAATAAACAAATAACGACTTTTTGTGAATTTATTTAAATAATTTAAATATACAGTTTAGGGTTTCAGCGTCTTTGAGGCAGCGTCCATCACAGCTTCATATTCAGCTTTCGATCCAACAATCAGATCTTCGTAATTTGGATGACCTGTTCCGGCAGGAATCTTATGACCAACGATCACATTTTCCTTCAAACCTTTCAATTCATCTGATTTCGCGTTGATAGAAGCGAGGGTGAGAACTTTGGTAGTCTCCTGGAATGAAGCAGCAGAAATAAAACTGTTGGTCTGCAATGATGCTCTGGTAATTCCCTGCAACACCTGTTTACCAGTAGCAGGTTGAGCATCACGTGCTTCAACGAGTTTTCTGTCTTTTCTCTTCAACATTGAGTTTTCATCACGGAGTTTACGCGCTGTGATGATCTGTCCAAGTTTGAAAGCTTCTGATTCTCCATTGTCGGTGATAACTTTTTTTCCGAAGATTTCATCATTTTCTTCCTGGAAATCAAGTTTGTTGATCAGTTCACCTTCAAGGAATCGTGTATCGCCCGGATCTTCCACTTCAATTTTTCGCATCATCTGACGTACAATGACCTCAAAATGCTTATCGTTGATTTTCACACCCTGCAAACGATATACTTCCTGAACTTCGTTTACAATATATTCCTGCACTTTCATTGGTCCCTTGATAGCCAGAATGTCTGAAGGGGTCATAGCGCCTTCCGACAATGGAATACCAGCTTTTACAAAGTCATTTTCCTGTGCAAGAATCTGTTTGGAGGTTGGAACGAGATACGATTTCTCCTGACCACTTTTGGCAGTCACGATGATCTCACGGTTACCACGTTTCAATTTTTTATTGAAAGATACAACCCCATCAATTTCAGAAACAATAGCAGGTTCAGAAGGATTACGTGCTTCAAAGAGTTCTGTTACTCTTGGAAGACCTCCTGTAATGTCACCTGATTTTCCAACAGCTCTTGGGATTTTAACCAACATCGCACCAGCCTTTATCTTTTCATTGTCTTCAACAACGATATGAGCGCCAACAGGAATATCATAGATTTTAATAATCTGATTGTCTTTGTCCATGATACGGATGGAAGGATTTTTCGCTTTCTGACGTGATTCAATGATAACTTTCTCATTGTAACCAGTCTGTTCGTCCGATTCAACGCGGTAAGTTACACCTTCGAGGATATTCTCAAAACTGATTTTACCATCGTGTTCTGACAGGATAACAGCATTGTACGGGTCCCAATCACTGATAAAATCTCCCTTTTTAACATCGACACCATTTTTCAGATACAGATTGGCTCCGTAAGGAATATTGGCAGATGAAAGAACAATACCGGTTTTTTTATCGAGGATTTTCATTTCAGCAGAACGTCCAAGTACAATCTCGTATGTTTTACCATCTTTTTTGAACTCAACCGAACGAAGCTCCTCTATTTCGATTCTACCATCGTACTTTGCTTCAATTTTTGAAGAGATCGCGATGTTCGAAGCAGTACCCCCAACGTGGAATGTACGCAAAGTAAGCTGTGTACCAGGCTCACCAATTGACTGTGCTGCAATAACACCAACAGCTTCGCCTTTCTGAACAAGCTTACCTGAAGCAAGATTTCGTCCATAACAATTAGCACAAACACCACGTTTTGATTCGCAGGTAAGTACCGATCTTATTTCAACATTTTCGATAGGAGATTTTTCAATGATAGCTGCAATCTCCTCAGTGATTTCCTCTCCTCCTGTGATTATTAAATCACCGGTAAGTGGATGGTAAATATCGTGCAATGCAACACGTCCTAAAATTCTATCATAAAGTGACTCAACAGTTTCCTCACTTTTCTTCAGTGCGGAAGTTGTCAAACCACGCAATGTGCCGCAGTCTTTCTCAGTGATTACTACATCCTGAGCCACGTCAACCAACCTTCTTGTCAGGTAACCAGCATCAGCAGTTTTAAGGGCGGTATCAGCCAAACCTTTACGTGCACCGTGGGTTGAAATGAAATATTCAAGTACCGACAGTCCTTCTTTAAAGTTTGAAAGAATCGGATTTTCGATAATTTCACCACCAGTAGCGCCTGATTTCTGTGGTTTGGCCATCAAACCCCTCATACCTGATAACTGGCGGATTTGTTCCTTGGAACCCCTCGCACCAGAATCGAGCATCATATAAACTGGGTTAAATCCCTGATCATCCTGTGAAAGTTGCTGCATCAGGGTATTTGTCAATCTGGAATTGGTATGTGTCCAAATGTCGATAATCTGATTGTAACGCTCATTATTGGTAATGAAACCCATATTATAATTGGCTCTCACCTCTTCAACTTCCTCATTTGCCTGATTGATGAGTTCTTCTTTCATTGCCGGAATTTTAACGTTACCGAGGTTGAAAGAAAGTCCTCCTTTAAAGGCCATCTGGAAACCGATATTTTTAATACTGTCAAGGAATTTGGCAGCAATTGCAGTTCCCAGCATTCTAACCATGTCGCCGATGATATCGCGCAATGATTTTTTTGTCAGAATCTGGTTAATAAAACCATAATCTTCAGGAACAACCTGATTCAATAACACGCGTCCGACTGTTGTTTCCAACAAGACAGATTTAAGAACTCCTTCTTCTCTGATCTTGGTTTTAACATGGATAATAGCATGCAAATCAATTCTTTTCTCATTGTAAGCGATAATCACTTCTTCAGAAGAATAAAAACGTTTTCCTTCACCTTTAACAGGGTGTTCGGGAGTGTTTTTGCGTGGTTTGGTGATATAATATAAACCCAAAACCATGTCTTGTGAAGGAACAGTGATAGGAGCACCGTTTGCTGGATTCAAAATATTGTGAGAAGCAAGCATCAGGATCTGGGCTTCCAAAATGGCAGCGTTTCCTAGCGGAACGTGCACAGCCATCTGGTCACCGTCAAAGTCGGCATTGAAAGCCGTACATACCAGAGGATGAAGCTGAATTGCTTTTCCTTCAACCAGTTTTGGCTGAAAAGCCTGAATACCTAATCTGTGCAGAGTAGGAGCACGGTTAAGTAATATTGGATGACCTTTGAGAATGTTTTCCAGAATATCCCATACTACAGGATCTTTACGGTCAACGATTTTCTTGGCTGATTTAACAGTTTTTACAATTCCCCGCTCGAGCATCTTACGGATAATAAACGGCTTGAAGAGTTCAGAAGCCATATCTTTTGGAATACCGCATTCATTCAGATTCAGTTCAGGACCAACAACGATTACCGAACGGCCTGAATAGTCAACCCTTTTACCAAGAAGATTCTGACGGAAACGTCCTTGTTTTCCTTTCAAACTATCGCTCAATGATTTGAGTGCACGGTTCGATTCGGTTTTAACAGCGCTTGCTTTTCTTGAGTTATCGAACAAAGAATCAACAGCCTCCTGAAGCATACGTTTTTCATTACGCATGATTACGTCAGGTGCTTTAATTTCGATCAGTCTCTTCAAACGATTGTTTCTGATAATAACCCTTCTGTAAAGGTCATTTAAATCGGATGTTGCAAACCGGCCACCATCAAGAGGCACAAGCGGGCGAAGTTCAGGTGGTATAACCGGAACAACTTTCACGATCATCCACTCAGGTCTGTTTTCCAGACGTGTGCGTGCATCTCTGAAAGCTTCGTAAACCTGTAACCTTTTCAAGGCATCTTGTTTCCTTTGCTGTGATGTTTCTGTACTTGCTTTGTGACGCAGATCAAATGAAATTGTGTCAAGATCAAGTCTTGCCAATAAATCATGGATAGCCTCAGCACCCATTTTGGCAATGAATTTATTTGGATCAGAATCAGGCAGATGCTGATTTTCAGCTGGTAATGTCTCTAAAATATACAGATATTGTTCTTCTGTAATTAATTTGATATCATCCGGATCTTTTGATTCTTTTTCTTCTTTTGGAAGAACAGCAATCCCGGCCTGAATAACTGCATAGCGCTCATAATAGATCACCATGTCAAGTTTCTTGGTTGGGAGGCCTAAAAGTGCACCTATTTTATTAGGCAATGATCTGAAATACCAGATATGGGCTACGGGTACGACGAGTTGAATGTGTCCCATTTTTTCGCGTCTTACCTTTTTTTCTGTAACCTCAACACCGCAGCGGTCACAAACAATTCCTTTGTATCGGATACGTTTGTACTTACCGCAATGGCATTCCCAGTCTTTTACCGGACCAAAAATTCTTTCACAGAACAAACCATCTCTTTCGGGTTTGTAGGTTCTGTAGTTGATGGTTTCCGGTTTGATAACCTCTCCGCTCGAACGGTTCAAAATCGATTCGGGCGAAGCGAGGCTAATGGTAATTTTCGAAAAGTTACTGCTAATTGTACTATCTTTCCTGAAAGCCATATATAGATTGATGTATTTGTTAAAAGAACTAAATGCATCCCGTAATTACGGGATGCTTGAATTTTATTTAATCGAAAGTTATCTCAAGTCCTAATCCACGTAACTCATGAACTAATACATTGAAAGATTCCGGAATTCCTGGTGTTGGCATATTTTCGCCTTTTACAATAGATTCGTATGCTTTGGCACGTCCAACAACATCATCAGATTTTACTGTTAAGATTTCCTGGAGGATATTACTTGCGCCGAACGCTTCGAGCGCCCAAACCTCCATCTCACCAAAACGCTGACCTCCGAATTGTGCCTTTCCTCCCAACGGCTGCTGGGTGATAAGCGAATAAGGTCCGATTGAACGGGCATGCATTTTATCGTCGACCATGTGGTGAAGTTTGAGCATATAAATGTAACCTACTGTTGCAGGTTGATCAAACTGTTCACCTGTGCCACCATCATATAAACGAACACTTCCATTTTCAGGTAATCCTGCCAAAGCAAGATATCTGTTAATTTCGTCAATAGGAGCACCGTCAAAGATAGGTGTCGCGAATCGAAGACCAAGTTTTGCCCCTGCCCATCCAAGTACAGTTTCGTAAATCTGTCCAAGGTTCATACGGGAAGGTACACCTAATGGATTCAATACAATGTCAACAGGAGTGCCGTCTTCGAGGAAAGGCATATCTTCCTCTCTTACGATTTTAGCTACTATACCTTTGTTTCCATGTCGTCCGGCCATTTTGTCACCGATATTCAATTTACGTTTTTTCGCAACATATACCTTGGCCATCTGAATGATGCCGTTTGGTAATTCGTCACCAACAGTGGCAACAAATTTCTTGCGGTTATAAATTCCGTATATCTCTTTATACTTGATATTATGGTTGTTAACGAGTGTTTTAATCATCTCGTTGATACTGTTATCACTCGTCCATTTGTTTGGATTAATGGTAGCATAATCAATAGCCAACAACAACTTGGGTGTAAACTTAACTTTCTTTGCAATAATAACTTCTTTGAAGTTATTAGAAACTCCCTGAGAGCTGTGACCATTGAGTAATAAACTCAGTTTTTCGATGAGTTTGTTTTTCAAAACAGCAACTTGTTTGTGATGCTGATCATCCAGTTCGTGCAGAAGATCTTTGTCTTTTTGCTTGGATTTGCGGTCTTTAATAACCCTTGAAAAAAGCTTTTTATCAACAACAACACCTTTCATGGATGGTGGTGCCTTCAGGGAAGCATTCTTAACGTCACCTGCTTTGTCACCAAAAATAGCACGTAACAGTTTTTCTTCCGGTGTTGGGTCACTTTCTCCCTTAGGAGTAATTTTACCGATCAGGATATCGCCTTCGTTTACTTCAGCGCCAATTCTAATTAAACCATTCTCATCAAGGTCTTTTGTAGCTTCAGCACTTACATTTGGGATGTCGTTTGTGAGTTCCTCAATACCACGTTTGGTGTCGCGAACTTCCAAAGTAAATTCTTCGATATGAACAGAAGTAAAAATATCTTCTTTCACAATCTTTTCCGAAATTACAATAGCATCCTCAAAATTATAACCTTTCCAAGGCATGAAAGCCACCATCAGGTTACGACCCAATGCAAGTTCTCCGCCTTGTGTACCGTAACCTTCGCACAATACCTGACCTTTTGTAACCTTCTGACCTTTACGGACGATTGGTTTCAGGTTGATACTTGTATTTTGATTGGTACGAACATATTTAGTAAGCTGGTAAGATTTGATGTCGTCATCAAAGCTAACTAATCTCTCATTTTCATCGCGGTCATAACGGATCGTGATTTTACTTGCGTCTACATAAATAACTTCTCCGGGACCTTCAGCATTGATAAGAACGCGTGAGTCGTTGGCTACAGGACGCTCTATTCCGGTTCCGACAATAGGAGATTCCGGATTAAGCAGAGGTACAGCCTGACGCATCATGTTCGAACCCATCAGGGCACGGTTGGCATCATCATGTTCAAGGAATGGAATCAATGAAGCGGCAATAGATGCAATCTGGTTAGGAGCTACATCAATTAAATCCACTTTTTCTCTTTCAATAATTGGATAATCAGCCAGGTAACGTACTTTCACACGTTCTTCCTGAAATAACCCGTCTTTTAAAAGAGGAGTATTTGCTTGTGCAATAATCTTATCTTCTTCCTCTTCAGCGCTTAAATAAACTGGTTTAACTTTCATATCAACCACCCCCATTTTTAC
>CAJBPB010000186.1 GCA_903957365.1 uncultured Bacteroidota bacterium
ATTGTCGGAAGTAATGGGAACGCATTGAAAATTTACCAGGAAATTGAAAATCAGGAAAGATCTTCAGGAAATATTTTTGTTGGATTTGCAAGTGTTTATGACAAGGATGATTACAAAATAGGGCAATATCTGCCACATTTGGGTTCTTATAACAATATAAGTCAGATTGTTCAGGAGTACCATGTCGAGGAGGTTATTATTGCTATTGAACGTTCTGAAACAGATACCATCGATAAAATCATTGCCAAACTCGAAGATACACCTGCGGTGATTAAAATCATTCCAATCATGCAGGATATTTTGTTTGGATCGGTAAAACTTTCAGGTATCTGGCATGCTCCGCTAATTCAGATTTCACCTGATCTGATGCCGGCATGGCAACAATCGATCAAAAGGATCAGTGATGTTGTTGTTTCCATAATTGCGATTATTTTGCTTATTCCGGTGTATATTTTTACATCAATCGGAGTTCTTTTAACATCCAAAGGTCCGATACTTTATTCGCAGGAGCGTGTCGGGCTTCGTGGACGTCCGTTTAGAATGCACAAATTCAGAAGTATGTATTCTGATGCTGAAAATGCCGGACCACAGTTATCGAAGGAAGATGATCCCAGAATTACACGTTTCGGAAAGTTTATCAGAAAAGTTCGTCTTGATGAAATACCGCAGTTTTATACGGTTTTGAAAGGGGATATGTCTTTGGTAGGACCAAGACCCGAGAGACAACATTACATTGATCAGATTGCAAAACGTGCCCCGCATTACCGTTTGTTGCTCAAGGTGAAACCGGGTATAACATCATGGGGACAAGTGAAATATGGTTACGCATCCAACGTTGATGAAATGATTGAGCGACTGAAATACGATATTCTCTATATTGAAAATATGAGTCTTGCAATGGATCTTAAAATTATGATTTACACGATTTTAATTGTATTGCAGGGTAGGGGAAAATAGACTGATTGATCAGGATTAAAGATAAGTTTTTCTGAATTGTTTATAGTTGTCCGTTTTCTATCATGATTACAATCGCTTCTATAAGTTCATCCTCTCCTTTTGGATCGTAATGTGATTTTAGATTATATCCCCACAACCTTGCGAAACCCTGATAGAAAACTGCTGCAAATCCTCCGCGCAGGTCCTTGACCAGATTATAGGATATATCGCCCGTTTCACGGTCAATCAACTTCAATAAGATTTTACCTTGTGTGAATGTCAGGTCTTTAAGATCTTCACCAAACTGATCATTGAGTTCTTTTTCTGCCTGACGCATTATTTTCCTACGTTCACTGTCACTTTTGGTCTGGGCAAGAATATCCTCATATTCATGAAGTTTGATGCCGGCAAGTTTGGCATAGGGATATGCTTTTTTAACATGATAAATCATGCGTTGTATATTGCGAATGTCACGTTTTCCTTCAAAAACCCGTATAGCATAAACAGAAACTTCCGGAAGCTGAACCATTGGAATAGTATCGCCATGTTCAACTTTCGCGAAAACAACTACTTTATCAGATCTATGAACGTCTTCAGGGATTGAATTCTGCGTAAAAGCAGCAGAGTTGACGATGACAAAGAAGAAAGAAAACAACAAAATCTTTTTCATACAGGCAACTGTACCAAGTTTAATGCCAAAAATGTTTTGTTATTTGAGTGACTCGACAGTAATCGAAGGATTAATCAGGCAACTTTTAATTTTGCTACACCTGATTTTGTAAACTTCTCTTCGGCATAGTCAATCGTAATCAACAATTCTTTTATTGTTTCTTTAGATGGTAATTCAAACATATCATCAGTCAGAATTGATTCCAGAATTGATCTTAGACCACGTGCCCCAAGTTTAAACTCAATTGATTTTTGAACCACCATATCGAGCACTTCATCATTGATGGTCAGTTTGATACCATCCATTTCAAAAAGCTTAATAAACTGCTTTACCAATGCATTCTTTGGATCGGTAAGAATCCGCTTTAAAATTTCAGGAGAAAGAGGGTGCAGGAAAGTGATGATGGGCAAGCGTCCGACAATTTCAGGGATAAGACCGAATTTTTTCAAATCTGCCGGTGAAATATACTGCAACAGTTGATCTTTGTCAATCAGTAACTTTTTATCACTTCCATATCCCACCACGTTTGTGCGTGTGCGGGCTGCAATGATCCTTTCGACACCATCGAATGCACCACCTGCAATAAACAGAATGTTTTTGGTATCTACCTGAATCATTTTTTGTTCAGGATGCTTACGGCCACCTTGTGGTGGAACATTCACAATTGTACCTTCAAGCAGTTTGAGCATGGCTTGTTGAACACCTTCACCTGAAACATCACGTGTTATGCTTGGATTATCACTTTTTCTGGCAATTTTATCAATCTCATCAATAAAAACTATGCCTCTTTCAGCTTCTTTAACATTATAGTCGGCAGCCTGTAACAAACGGGTAAGTATGCTTTCAACGTCTTCTCCTACATAACCTGCCTCGGTAAGCACTGTAGCGTCAGCAATGGCAAAAGGAACATGCAACATGCGGGCAATTGTGCGGGCCAGCAATGTTTTTCCAGTTCCTGTTTCACCAACAAGAATCATATTTGACTTCTCAATCTCAACATCATCCCTTGTTTCAGGCTGATTGATTCGTTTGTAATGATTGTAAACAGCTACAGCAAGTGATCGTTTTGCTTCATCCTGACCTATAACATACTGATCAAGAAAATTTTTAATCTCAACAGGTTTGAGTAATTTAAAATCAGGTGTTTTACCCGGTTTCGATTTCTGAGACAATTCCTCAGCCAGTATAATATTTGCCTGTTCAACACAGTTGTTGCAAATGTGGGCATCTATTCCGGCGATCAGTAATTGTGTGTCTTTACGGGTTCTTCCGCAAAATGAACAATTATCTTGTTTTTTTGTCATTTTATTTTGATTCCGACTGATTACGAATCAACACTTCATCAATCATTCCATAATCTTTTGCTTCCTGCGCTGTCATCCAGTAATCACGGTCCGAATCTTTCCAGATTTTTTCATAATCCTGGTTACTATGTGAAGCAATGATTTCGTATAATTCCTGTTTTAATTTCTGAATTTCACGTGCAGTAATCTCAATATCAGAAGCTTGACCCTGAGCACCTCCCATAGGTTGATGAATCAGGATGCGTGAGTGCTTTAAGGCAGTTCTTTTTCCTTTTGCACCAGCACACAATAAAACAGCACCCATCGATGCGGCCATACCGGTACAGATTGTCGAAACATCAGGTGCGATATATTGCATTGTATCATAAATACCCAATCCAGCATAAACAGAACCTCCTGGTGTGTTCAGATAAATCTGAATATCTCTTTTTGAATCTACCGATTCAAGAAAAAGTAATTGAGCCTGAATAATATTGGCTACATAATCGTCAACCGGAACGCCTAAAAATATAATACGATCCATCATCAATCGTGAAAAGACGTCCATGGTTGCAATGTTCAGCTGACGTTCTTCAATGATGGTTGGTGAAATGTAGTTTTGAGCCGTTGATGTAAATCTGTCAAGACTTATACTACTGATTCCCAGGTGTTTTGTTGCGTATTTGCGAAACTCGTTATTCATGTTCTGCAATTTCATTTTGGTTAAATGATTCAATGAATTTGTCGTAGGTTATTTCTTTTACAGTAATCTTTGCATTTTCTTTTATAAACATTCCGAATTTACTTTCAGCAATCCGGTCTGAGATCTTGCGCGCTTCATCCTCATTTTTTAAAATCATATCAACAATTGGTTCCATCCTATTGTTCATTTCTTCGTCAACCGAGTCGGCATTCATAAACTGTCCAAAAAACTGTTGTTTAACTGCATTTCTAATATCCTCGCGAGATACGGCAAGAGAAGGATTTGCATCAATCAATTTTCCTTCAATAAGTTGCCAGCGGAAAGTACGGTCATACTGTACATAATCCTCATCAATTTTTTCTTTGGTGATTTTACCTTCAGCATTTTGTAAAACCCATGCTTTCATAAACTCTTCCGGAAGTGAAAATTTAACCTGGTCAACCAGACTATCTATTGCTTTACCAGAAAAGTAACGGTCACTTTCACCTTCAAGTTGCTTGTTTATGTCTTCAGCAACTTTGGCTTTAAATTCTTCAATCGTTAAAATTTGTTGATTTGGGAAAATCTTTTCAAAAAATTCTTCATCCAGATTCGCCTTTTCCTCATGATGAATCTCTTTAATCACAAGATTAAAAGTCGAAGAAGGTTGTGTAACTTTATCTTCCGGCCATTTAAGAGCATTTTTCAAGGCTTCAGTGTCACCGAAAGCTTTTTCAAGATTGATAACGAATTCAGCGCCATCTGTTTTACCAATCAGAGTGGCTTTGCTATCCTCATCAATAATATCGCTCATTTTAAATTTGATCTCTGAAACGAACCCGTCTGCTTTTTCTGCGCCATTAGCATCCACTTCTGCTATACTGGCTTCAATCTCATCGATTTCTGAAACCAACTCAGGATGTGTGTGAACCGGATTGCGTTCAAGCATATTGTTGATCGTCTCTTCAATTTGCTTGTCTCCTGCGGTTATTTTAGAATATTCAAGTTCAATATTCTCCATATTCACATCAAAATCAGGAGCAATGCCTATATCGAAGAAGAAATTGAAATCGCTGTCATGGTCGAAATCGATCGTGCCGGTTTTTTCAATGTTGGCAATAGGATGTCCTAAAATAGATAACTTTTCATCAGCCAAGTAATCGTTCAAAGCTTTTGAAATGGTTTTGTTAACCTGATCAGCCATCACTGAACTACCATACATTTTTTTTACCATTCCAAAAGGAACTTTGCCTGGTCTGAACCCTGGTATAGTTGCTTTGCGTTGATAATCTCTGAGTGATTTATTTACATCTGATTCAAAATCAGCATTCTGTAAATTAATTTTGATTGTTGCGGTTAATTCACCGGTTTGTTCTTTTGTGATATTCATTCAAAATTTTTTTTATTTACGACAGCTATAAAATTATTCAGCCGGATCAATTGGTTAATCCGGCCAAAGCTATGTGCGGATGAAGGGACTCGAACCCCCACGCCTTACGGCACCAGATCCTAAGTCTGGCGCGGCTACCAATTACGCCACATCCGCCTATGATCATCTGTTTTTCAGAATGAGGGTGCAAATATACTATTTTTTATTGTAAATGAAATTTAGTGACATAGCGTTCTGTTTATTTTTTAATTATCTAACATCTATATTGATCTTTCAGATCGAAATTATTCATTTTCAAATTGTCAACCGTAAACTCCTACTGCTGTTTGAAGTGCTTTTTTTCCACTTTACATTTTCATAATGCCCGTTGAAGAGATCTTAATCGATTCTTGTTCGATAAGTCATTATCTTTGCCGCGCTTGTTAGTTTGATTATCGAAATTCTAAAATGTTTGTATTCAGTGCCCGTTGGCGGCAATTGATTTTATTTGTATTATTTCCAATGTGTTCAATAAGTCAGGAGTCTATTGGCCTGATAATTGGAAATTTTACTGGAATACAGGCAGCACGGATCAATCCCTCTCTTATTAATTCTCAAAAAGTATACCTGAATTTCAATGTTATTTCTTCTTCTGCACTTGTTCAGAATGATTTTGCTTATTTTCCTCAGGAGGACGTTAATATCTGGGGATTAATTTTTGGAACAGATTCACTTCCAACCTATTCAAAGCCATTTATTCATTACAGATACGTAGAAAATTCACAAAATAAGAATGTGGCAGTCCTTGCGAATGCATATGGACCATCATTTATGCTTTCATCAAAAAAACATTCATTTGGTTTTCACATTGCTTCCAGAAGTTATAGTTCGGGCACTGATATTCCTTATGAAATTCCAATATTCGCAACGGAATCTCAAGGATATTATCCTTTTCACCATATCAATTTTAATGATGGAAATTTCGATGTTGCTGAATTAGCATGGTCCGAAATCGGTTTTACTTTTGCAACACAACTATACAAATACTATGATCATGAGTTGGATTTTGGCATAACTTTAAATAGTTTATTGGGTACCTCAGGCGGATTTATAAAGGTTTATGATATGAATTATGTCGTGGTTGATGGTAAAACTGTAGATATATTCAATATGGATGTGGATGCAGGATTCTCGTTGCCGGTAGATTATAATACGAATGAATTTGTTCCGGAACCCTATATCAAAGGTAAAGGGATGGGATTGGATTTAGGAATTACTTATACCCGTTTAAAAAGTAACATACAAAAAAACAAGAATCTGCGAAACTGTGAATACGAATATCTTGATTATGACTGGCGTGTTGGTTTGTCATTGTTAGATGCCGGAGCGATACGTTTTAATAAATCAGCAGAGCTTCATAAGGGAAGAGAAATTGATGTGTATTGGGATAGAGTAGATTCACTGGAAGCAAACAGCATCCATCAGATTATTGGTGATGTTAGCGAGGTTTTATTAGGTAGCAGGGAAGCTTCTTTAGTCTCAGATAATTTCACAATGGCATTGCCTGCTGCCCTCAGCATTCAATTTGATTGGCATATTAAAGAAAATATTTATCTGAATGCGCTTTTTGTTCAGCCTGTGTCAATTTATCAATATCAGGTACAAAGGCCTGCAATTTTGAGTTTCACTCCAAGATTTGAATCCGTCTTTTTTGAATTTTCGCTTCCGGTTAGTCTTTATAATTACAGTTTATTGCGTTTGGGAGCTTCGGTTCGTTTTGGTCCGGTTACTCTGGGAACAGAAAGATTAGGTATGTTGATGGGCATATCGGATATAAACGGATTGGATTTTTATGCTTCCGTCAAGTTCGGATTTCTTAAAGGTAAATGTTATCAAAATCGTGATATTGGGGCATGTTTCAATAGTGATTCTTATGAATCAGAAAGAAAATCACGCTATTATAAATAACTGAAATTGTGGATCTGAGGAATTATTCGATCAGCACAATATTCTATGGTATAAATTGTTTTCTTAATAAAGGAAAAGATTGGGAGAAAAAATTAATTTTGTATTCATAATTAAGCATTAAAAAAATTGTCGAACGACACTTATTGAATGAGGAACCCAGGTTTAGTTTATTATCTGTTATTATTCTTTTTAATTTCAACTGAAAGTTTCTCACAGGAATCACCAGGAATAACCCAAGGAAATTACGCTGGTTCGTCAATGGCACGAATCAATCCTTCAGCGATGCTGCAATCCAAAAATTATATGGATTTCAGTTTGGTATCAATAACTGCTTTCGGACAAAACAATTTTGCCTATCTGCCTGGAAGTGATATTAATGTTCTACCACTCATCAGCGGTAAAGAAGATTTTCCATCCTATCCTCCCAATGACAATAACTTTCTTTATTTCAAAAATCATAAAAGTAAAACGGCGTCTATGTTAACCAATGTTTATGGTTTAGGTGGAATGGTTCAATATGGCGAACATGTTTTTGCCTTTCATACAGCGGTTCGTTCCTATAACAGTGCCCGAAATCTGCCTTACGAGATTCCTGTGTTTGGCGCAGAATCACTTGGTTATGAGGAATTACATAATATCAATTTTATTGATTATGACTTTTCATCTACATCTTTATCATGGGCTGAAATTGGGATTAGTTATGCCACAACTTTTTATCAGGAAAACAACAACCATTGGGGAGTTGGTATAACAGTGAACAGGATGCAGGGTTTGGGCGCTGCGTTTCTAAAAGCTCAGAATATTGATTATGTTGTGCTGAACAGAAATACTATTCAGATTAATGACATGAATGCTGACGCCGGTTTTTCTCTACCAATTGATTACCAATCGAATGATATACCTTATGGCCCAATATTTAAGGGTGGTGGATTTGGCGTTGATTTAGGTGTAACTTTTACACGAAAGAAAGATGGATTCCAGAGAAACCGATCAGATCGGATGTGTTCGGAGCCATATAAAGATTATGAATGGCGTGCAGGTATTTCAATTCTTGATTTAGGTTCAATATCATTTAAAAATAATGCAGAGCTTCATCGTTTTAGCGATGTAAATACTTTACTTGAAAATATAGATAAGATCAATTTCACAAATCTTGATCAAATGATGCAGGAGTTGAGCACAAGAATGCTAGGTTCAGCAGATGCATCCTATGTTACAGATGCATTTAAAATTGGCTTGCCAACTGCTATCAGCGGTCAGTTTGATTATCATCTGACAGAGGACTGGTATCTCAATGCAACAATTGTTCAGCCAGTATCGGTGAGTGAATATAGTGCAAGACGGCCAGCTCAGTTAGCCATTACACCTCGTTATGAGAAGGCTTGGTTCGAGTTACTTGTACCAGTCAGTTTGTATGAATATAGCACTGCACGGGTTGGATTGGCAATGCGCTTTGGCGTTTTGACTTTAGGAACCGATCAGTTGGGGACTTTATTTGGTTTGGGTAAAATTCAGGGAGTTGATTTTTACGCATCATTAAAATTCAATTTCCGAAAAGGAGTTTGTCTTTTTGGAAATGACAATGGCGCCTGTTCGTCAGATTATGGTTATAAACCCCGCAAGAAGAGTCTTTTGAAACACAAAAGGTAATTTCAAATTCAGTTTCATGTTTTTTTTGGCACATTTTTATAAGCTTAGATATTTAATTCTAAATATTTGATTTATAATTAGTTATGTATTGTGCTGTAACTTTTTAATAAATTTATTTTGAAAAACTTGTTTTTAATAAAAGAAATGTCTTAAAATTGCATCTGTTTATTAAACATACCATTATCAGATAGTTAAGTAATAGCTATACAATGCATGCGAAAAATGTCAACAATTGTTTCAGATATTAAAATGTTGAAGACAACAGTAGAAATACAAAATATCAATTTCAATAACCGATGCATGAATATCTGAATTATCAACCCAGGTTGGTATGCTTTTAATAACCGACAACCGTGTTCAATCTATTTTCAGGAATTCAAAAAAATTTTCAAACTAAATATTGATAACTTTCACCTATGAAAACGGGTAAGAAAAAAACTCGGCCTCAAGAATTCACAAGCGATGATTTGGTGCGTAAACCGGGTAAAAAAACAGCTATAAAGCGCGACCGTAGACTCTCAATTTACAACCCCGTAGATGATGAGGAAGATGAAAATCTGGAAATAGCCAATTTATTCGATTTTGACCCTGATTTGATGGATGAAGGGGAAGACGAATCAAGTTTTTGAACTGTTAATTATTTCAGTTTAAGGTTTGACTGATGTATCCACTAATTTTAAATTACTGGTCATTCTTTATTATTCCACACATTTTACAATTTTGGCAGGCTAAATGTTTAATTTTATAGCCTAATTATCATAAACCTTCCTTGCCATGCTCATGCAGTATGCCTTAATCATCTCAGTATTATTACAGATTGTCGCTGTTATATTTGTTGTAAGTTTAACAAAATCAACGAAATACAATTCGAGTTGGATTTTACTGGCCATCGGATTATTTATTATGGCCTTGCGAAGAGTGTTTGAATTGCTTCTTCCTTATTTAGATTCTTCAACTGCAGAATATATCCAAATGATAAATGGTTGGTTGGCTGTATTAATATCAATCCTGATGGTAACAGGTGTTTTCTTTATAAAAAAGGTACTTCGCTATTTATCCAGAATACAGGAAATTAGGGCAGAAAATGAGAAACGAATCATGAACGCCGTTATTCATACCGAAGAAAATGAAAGAAAACGACTTGCAAAAGATCTTCATGATGGATTAGGACCCTTGTTATCCACCGTAAAGATGTCTCTTTCAGCTCTTTCGATGGAAAATTCATCAGCCAATAAAAAAGATTTGCTCGAAAACACCTTGCTGACAGTTAATGAATCAATCCGCAGCCTGAAAGAAATCTCGAATAATTTAAGTCCGCATATTCTTGAAAATTTCGGGCTGAACAGCGCAATTCAATCTTTTTGTTCTAAGATCAATCAAACCGGGAAAATTAGTATTCATTTCCGCACCAATCTTTCTGAACAAAGGTTCAAGGGAAATATTGAAGTGATACTTTATCGCTGTGTTTGCGAACTCATTAATAATACACTTCAGCACGGTGAAGCGAAAACCATATTGATCAGTCTGGATCAGGAAGGAAATATATTGAAGTTTTTGTATCAGGATGATGGAAACGGATTCGACTTTCAACAAGTTTTACTCGAAAATAAAACCGGTATGGGATTGCATAATCTAAGAACCCGGATTGGTTCATTGAACGGGATCTTTAAACTGGAAAGTCTGCCTCAGGAAGGTGTGATTGTCAGTATTGAAATACCAGACGTGAAATGAAAGGCCTGAAGATAATACTTGCCGATGACCACCGATTGTTTAGAAACGGTTTAAAAACCCTTTTATCGACTTATCTCGAAGATTGTGAAATCAGAGAGGCAGTTGATGGCCGGGATTTCTTTGATGTTCTCGCAACGTTTGAACCTGATATCGTATTTATGGACATTGATATGCCTCATATTGACGGTATTGTGGCCACAAAGCGTGCGACATCTGAAAATGATTCCATCAAAATTATTGCTTTGTCCATGTATGGCGACGAAATTTATTATTACAAAATGATTGATGCAGGCGCCAAAGGATTTTTGCTGAAAAACTCCGAAATTTCTGAGGTTATTGAGGCAATTGAAACTGTTGTGCGGGGTGAAAATTATTTTTCAAAAGAGTTACTGTTGAATATTGTCAGAAACTTACGTACTTCAAAACTAAGTAACTGGAAAGCTGTCGATCTATCTGACCGTGAAATGGAAATACTTGAACTGATTTGTAATGGTTTTTCGAATCAGGAAATCGGTGACAAACTTTTTCTAAGCAAACGGACCATCGATAAGCATCGGGCAAATATCCTTGAAAAAACACAATCAAAAAATACTGCACATCTGGTGATGAACGCAATAAAAAATCACTGGATCAGGGTTTAAATCCAATCAAGAAGTATTGGACTAATAAACAGCAACCGATACTTTATTTTAAAAACCAACCTTTTCTGTAATCAGGTTAAAAATTTGAAATTGAGTCAGATATCAAATATTTGTTTCCTCATCCTTTACTGGAAAAAGCATGGATGTTACGACTGAAACAATCAGAATCCCAAGTATAATGAGCAGAGAAAGTACAATCGGGAAATGAAAAAATCCTGCGATACTCATTTTTACACCTACAAAAATCAGAATTGCAGCCAGACCATATTTTAAATAATGAAAATATTGTGTAATCCCGGCAATGGCAAAATATAATGCCCGCAAGCCTAATATAGCGAATACATTTGATGAAAATATGATAAATGGGTCATGCGAAATGGCCAGAATCGCCGGAATAGAATCCGTTGCGAAAATAAGATCAGTGAACTCTATGATTATCAATACGATAAATAATGGTGTTGCAAATGTTTTATGGTTGATTCTGACAAAAAACCTGTTTCCATGCATCTCAGAAGTAATTGGAAAGAATTTCTTAAAAAATCGTACCAGCGGATTTTTATCAGGATCAATTTTTTGCTGGTCATGCGTAACCATTCTGATCCCTGTAAAAATAAGGAAAGCACCGAAAATATAGATGATCCAGTGGAAACGGTTGATAAGTGCAACACCGGCAAAGATGAATAGGGCGCGCATAATCAGTGCTCCCAGAATTCCCCAGAAAAGCACTTTGTGCTGGTATTTGGGTTCCACATTAAACATTGAAAAAAGCATGATGAAAACAAAAAGATTATCCACACTCAAGGCTTTTTCGATGAGGTAACCTGTTAAAAATTCAAGGCCTTTTTCCTTTCCCATGAAGTGATAAACACCATAATTGAAAATAAAGGCAAGACTAATCCAGATTGCACTCTGTATCAGTGCTTCTTTAATTTTGACAACATGTGATTTCCTGTTTAGAATTCCCAGGTCGAGTGCTAGCATAAAAAAAATGAAAAGTATGAATGCAATCCAGACTGTGAGTGTAATTTCCATATTGAAATTTAATTTAGGTCAATTAAATAAGGTACTTTATTGCGACAAATCCACCAATTAGCAATAAAGTGAAACCGAGTGCGATAATGTTGAAATATTTATCAATAAATGATTTGATTCCTGGTCCGAACTTCCAGATGAGAAAAGCAATCAGAAAGAATCTTGCTGCACGACTGATTACGGATGCTATAATAAACATGATGAAGTTTATTTGAAAAACGCCTCCGGTGATTGTGAAAACTTTGTAAGGAATAGGGGTGAAACCTGCTGTAAATATTACCCAGAAATTCCACTTATTAAAGAGAATTTTAATATGGTTAAACAGTTCGATTGTGAAACCAGGTATATTATTGAAGAAAAACATGGCAAATCCTGTAAACTCACCATCAGCATTTACCCATGCAAAATGACCGATGCCGTAACCAGCAATGGCACCTAAAACCGAACCCAAGGTACAAATCAAGGCAAATCGGAATGATTTTGCCAGACTCCCCAATGCAAGAGCAATGAGTAAAATATCAGGTGGAACTGGAAAAAAAACAGATTCGGAAAATGCAAGTATAAACAATGCCCAGGCACCATAGGACGAATCGGCCCATGATAACACCCAATCATACATTTTTTTTAAGGCAGCCATAGTTTTAATTGTGATTCTGAAAAACACTTCTGACAGAACCTGAAAAAGTTAAATGAGTGATTTGAACCATTACAATTTGCGACAGTAAATTCTGTTTTTGAATCACCGGCAAAAATAGACAATTCCCTAGTTTAAAGTGTCCCAGATGGCTTTAGGCTTTGGTTTTATTATAGGAAAATAATCCATTCAAATAATTAATGTGTTGATAACAAGTGGGTTGTTTTTAATAAATAAAGTTTATTTATTAACTTATATTAACTATTTTTGCCGTCTTTTCGAAAATTCCACAAATGGGAAAACATTCGCACAGCGATTTATCAAAACTGTCACTTACTGGTGTAATTGTAACATTAGGAATCATTTATGGTGATATTGGAACATCTCCATTGTATGTACTTAAAGCTATCCTTTTCTCAGCACCGGTGATTAATGAAATGCTTATTCTGGGGGCATTGTCATGCATAATCTGGACTTTAACACTTCAGACAACCATCAAATATGTAATAATCACTTTACGTGCTGACAATAAAGGTGAGGGTGGAATTTTTTCGCTGTTTACCTTATTACGTAAAAGGCGCCGGTGGTTAACAACCTTTGCCATCATAGGAGGAAGTACTTTGCTTGCCGATGGTATTATAACACCTTCAATTACAGTTACTTCAGCCGTTGAAGGTTTGAAATTATTTAATCCGGATATACCTGTTATCCCTATCGTAATTATTATCATCACCGGATTGTTTTTTGTGCAGCAATTCGGAACTTCATTTGTTGGGACAGCATTTGGCCCGAGCACAACACCCTCCAGCAGGGCGCTCCATGAAGTGCCGGCCGTGCGGATAAAGGCGACCGTTGCGCCAGTGACCGCGAGTCCGGCAAGCGCCCCGCGCCAGAGGGCGGCCAGAGGCACGCTGCGCTCATGCCGCGTGGGCAGGGCAATCACCGTGGCGGCGGCGGCGGTGGTCGTGACAAGGGCAAAAATCCTGACCCATTCCTCGGTGAAAAGCCGCTGCATGACCAGTAGGGGCAGCAATACCAGCGCGCCGGCCAGGGTTAGACGCCAGCGTCGCGAACAGGCGATGCGATCGGCTGAGAGCAACCACCAGGCCCCGGCCCCTGCGAGGAGAAAGATGCCGGTATTGATTTTTGTCAGCACCAAGGCGGCGCCGGCGGCGCCTATCCACGCGGCCCGGGTGTTCGATGAAAACCGCTCGTTGAGACCGAGCCAGGCGACGAGCCCGACGATTGCGCAGATTGGGCCACCCGGGTGCGAGGGTTCGCTGATCATCGGCCAGAGGTGCAGGAAGACACCGCTGAGCACCGCCGCAGTCGCCACGGCGCTGCGGGTCAGACGGGCAACAATGGCGGCGCCCGTGCCGGCGGCGACCAGCCAGTAGGCGAGCGTCAGCAGTCGCGCTGAGGTGTTCGTAAAATCGAGCCCAGCCACATGCAGCAGCCAGTTCCAGAGGTAAAAAAACGGCCCGTATTGACTGAAGACCTTTTCGTAGAGCCCGCCAATTTCACAGAACGTGCGCAGCGAGTAGAGCACATAGCCCTCGTCGTCATACATCATCAGCGTGGTCCAGAGCAGGCCGGCACCGATGATGGCGAGCAGGACCGCAAGCAGCGCGACCGGGAGCCACTTGGTGACTCTCATTGCCGGTCGGGGGGGCGGCGTTTCACGACATAAAGCGGGCGCTGCTTTACCTCGTCGTAGATGCGGCCGAGGTATTCGCCCAGCACGCCGATACCGATGAGTTGCACTCCCC
>CAJBPB010000187.1 GCA_903957365.1 uncultured Bacteroidota bacterium
AGTATTATAAATTTGGTAAAACTTAGAGCCTTTGAGTCCTTATGGCAAAAAGAAGATTTTTCGGAGTGTACTCAATATTGCCTTTCATTCACTATCGTTGAGACTGTATGAATACGTT
The DNA here is from genome assembly GCA_903957365.1 of uncultured Bacteroidota bacterium. Taxonomy (GTDB): domain Bacteria; phylum Bacteroidota; class Bacteroidia; order Bacteroidales; family F082; genus CAJBPB01. The sequence goes on from CAJBPB010000187.1 coordinate 119, forward strand.
TTTATATACTTTATGTGTTTGATTACTATAAAAACATGAAACTTAATTTAACTTAAAGATGAAAATCGATTTTATACAAAGTATTTACTAACATTTTTTACGCCTTTAAAAGCAATATTCAATTTTTAAACAGTCAGTAAGTACTATATTTAGCATGAACAAGTTTAACTACCTGATATTGTCATTAACATTATATTAAGATTAATAGCTAACATTTGATGAAAGTCAACTATTTTTAAATGAAAATTTAAAAACTTTGGACATAAGTGTGTTTGTGGACAATAAAATCCTTTAATCTGAAATTTGTCGAAAAGTAAGCTGGATCAATTAAATTATATTTCCATAGTATAAAATTGAAACTCAATTGATCCCTTTGGCTATGCTTCTTTATTTCTTTATACCAGAGTTTACAATGCATTCTGAGTTTTTTATCATCATGCCTCCTTACGATTATTCCTGACGAAACTAAGCCGTTATGCTCGGGGTAGCCATGTCTCCTATATTCAACCATCTGTTTGTTTACTACAGGTATGAAATCTTTTTTGCGCTTCAGAACTGCTTCAGCTTCCAAATAAATGCAGTCTCTTTTAGGGTGATGCATAATTGCTATGGACTTATTAACAGGTAAAACAGTTCTCACAAATTCATCAATATCAATATGTATGGAAATCTGGCCACCAACCAACACACTTAAATCATATTTTTTCAAATACTTAAACGGATTTGTTATGAACTCTGCTGCACATCTTTTCAGATTGATCTGTTTTTTAAAATTGACCAAATGAATTTTCCAGATGTTAGATTTTAAATTAAGGTTATCGGTAAAACAGATATAATCGAAATTTGGGCTAATAAATTCAGGTTCTTTTAAGGTGTCGTAATCACCAAAGATGATAGTATAAACAACGTATTTGTTTTCATTTCTATTCTTTTTTAATATATTAAGCATTCGTTGTAGTACATTCATAATTTATCTGGAACCAGTGGGTGAAATAAATAATATGGAGATGCTTCTCCGGTAAGCTTCTTGCTCAATAACGTTTTTTTAGAAATAAGCTATAATACCAACCTGTTCCTTTAACATAATGTAAGTCAAAAAAATGGATTTTCTTTTTTGAGGCATATTCAATTCAGGATGCTGGGACAGGTAATAGAATAATGAACTTGTGCCACATTTTTGAGTATCAATTATCAAAAAATCTGGTTTTGTCCGGTATGTGAATATAGGCATTTTATCAGATAATTATAGGAATTTCAGTGGGAATAACCAAGATGTTTTGTTGAATCTTTATTGAACTGGGAATATAGAGAACATAATAATCGAAGAACTGTTGTGATGATATCTAAGAGGTTAATTCATTTTAACACTTTACCTGTTTGGTGGTAGTTTTAATCCTAATATTCGTAATCAAAATTATATCCTAATAGTTCCAGATCGACTGAGAATTTCTGCCTGACAAGACGAATAGTATCTTCATCATTATATTTCTGGTATTCTCCAAACCAAATAAAACGGAAACAGATGGTTGTAAGACATTTAAAATATTTCTTTCCGTTGATAATTTTCAGTTAACAGCAAGATAATCCTTCATTCGAATATATTTCCGGCACCAAATCCTACCTCCCTGGTCCATTTGCTCAACTAACTGCCTGGCCTCATCACCAAATTCATTAAGCGATTTATTGTTGCTTAATTCCTAAGATGGAGCAAACCACCTATCGTTGGTTTTTTCAGGAAGTTTTTGATAAAAATCAACCAAAGGTTTATATTAGCAATAGCCATCCGGGTTAAACCTATAAGCCGGCATCAGATCATTCTCCACAAAAGCACACCATTTTGCTGTTAGATGTGCCATCAAAGAGGCTCCTGAACGATGCATTCCATGGACAAGTATTATTTTTGGGTTTGAATCGGCCTATATCAATTGTTTAACAATTTATAAAAAATCTCTTAATATTTTTGAATGTAACCGAATATCTTGCTCAAACGCGAATGATTTCTTTGAAATCTCAGTTTCAGTGCGCTGTTGTATAACTCCATATCAACCTTATGAAATGATTCGATTTTATTCCTGAAAGATTTGCTTATGGGGTAATTCCCTTTCCTGTTTTCATTGATATTTTCCTTGTAAGAAGCCACATCCTTTTGAAGAAAGGTCTTTACGAAGTACCTAAAGTCTTCTATGTAATGTTCGGTAATTCCAATAAAATCAAAGTTATTTAAAGGAAACCCCCAAAGGAATTGTTGATAAAGATTTTGCATCTCATTACTTAAACAAAATCTTTCCAATGACCATTCTTCTTCTACAATCCGCTTGTGAAGGGGAGGAGCTTCAGGCCAATAACGCCTTTGCCAAAAATAATAATGCGAAATAACCCTCTCAACAGGGTGTCGCATCCAGGTTACAAAAGTTAAAGGTCGCGCTGTATCCATGAGCAGGTATTTGGCCGGCATAAAATGGCCGTGTATGCATTCCGTTTCTCCAAAATCGTAATCAGCATTTTTTAAACTGGAAATCAACGCATTTTTGTTCCGCTGAAAAGGTGGCGTATTGATGGGTAGATCGGCATAATCAAGCAAGACCTTTAGATCAAAATGTTGTTCAAGTGATGCCTTGAAACTTGATCCGGCAGTTTTTGGAAGGTGAACTGAAATTATCATTCTACGATATTATTAACATAAAAAATAAATTTCCACAGGTTAATGATTGGGTTTTTGTCAGTTTTAAGAAATGATTTCTGAGTCCATTTAAAAGCCTATTGAAGTTTTATTAAATTCTTATTCCCAACAAAATTTTTCGCCTATCAGGCTCTTGAGTTTTTTAGAATCATCGGCAAAATACAGGTGCAATTTACTTCTTAGTGGTTGAGATAGAAGGGGGTAGTAACTAGTGTTTTGTGGTAATAAATCATTTGCTGGTTTAATGCTGATTTCAAGAAAATTATATATTTGAATCAATTCTGTTTCAATATTTTGAAAAAAGTCCTCGCTTCTAATAAAGTGGAATTGAGCCCGAGGGAAGTATTTAAACCAGTTATTTATTTGCTTATAATACAAGCCTCTGGATATATATGAAAAACTCTGCAAATTTTCGCTATGACTCAATACACCTGAAATCAGTTTTGCTTCTTGTAATTCAATTCTCGTATTTTCTAAAGAAATTGCTTCCTCAAAATCCGAAATGGGTTCGTTTTTAATGTTCTTTTGTTGGTGCATAAAATGCGAATATGCCCTGTCAACAGGATTTCGCAATAAAACAATTATTTTAATTTTAGGAAGATAACGGAAAACCCTTTCGGGAACTAATGGGTGAAACAGGTAATATGGAGAGGCTTCACCTGTAAGTTTAGCTTTCAGTAAGTGTTTCTTCGGAAAAAAACTATAATACCAATCAATTCCTCTTTCATATTGTAAATCAAAAAAATGAATTTCCTTTATCGCAGGCATGTTTAAATCCGGATGCTGTGAAAGATAATAGAACAATGAGGTGGTACCGCATTTTTGGGCACCTATGATCAAAAAATCAGGTTTCGTACTGCATGAAATTATCGACATTTTAAATGATAATAGAGGATTTACCTTGAGTATAATAAAAATATTGCGTCAAAATATTTAAAAAATGTTGTGAGAAACACACGTTAATCAAGTTGTTTTGGGATGAGAAATAAATGGATAAGTC
>CAJBPB010000188.1 GCA_903957365.1 uncultured Bacteroidota bacterium
CGCCTTACTTTCCCTGATTTAACTTTGGATGGTGTCCGTTTGCCCAATGATGGCATCATCACCGCTTTTGTGGTGAAAACATTTTCGAATGGATTTGTTTCGGTGGTTGTGGGTTTGTTTGTGGTGCTGGGGTTGATTTCGGCCGGTATGTCAACACTTGAAGGATTAATACAATCAGTTTCGACAACAATCACCAGCGATTTGTTGAAGCCAATTTTCAAAAAACGATTAGCTGACGAATCAAAACTGGTATTCATAAACAAAATGGCCATTGTTTTTATGGCAATTGTCACCATATATTTTTCATACGGTCAGATGCTGCATCCGAAACTGAGTGTTGGTATTTTCGCTCAGAACGGTGTATATGCCTATTTTTCAGCTGCCTTCATTCCGGTTATTTTCGGAATTTATTTTAAGAATGTTCAGGCCCGAACCGCTGTGATTGCATCTGTTGTTGCCATCATAGTGCACTTTTTCATTTATTATGGTCTGCCTTTGGCTGTCAGCCAATATGGTTGGGATCTTGGATTTTTTACCAAATTCGTACAGGGAACCATTCGTAATCCGGCCATTGCAGCTTCGGTGGCGATAACATCTTCGGTAATCGCAGGTTTGATTGCCTATGCTTTTCAGGACAAAAATGAATCAATTCACAATTCAATAAAAACCAATGAATAAGCAATTTGATTGGATTGACAAATGGGCACAGTATCAGCCGGATGCAACAGCAATTACTGTTTTTGAAACTGGTTGTTCTTACACATGGAAACAGTTAAATGCCCTGGGAAATTTCATCGCTGCTCAGTTGACAAACGACCTCGGTTTAAAAATAGGGGACAGGATTGTTGTTCTGGCAGAGAATTGTATCGAATATATTGTACTTTTCAGTGTTTGTCAGAAAACCGGAATTGTGCTGGTTCCATTGAATTACCGGCTCACTGGTCCCGAAATTGATTTTCTGATAGGTGATTGTAATCCTGCCCTCATATTCGTTGAAGAAAAATTCAATGAAAAAATTCAAAATAGTTATCATTATCATCAATGTACGCACAAACTGCCCCTTTCTTATTTGGGTCTGATGGTGGAATCCTTTCATCAGAGTGGTGAATCGTTCGATTATCAAAATATCGGATTTACAGAAGAGCAGGCTCTCTTTTTAATCTATACATCTGGCACAACCGCTTTTCCGAAAGGGTCGGTTTATACACATAAGATGCTGTTCTGGAACAGTATCAATACCGAACTTCGTTTAGATATCACATCCAAAGACAAGTCGATCAATTGCGCACCACCTTTCCACACCGGAAGCTGGAATGTGCTCGAAACACCTTTTCTGCATCATGGAGCCCATACGCTGATTATGAAAAGTTTTGATCCTGATGTGGTCCTGCAGGCACTCGAAGACGAAGAAATATCAATTTTCTGGGCTGTTCCCACCATGTTGAAAATGATGGTGGATTCGCCGGTATTTGATAAGGTAAAACTTCAGAATCTCCGTTATATCATCGTTGGCGGTGAAGCCATGCCAATACCATTGATCGAAAAATGGCATGAAAAAGGCATATTAATCAGACAAGGTTACGGACTTACAGAGGTTGGCCCGAATGTAACCTCGCTCAATCACCAGGATGCTATCCGCAAGCAAGGATCAATCGGAACACCGAATTTCTATTATGAAACCAATATTGTTGATGAACAAGGTAAAACAGTTGGTGTGGATGAGGTGGGTGAGTTTCTGTTGAAAGGGCCAAATGTTACACCAGGTTACTGGAACAATGCGAAGGCTACATCCGAAACTATCGTTGATGGCTGGTTTCATACAGGTGATCTTGTACGGTGCGATGCTGAAGGATATATATATGTGGTTGACCGGCTGAAGAATATGTACATTTCAGGCGCTGAAAATGTTTATCCCGCTGAGGTTGAGTTTTTGCTTAGAAAACATCCCGCCATCGATGCTGTGGCAATCATTGGTGTTCCTGATGAAAAATGGGGCGAGGCAGGAAAAGCGTTTATTGTATTGAAAAAAGGTGTTGAGTTAACCGAAATGGAACTAAAAAATTATTGTGCTGATAAACTGGCAAAATATAAAATTCCGCGACACATCTGTTTTCTGACTGAAATCCCAAAAAATGATGCCGGTAAAATTGACAGGAAGAAACTGAAGGAAATGAAAAGTTAAAACAAAAGAAATTAAAAATCAAACTTTGGCATTCCGGCTTCGGAATACCGAAAAAAATATCACAAATAATCATCAAACTACGTAGTATTAATCTTAAAATCAATTAAAAATGAAAACTAATCTTTTCAAAATTTTTGCCCTCGTTCTTGGAATGAGTATTCTTGTATCATCATGCAAAAAAGACGAAGAACCTGGTGTACCAGCTACTTTGGCTAGTTTTACTATTGCCGCTGACAATGCCACTGCCACTGTGGTTTTTAGCGAAGCTGTTTATAGCGCTGCTGATAAAACCGGAAATCTTGATGCTTCTGCTTTCACAGTTACTTATTCGGGTGGCACAGCAACCGTTGTTAGTTTTGCAGTTGAACACACTGCCGGTACTGCAAGCGTGAATATGATCCTTAACATCGATGGTGTTGCAAACGGACTGGAAGTATTGACTGTTTCACCAAATGCAAACAGTATCTTCAATGCAGCAGGTGTTGCTATGCTTGCAACCGAATCAAAATCCGCTAACCTGAAAGAAATTGGTATCATCGGAAAATGGTATTCATCAGGTGCCAATGTTTCACTTTTGCTTGTTACCTATTTTGGCATTGATTCTATATACGCTGACTTCAAAGCTGACAATTCCTATTTGGTTGAATCATTCACCACTGCTGGTTCCAAAACTACAATGACAGGTACTTTTACCCAAACCAAATCAACCACAGGAAATATCTGGTTAATCACGGTAAGCCAAAGCAGCCCATCAAGTCTGATCAGTGAAGGTATCTTCGAATTGACTGCAGGCGATGATGTGACAATGAAATATGAAATTGCCCAAACTGAACCTCAAACACCAGGCGTTACCCCTCCAACACCAGCAGGTGGCTTTGGAAGTACAAGCGGTGGTGCATTTGGGTTATCTAATGTTCAGACATACATCCGTTTATAAGTTTTTTTTAATCTAAATTGGTCATACACAATATCAAAATTAAGATTGGTTGAAATCTTGTTCAGGATAGAGTGAGCCGGAATCCGTTTACGGATTCCGGCGACCTCTGTTTGTTCAGAAAGGTTCAACTGGTAAAGTGGTTCCTGATATTTAATTTGCACATCAACTTTTTTCAATCTTCAAACCCATTTCCAATGAAGAAGCTTTACTTGTTTTTAAGTTTGTTTTTCTTTGTTAATCTCATTCAGACGGTCCTGGCTCAAAATCCGAGTATCATGTATTTTAAGCAGGATATCCCCCAGAAAGCCAACAAAGAATTACAGTTTTTCGCATTTTACATCAATCAGGCAGTTGCCTCAAATTTTTATCCAACCAATGAATTCCTGCGTGGTCAGGTCGTTGGGAGGCTATTCGGACAAAACTCGACTACAACCTCCGATACAGCCCGATCGATGTATGTTGAACAAAGGCTGATTCCCTTTTTCATTTATACCCCGAGTCTTTTCAACGGGAAAGCCCTGTTGCGTGCCTCCTTCGAGCTCGACTGGACCTGGGGCGATGCTTCTTATGCCACGGGAGGTAATCTCGGAGGAGCTATCTCTGCCGATCAGGTGAATCTTCAAACCCAAAATATCGAATTAGAACTTCTGCCTTGGAAAGGTGTTGCCATCAATCTCGGACTGCAACGTATGTTCGATACACCTTACAATCCATATCGAACTTTATTCGATAAAATGGCTAACTCAGGTTATCGTCTTGGTTTCTTCGGTACAGATGCGGTTGGTGTTTCAGTGCGATATGACCAGGATTTTGCCCGTTATAAAATCGGAACTTATAAATTTTATGAAAACGATATTTTTCGTGATGATGATGTAAATATGTTCGAATTCAATTTCGAAAAGAACCTAACACCATTATGGAAAGCCGGTGCTTCAGTATATTATGTCCGTGACCGTTCAGCTGGAGTGGGTGGTATTTCTATTCTCGGACAGGGACTGAACTCAATGTTGAATGATTACAACGGAACATTTAAATTTAAATTTGGAAGTGATCCATACAAAGCGGATATTTTCTGGCTTGGTGGTTTCTTTAGCCGAAACCTCGATATGATGGCCGACCGTATTATGCTTACAGGTTTCTTTAATTATAACCTTGGCAGAGCCGATGTAAAAAAATCTGGTAACTGGGAAAAAGGTTCCGACATCAGCGGCTTTTCGGCCAATCTGAGAGGAAATTACCATTATGGACAAACACTGGATGACCATATCAAAGTTGATCTGATTTATACATCAGGTGATGATAATGGTATCAACGATAAGAAATACTCTGGTGTGATGACCGGAAATACCTGGGGCGCACCCGGAGCTATTTTCATCAGCACCGGAACCTATCTTCTTATGCCACACGGAAACGTGGTGAACCGTTATACACCAGCCATTGCCGACCTGTCAAACATGGGCTACGGATTGAGTGCGGCCACAGCAACGTTGTCACATGGTTTTGTGCCGAATAAATTCATCGGACGATTGGGCGGTGGCATCGGATTCAGTAACTCTGCACCTCTGGCAGGAGGCAAACTCATCGGAACCGAAGCAAACATCGCCTTTGTTTATAACCTGGGCACTTATATGAGTCTCGAATGGCATACAGCCTATCTCTGGCTTGGCGACTTTTACGATAGTGCGGACGACCGTTACGGTTATCCTGTAAATGGTGGAAAATTCGGCGAACGCCCCATTGATCCATGGACAAGTTTTTTGGTAATGAAATGGTTATTGTTCTAATTTAAAACGAAGTACAAATGAAAACTACGAACAAAAACCTGTTTCAGGATTACCGGTCGTTCAAAACGAAATTCACTTCCATGCATTCAATCGCTGTTATGCTGCTGTTTGCCTTTGGAAGTATGTTATTTAGTCAATGCAAATCTACCGGAACCATGCAACATAAATCAATGAATTCCTATGCTAATTTGCCAAAATACTCGAGTTTCAACGATATTCCTTATCCTTATGATCTGAAAAAAGTGCAGCTGACCGATGAGGTTGAACTGGCTTATGTTGATGAAGGCTCAGGCACCGAAACCATCATTTTTATACATGGTCTGGGAAGTTATCTCCCGGCATGGAAGAAAAATGTGGAAATATTAAGTAAATCGTACCGTTGTATTGCGATCGATTTGCCCGGTTACGGAAAATCAAGTAAACTGCCGCACGATGGCTCGATGACCTATTATGCCAATATCGTCAACCTGTTAGTAAAGAAACTTGAACTAGGTCAGGTTTATATTGCCGGTCATAGTATGGGCGGACAAATCTCAATGGTAACTGCACTTTATCATCCCGAAATTGTAAAAGGCCTTATACTCGTGGCTCCGGCCGGTTTTGAAACTTTCACCAAAGGACAGCGTCAATGGTTTCGCAATGTGATGACACTGGATGGTGTTATGAAAACCACTGTAGAAGACATTCATACCAATCTTATGTACAACTTTTACAAGATGCCGGATGATGCGGAATTTATGATTAGTGATCGGATTTCGATGCGTACCGCGTCTGATTTTCAAGCCTATTGTTATGTGGTCGTGCAATCAGTAGGCGGAATGGTGGATGAACCGGTGCTTCCGCATCTGGAGAAGATTACCCAACCAACACTTATTATTTTCGGTGAGAATGACAACCTTATCCCAAACCGTTTTCTCAACCCCGGATTCACAAAAAAGATTGCCGAAGCGGGTCACGAAAAGATCAGAAACAGTCAATTGGTGATGTTGCCCAAAACGGGCCATTTCGCACAGTTTGAAAACCCTGATGGATTCAATAATGCCGTGAAGAATTTTATTAAATAATTGTTTTTTCTCGATTTATGATTAGTGAATGAAGCCTCGAAAGAGGCTTTTTTTTTCTGTTACAGTTTCTGGCTTTAATAATTCAACCTGGTTTATTTACCTTTGAATGGCTTAGAAAGAAAATCGGATGAAGACACAAAGATGGACCGAAGTCAAATTTTATAAACCTGAAGATGTTGAAGATAACCTATTAAAATATGCGGTTATCATGGTCTGGTGCGGTGGCGGATGGTTGTTCGTCAGGAATGTAGCAAGAGAAACCTGGGAGATTCCAGGAGGCAGGAGGGAGGCTGGAGAGAAAATCGTTCACACTACCGAAAGAGAACTGATGGAGGAAACCGGGGCAAGCAGTTTTCGGCTCATTCCCATTTGTGTTTATTCTGTTAATAGTGATGCCGGTGAGTCATTCGGATTTCTTTTTGCTGCTGATAATCTTACACTTGGCAACATTCTGCAGCATGAAATCTGTGAAGTGAAAATATTTCATGATCCTCCTGAAAATCTGACTTACCCCGCCATTCAGCCCTTATTATTTAAGAAAGTAACAGATGTAATCAGCAGAAAATCCTGAAACCTGCAATGGATTACTTTCCATAACTTTACCCCTTAATTCTGGTTATGACATCTTCCAAAAAAAAGGAAACCGCATTTGGCACCTTTGCATCCTCACTGCTTCCGCATGAGTTGCTGTATCTGTGCGGGAATCAGCAATTGAAAGATGCCGGAAATATTGAAATTCTGCATACAATCCTTTACAATACTGAACATCTCGATCACCCAAAACCTTTCGACATAAGGTTGGATAAGCGAAAGTATTCCTATATGAAAATGTGGATTACCGAAAAACTTTATGCCATTGATGCCGATGTTTTTTTTGAATGGATGATCGAGCTCGATAAAAAAATCATGACGGATGCGATCAGTCCGGCTGAAGAAATTGAGTTGACGAAGTTCATCCGGAAATACGAAAAACCGAATTACTATTTCATCCGGTTTTATGAGATGGTGCAAAACTACCGTTATTATCTGCTTATCCGTATGCGGTATAACTATCTGCGATATGTTTCACATTTTCTTGATATTTTCAAGGATGCTTATAACCATTCAAAAAGTATCAATCAGGAACTCCATGAGGCTACTCTCGATATTGTAAGCCAGTATTCATCCAATAAAACAGATTCAAAACGATGGGAAGAAAGGCTTGTCGAAATATTCAGTGATGAGACACTTGATGGATTTAACCGCTATTATGCCATTGTGAGGCTCACTTTTATTTATTACAACATCAAAGATTACCGTAAGCTGATTGGTCTTTACGACCAGCTTGACCAGACGATTATTCAGGGACATATTTACAGCAAACGCATTCTGGTGAATTATTATGCCAACCGTGTATTGCTGCATTCGCGCTATAATGAGTTACAGAAAGCCGAATATTACGGTTATCTTTCCATCCGTTCCAAAGGGACTGATTATTTGCATTATGTGAATAATTTGTGTGCAATTTTGCTGCGGGAGAGTAAAAATTCCGAAGCGCTCAGGCTGATGCGTGAGTCGTTGCCCGAACTTAAAAACACCATCAGTCCGCACAACCGGATTGGGTTTGCCTCGTTTTATATGCAGAGTCTGAACCGGAACGGAAATGCTGCGCAGGCGCATAGTTATGCCCAGACTTTTCTCGAAATCAACCGTGATGACATTATCAATTACCGCTGGCATCTTTTTTTTACTTCTATGTTACAATCGCTTTTTGGTCTGGAAAAGTTTAATGAAATGCTCCGTCTGGTGAAGAAATTCGACCTTCTGAAACGCGAAACGGAATATATGCAGCGTCCCGGTTATATTCCAACCCTGATTTGGTATTATCAGATCGCCCGTTACAAAGAGATCCGGATTTCTGAGGATCAGCTGCTGAAAACACTTATTTCTACTTTTGAACATATTATCCATGACGATCACAAACGCCGACTGACTCTGGAGTTGATAGAAGAGGTGAAACATCAGATTCCTGCGATCGAACACAGGCTGATGCAATGTTTCTTACAAAGTTAAAGGCAGGATTGCATTTTTGTTTGGCAGCAAGTTGAATGTTTTTTGAATGATTTTGTACATTTGGAGCTGACTTAAAACGATCAAGATGAAAAGATATCATTTGACAATACTGTTTCTGTTATTATTTTTTGGAAGTGTTTCCGCTCAGATTCAATATGAACCCGATGTGCTTGGAAATGGTTTTTTACAGACCACCATTCAACAGTCAGCTGATTATGAAGGCGAGGTGGTCTGCACACTGATTAAGAAACTTTGTGCAACCGGATCAACCAAAGCTGTTTTGTATGTGCACGGATTCAACGATTACTTTTTTCAGGAAGAAATGGCTGCTCAGTTCAACAGTCATGGGTATAATTTTTATGCCATTGATCTGCGCAAATATGGGCGGTCGTGGCGACCTTATCAAAAAATCACCGATGCAAGAGATCTTTCGGAGTATTACGCGGATATTGATACCGCTTTGAAGATCATTCAAAGTGAAGGTAATCAAACAGTATTGTTGTCGGGGCATTCAACAGGTGGCTTAACCATTTCGTTGTATGCGCAGGCGCATCAGGGCAGTGAATTGTTTGATGCGTTGTTTATGAACAGTCCGTTTTATAATATGAATATGGGATTTTTGTTGCGGGCTTTGGGCGTTCCCTTTATTTCCTGTCAGGGCAAAAATCATCCCAATGACACCATACACGAAAAAAACAATATTGGCATTTATGGCAGCAGTTTGCATAAATCAGCACATGGTGAGTGGGAATTTAACACAAAATGGAAGCAGATTATTTCTCCGGAGGTGAATAAAGGTTGGATTCGGGCCATCCATAAAGGCCAGGTGCAGGCGCGGAAAGGTTTTGAAATTGATAAACCCGCTTTGGTATTGCATTCGTCGAAATCTGTTTACGGAAACGAATGGGACAAGAAATTTTTTGAAGGTGATGCGGTGCTAAACGTGAAACACATCGAAAAACGGGCAAATAAGATTAAGGGTGATTGCACAGTAAAATCAGTCGGGAACGGAATGCACGATCTGATATTGTCACCAAAACCGGTGCGCGAAATGGCCTATCAGATCATGTTTGAATGGCTGGATGTGAAGATGAAATAATATATTCAGGTTGATTATTATTTCTTATTTCCAATCCTGTTAATATCAGCACTTTCCAGTATTTTCTTTTCCGAATAATGGGTTGCGACTGCATTTATCATCGCTTTGCCAAGTATTTCAGTATTTGTAACATAGCTTTTCGCGTGTTTCAAAACAAAATAAAAGGGTTTGAAAACGGTGTATAAAGCGTTGTATAACCGTGTTTTTGATTTGATTCCATGCAAAGGTTGAATGTAACCCGGTCTGAACATATAGGCTTTTGAAAACGGCATAGCCAGCAGGGCGTTTTCTGTTTTGCCTTTCACCCGTGCCCACATTACTTTGCCTTTCTCAGTGCTGTCAGTCCCGGCGCCCGAGATATAACAAAAGGTCATTTTATTATTTATTGCCAGCAAGAAACCTGCCATGTACAAGGTCAGGTCAAAAGTAATGCGGTGGTACTCTTTTTCAGAAAGACCAGCCGATGAAATGCCCATACAGAAAAAGCAGGTATTATAGCCAGATAGTTCGGTTGAAAGTTTCGATAAATCAAAAAGATCAGTATGGATAATTTCTTTCAGTTTAGCATGGCTAAGGTTTGTCGTTTGCCGGTTAATCACCAATACGGATTCAACTTCAGTATTTCGGAGGCATTCGCGTAAAACGCCCTGTCCGATCATTCCGGTTGATCCAAATAATACCGCATTTATTTTCATTTTAAAACCTAATGATCATTGAAATATTTAATTCATTTTTCTGATTTTCCCCATGGCATCGGCAGCAATCATCGCATCCATCACTTTTTCAGGAGTAATGGTTCCAGCCTCATGATGAATGCCTTCACCGGCAGCACAGGCTTTTGTGGCTACCTTCAATAAACCGGATTTATCGATATTTTTCAATCCAATTTCATCAAATGTTGTTGGTAAACCTATCTTTTCACAAAACGAATACACGATATCCATTTCTGAAGGCAAGGCATCGGTGAGATGTAAGCCAGCCAGCACGCCAAAAGCCACTTTTTCGCCATGATAGAATGCATGCGTTTCCTCCATCGCTGATAATCCATTATGGATTGAATGTGCTGATGCCAGTCCTGAACTTTCAAAACCAATCCCGCTGAGAAGAATATTCGCTTCAACGATTCTGTATAATGCCGGCGTGATAATGTTGTTTTCAGTGGCCGTTTTGGCCGCATAACCATATAACAAAAGCGTATCGTAACAGAGTTTTGCAAGATTTAATCCGGTCATTGTGCTGTAACCGCCACATTCGTTCATCGATTGCGTGCGTTCGCATGATCTTGCCTCAAACCAGGTGGCCAGGGCATCGCCCATTCCTGAAACCAGAAAACGGGCTGGCGAATGGGTTATCACTTGCATATCTACCAAAACTACCTGTGGATTCATTTTCTGATAATAAACCGATTCAAAAACTCCTTCTTCTGAATAAATGACAGCGCAGCCGCTGCAAGGGGCATCTGTTGATGCAATCGTTGGAACAATAATTACAGGCAGTCCGGCCCGATCGGAGACAATTTTTGCTGTATCGATGACTTTTCCGCCACCCATACCGACTACTACATCAATGTTGTTCCGGACAATAATATCCGCTACCCGTTTCAATTCAATTTCACAGCATTCACCCCGAAACTCCTCGATCAAAATATTGTTTCTGGCAAATGTTTGAAGGTATTTGGGAAGTATATTGTTTTTAACTGAACGTGATGATAAAATCAATCCATGCCTGCCGAAAGAACTGATTAATTCGGGCAACCCGGCAATCAAACCTTCACCTTGAATGTATTTTCCGGGGAAAACCGCTTTGAGTGTTCTGTTTGGGTTTGTTTCTGTTTTTTCTGATGCTTTCCGGAGAGTGTTTTCTGGTGTTTCGTGGTGCTTTTCCATGTTCAATTTCTTTAATAGAATTGGAATCTAATGAATTATCAAAGTTAATTTCATTCAAAATAATGCGCGAGGATCAGTATGAAGTCGCCAATCAAAGTTAGGAACAAAATTGTTGGGTTTCTATATTAAAATAATCGTGAAACATCGTTTTGATATTTTTTTTACAATGCAGCAGACATCATGGTGAATCCTGACGATAACCCAGGACGCGTTATGTTTTTGTTACAAAGCGGGTAAACTGTCAGATGCTTTGTCCACATTCTGTTAAATAAATATACTATTGATTACTCAGGTTAACGCAATAGGATGAACTTTTACAAAATAGGATTTTACCCTTTTCCGAAAATCTCTTCCACTTTTTTGAACCGGAAATTGAATATCTCTTGTAGTTTGCTTCTGATGAAAAGGAAATTAACAATATCACCGATCCATCCGAATGGAACTTTATAGTGCAAAATATCTGTCATTTCTACACCTCCTGATACAGCTTTAATGAAGTGTTTGTGGTGCCAGAATGTATAAGGGCCAAAGCGTTGTTCGTCGATAAAATAATGTTTGTCTTCGATATGAGTGATTTCAGTCACCCAGTTCATCTTAAGACCAAACATCGGACTTACTTTGTAAGCAACAATAATTCCTGTGTACATGGTATCGACCGGTGATTCCGAAACAATATCGAAACCCATATAAGGTGGTGTAATCCTTTTCAGGTTTTTCGGAGATGAAATGAAATCCCATACTTCATCGATGGTTGCAGGGATAAATTGTTTGGTTTGAAAGGTGTAAAGCTTGCTCATTTGAAATGTTTTTCAGATAAATTTCTACCAGTAAGAACACAATAAAAGAGAAATTGTTTCTAAAAATTAAATAGTTTTTGACAAGAAAGCGAAGATTTTAATCACCAATAGATTAAACTTAAAATAAATGCTGTCATTAGGATGACTCACTGGTTAAATGCAATGCCAATAATTATTATCCGCAATGAAAATACTGTGTCACCAATGCAAGAATTTTTTGTTCGTCGTTTCCGAGTTTTTCGCGGAGGTCTTTGTCGTCGTATGCCTTCAGGTAGTTCACAATGAAACTTAAAATCTGCTCAGTAAACACACCATATTTAAGATAGAATGCTTTATGGCGGATCAATGCATCCGCTGACTCGACACAGCATGATGGAAGCTGCTCAAGTTCCTTCTGGATTGATTTGTTTGCATCGTCGAAGATATTTACATCCACATACGTTTTTTCAGCGAATTCAATCGGATTTTCCATTTCGAAACCTGTGCGGGCAGCAACAGTCAGTCCGGCCATCAGAAGATAAATATCCGCAGAGCCATCAGGTGCACGGAATTCCACCGTTTGTTTCTGGCTGAAGTCAAATTTCACAACCTCTTCCTGTGGATTGGCATCGGTAATCATATCACTCGATCCTGACCATCCCAAAGGAACGCGCACCAGAACGGAGCGGTTGCGGTCGCCCCAGCAGATATTCGTTGGGGCTTCCTGGTGCGGAACAAGACGGAAATAGGAGGTCGGAATTGTATTGCCAAAAGAAGTGAGTGAGGCGGCCAGCTTCAGATAGCCAGCGATTGCAGTTCTGGCTTCGTTACTCAGAATATTGTTTTTAGTCATGACACTTTCGCCATTTTTCATCAGGCGGGTGTGCACGTGCATTCCGCTTCCGGCTTTACCCACAATGATTTTTGGTGCAAAAGTGATGGTGATACCATGTTCGAATGCAAGTTTCCGCATGATCCATTTTGCAATCACGAGCTGATCAGCTGCATCTTCAACATTCGTTGGTAAAAATTCTATCTCGTTTTGTTCATACACCTTTCCGCCAATAGAGAAATTTCCTACTTCGGAGTGACCATATTTGATTTGGCCACCACTTTGGGCGATCAACCTCATGGCTTGCTTGCGATAATCGGCAAATTTATTGAAAGGAGAAGATTCGTGATAACCTTTCTGGTTTGCTGCCGGATACAATTCATCTTCCACTTTGCTGATGATATAGAACTCCAGTTCGCCCATGGTTTCGTAAGTGAATCCGGTCACTTTCTGAAAACTTCGGTGTGCTTTCTTTAAGATATATTCAGGTGAACTTTCGAGAGGCTTGCCATTCCGGTCGTAAAACGCACAAAGTATATCCAATGTCGGTACTTTAGAAAATGGATTTAGAAAAGCGGTTTTATATTTTGGCATCACATACAGATCGCTTGATCCGGCTTCAACAAAAGGGAACAGACTGGAACCATCTACACGTTCACCCGCGGTAAGAATGTTTTCAAGATGCTGACGGCTGTTGATAATAAAATTCAGTGTTTTTAATCGTCCATCCCAGGCCACATATCTGAAATTGAGCATTTCAATGTTATTGTCTTCGATATAACGGATCAAATCGGCACGTGTGAAGTCATGCGAAGGTTTGTTGAGGTATTGAACCAATGGGTTCGGATTCATTGAAATGAGATCATTCATAAATTTCTTTTTTCAGATTTGCAGGCAAATTTAAAGAATTTACCAATCCAAAACCGACCGGAAACCATTTAAAACATTGGTAAAATTGAATGAAAGCAATTTCAGAAAAAGTGAAATATAAATGGACCGGATGGATATCATCCGCAGGTTTTTGCCTCTGAAAAAAGATGAATTTACTGAAACCAGTGGATTTCAAAATATACATTTACTGGTTTCGATGAGGTTCCCTCGAAAGTAAAATGCATTTAATTTTCAAAGTGAAGGATTGATTTTCAGAGCCTCGAAATATTTTTCAAGCAAGGTTGCCGCGGCCATATAGGATGTCATATTGTTTGACCGGATAGCGGCTTCTAATGCGGGAATGGTATGCTGTATCTTTTTGTCATGGTAAAAATGAGCGCTCAGCTGCTCATTGATGGTGTTATACATGATCTGAACTGCTTGCTGCACGCGCTTTTTGTCGAAGTAACCATTCTCTTTTGTTACCGCAATATAATCGGTGATCATCTGCCAAACCGTATCGATGCTTATATTCTCAGTTGAAGAACAGGTAGTAACTTTTGGACTCATGCCTGATTCGGATAATGGGAAAAGGTGTAATGCATT
The DNA here is from genome assembly GCA_903957365.1 of uncultured Bacteroidota bacterium. GTDB lineage: Bacteria > Bacteroidota > Bacteroidia > Bacteroidales > F082 > CAJBPB01. Next base: position 14,089 of record CAJBPB010000188.1, read on the forward strand.
CTCACATTCTGCTTTCGCACGGTTGGCTTTCATGATATTGTCACCATCAGCTTTGTTAACAGCAATGCCATCGGCCATCTCCATGATACCACGTTTTATTCCTTGTAACTCATCGCCGGCTCCTGAAATCAGCAGTAGAAGGAAAAAATCGACCATCGAATGAACAGCTGTTTCTGATTGTCCAACACCAACTGTCTCAACAATGATGGTATCAAAACCTGCTGCTTCGCACAAAATAATGGTCTCGTGGGTTTTGCGGGCCACACCTCCTAAAGTCCCTGAAGCGGCTGATGGTCTGATATAAGCGCCTGATTGTATCGAGAGGCGTTCCATGCGTGTTTTGTCGCCAAGAATACTGCCTTTTGATCTCTGACTGCTCGGATCAATGGCTAAAACAGCAACTTTACTTCCTTTTTCTATCAAAAACATACCAAGCGCCTCGATAAATGTGCTTTTACCTGCGCCAGGCACACCAGTTATTCCAACCCTGATGGCTTTTCCTGATTTGGGCAGGCAAGCGGCTATTACACCCTGTGCTATCTGCTGATGTTCGGGTAAAGCGCTTTCAATGAGTGTGATTGCTTTGGAAAGCATCACAATATCCCCTTTCAGAATGCCCTCGACATATTGTTGAGGCGACAGGATTTCTTTTCTTGAAGCTTTCAGGCGATTCACAGCATCGGTGTTCACCTGTTCAGGCTGTTCGATGCCTTCGTTTACTTTTAACGCACTTTCAAATTTGTGGTGTCGGTCCATCTGGGCTTATTCTATCAACAGCAAAAGTATGATTTTATGCAAGGAAATGTAAAAACACGATGAATAAAAGTCCCGAAATGCTGAGTGAAAAGCAAAAAGCGTTAATTTTGCAGCACCAAAAACCTCTCCGTAGCTCAGTTGGTAGAGCAATTGACTCTTAATCAATGGGTCCCAGGTTCGAATCCTGGCGGGGAGACTTGAAAATGAAACACTTACACAAATTATTGCGTAAGTGTTTTTTGTTTTTATAAGTTTTTCCTCAGGGTTTGATGGAAATGATCTTTTTAAATTCAATGAGGATTAACCGTATCAATTATTCAGAAGTCAGAAACTTTGGTGCTTTTCTGTGTTTGGTTCCTGTTTCATAAGCATAAGCAATTTCAAGTAAAACAGGCTCGCTCCATGCTCTTCCAAAAAAGGATATGCCAACCGGTAAGGCATCAATAAAACCCATTGGGACTGTAATATTCGGATAACCGGCCCGGGCTGCAGGCGATGAAGTGCCAAGCTGGTAGCTGTCGCCATTGGTAAGATCGGTTTTCCAGGCCGGACTTCCTGTAGGAACAACAATTGCATCAAGTTTGTTTGCATTCATCACTTTGTCAATGCCGTCTTCACGACTGCCTTTAAGTAATTTTGCCAATGATTCCAGATATGCCGGAGAGTTTAAATCTCCTTTTGCCTGTGCCATTTCGAGGTATTTTTGGTTGAAATACCTCAATTCGATGGAATCAGTTTTATTAAATGCGATAAGATCATCAAGGCTTTTGACGGGCGCATTGGCTCCCAGTGACTGAAAATATTTATTCAATCCGTCTTTGTATTCGTAAAGCATGATCTCAAATGAGTAATCGTCCACTTTACCACTCGAAATTTCATTGATGGTAATGATTTCAGCACCCTGACTTTTCAGAAAATCAATCGCCTGATTCATCAATGCATCAACCTTGAAATTCACGCCCTGATAACCACTGTAAAAACCAATTCTCTTACCTTTCAATCCGTCTTCTTTCAAAAACTGCGTATAATCAGTGTAGTATTTACCTTCACTGGCCAGTGTTTTTGAATCAGTTGAATCGACTCCAACCAAAGCTCCCAGACAAATCGCCGCATCTCTAACGCTACGTGCCATTGGACCGGGAGTGTCCTGGGTAAATGAAATTGGTATAACACCTGAGCGGCTTACAAGTCCTACTGTCGGTTTTATCCCAACAATTCCATTGATATGCGATGGACAAACGATCGAGCCATCGGTCTCAGTCCCAATGGCGAGCATGGTCAGATTTGCTGAAACGGCCACTGCTGAACCTGAACTTGATCCACATGGATTGCGACTCAGATCGTAAGGGTTTTTTGTTTGTCCGCCGGCACCACTCCAGCCACTGGTTGATAATTCTCCCCGAAAATTTGCCCATTCACTTAAATTTGCCTTTCCAATGATAATCGCTCCTGCCTCTTTTAGTTTTTTCGCAATGAAACTGTCCTTCAATGGATGAGAATGCATCAGGGCTTTTGAACCGGCGGTGGTTGTCATTTTATCGTAGGTGTCGATATTATCTTTCAATAAAACCGGTATACCATGAAGCGGACCCCTTTTTTTACCTGCTTTCATCTCTTTGTCTAACTCATCAGCAATTTGCATGACATCAGGGTTAATCTGGATAACTGAACCCAGTTTCGGACCTTTTTTATCAAGGGCTTCAATTCTGTTTAAATAGGCCTGCACAAGCTCCCTTATTGTAAAACTTTCATTCAGATATCCATTTTGAATTTGGGCAATGTCTTGTTCTTCAACACTTATATCGCTTTTTTCGACCGTGGTTTCGGTTCTGTTGGCTGGTTGACATGAAAACAGGATAAAAGCCAGAACAAACAATTTTAGATTTTTCATAAAATTTGTATTGGATGTGACTATCGGATTATCTATAAATTAATAATGTAAATTATTCTTCTTTGACAAATATAATGAATTAAACACCTGAAAGAATCATTGTCAAGGTGTTTGATTTATATATGATTACAGTCATAATCGGACATTAAATTACTGTATTGTTATCGTTCCAGCTCTATCGTCCAGCTGGCAGTACCAGAATGATCATAAGAAATATCAACACTAATAATCAAAATTTCCTTTTCACCATTATTTCCGTATGCAATCACTTCATACCGGTTGGTTACATTGCCACCGTTTGGGGGATTCTCACCATAGATATTTTCTCCGCCATAATATCCTTTATAGAAACCTATAAAGGCGGCAAATCCGGGCCCGTTGGTTAATGTGATTATTGCTCTGGTGGTTTCGGTAGCAGGTGTGAATTCAAATGTGTGCGCATTGCATGAACCAAAGGCAGCGCCGTTACCGCAGTCTGCGATTTCTTCATCAGACCAACAACCGTTAGGTTGTCCAAAATACCCGTCGTTTCTTGAACTACCGTTGGTTTCATATGTGTAGTTTCCATCTGCAGAGAAAATAAAATCATCATCCACCATGCACGACCAATCATCTGGTGTTCCAATCATTGTGCCATCGAGGTTTACTAAAGGTGTTATCCACCAGGCATCACTTCCCATGCCCGGCCCTACGTAAATGGAATGATCCGAAACAGGAATTCTCCATGCACCTCCAGCAAGTAATTCCTCTGTAAGTTCGCCGGTAGTAATGGCAACGGTTTGAGAAAAACTATCCTCTCCTGATGCATTGTAGGCGTTTAAAGTGACACTATAGAAGCCATCAACTGCATAAGTGTGTATTGGATTTACTTCAGCTGAAGTGGATCCGTCACCAAATTCCCAGAGAAAGGTCTCTCCAAATGTCGAAGTGTTGGTAAAAGTAGCAGTGAGATCATCCGAGGTATAAGTAAAACCGGCGGTAGGTGGAAATCCCGGCAGGGGAGGCTCATCGTTCGGATCATCATAATGTACCAGTACGAAACGCCAGTATCCTCCATATTGAGGGTCTCCCGGGGCAAAATAGTAATTTGATTCAACGGTAAGTGTGTCGGTTGTACCATCATACAATGAAACAAGATCGTACCGAACTGAGTCCTGAGGAATAGTAAACTCATAGTCAGTTCCAACTTTGCACAGACCCAGATAAGCGCCATTGCCAATCACTTTTAGTTTTGGCTCAGCACTTGTCATTAATTGGTAAGTATGGCTTCCACTTCCCCAGGCAGATTGATCCTCTCCATTTGGACCAACCATATAATCAGTGCTTGCACAAATGTAAGCTGGAACAAATAATCCTCCTTCAGCCCAATAATCGCCTTTGGCATCGAAAACCATGCTGCCGTCCCGTCCGAATGTCCATTCATCGTTTAACATGCAGGGACGAATCGCTAATTCATTATTGTTATAACCCATCGCCCACCAGATGGTTGAACGATCATAAGGTCCTACTTCAAGAGGGTAGTTGCCTGTGGAAACATCACGAAGAAGTTTCCATGTTTTTGTTGTTTCACCAGCCAGTTTGGTAAGTTCATCAGCATCATTCTGGATACACCGGCAGCTGTTTCCGACAGATTTACCTGTATTTTCATCTGATAAATCAGGTGAATCATAGCCCAGATTTTTACCCCAGGCATTTGTTGTGTTTGTTGGCGATGATGTCCAGAATTTGCCATTGTTACCAAGGTATTGAAAGCTGCCGTTGGAGTTGCGCACGCCACCCGGAAGTCCCGTAAATCCGCTTTCATTGGTTGCTCCCATATTGGGCGAAAACCAATGATCGAATCCTGTTTCCTTCAGCTTCGCACCTGAAGCTGTTTCGCTGTTTAAATAATTACTCAGTGTAGTCCATTCAAGATTGGTTGGAATATGAAAGCCGTCCGGACAAATTCCTTTGGCACTTTCTGGTGTCTGGTATTGCATCATCTCATCCCAGCTGTAAAGACCTCCGTAAATGCTGTTATTACCGGCATCGTCGTTGTAGGCATATTTCTCAATAATGTCGTTATCAGTTTGTGCCTGATTGCCATTAACACGGATTCCAACATTCAGATTCTCTGCCATCCAAATCTGAGTTCCAATCTGTAAGGTTGCATAATGGTTGTTGTCGGCATCAGTACAAGGAATAAAATTGAAATTAACTGTTTGGCTTTGTGTAGGTTTAAGCATTTTAACTGTGCGATAAATGCCAGATTTACCTGTAATTTTCAAATAATCATCCAGTGTATATTCCATATAAACGTATGAAGATTCACTTTTTGAATCAGAAATTTCCTTTTCAGTGGCTGGTTTGGTTCCCGTATATTCAATTACAGCTTCGTTTTCAGATGGGTTCAGACAAATGATCTTGGTGGAATAGGCAAAATTCTCAGATGCGATTTTCAAAGCATAAACACCTTTGCTGATTCCATTTAAAATGAAGGAATGTTGGCCTTCTGTCAGAAATTTCTGTTTCTGGAGTATCGTTTTTCCTGTCAGGTCAAACAAAGCTATTGTAGTACTGCCCTTATTTTCTGTCTTGAAATCAACAGTGCA
>CAJBPB010000189.1 GCA_903957365.1 uncultured Bacteroidota bacterium
AATACATCTGATGTAAAAAACAAGGTAAGTTCAGGTATGTATATTGCCAGAATTACCACTTCAACCTTCACGAAATCAACCAGATTGATTGTACAATAAATTACAAAAGCACAATTTTTCTGAAGACACTGCTTTCTTTACGAATGATACAAAGTGTATAAATACCTTTACGCATACTAATGATCTTGCTCAGGTCAACAATAAGTTCGTTTTCGATTGAACCAGCAATTTTGCTTGTGTAAATGGTGTTTCCGTTTAAATCGTTGATTTGTACAGTGAATTCATCAGTAATATGCCTGCTGAACCGGATTGTGAATGTTCGATCTTCAATGGGATTAGGAAAAACAGTCACGTCCAATTGACTCATCATTGGGTCATAGAGACCGGCAAATCCTTTCTCGAAACCCATCCAGTTCAAATTGAATCCGCTTGTGAGCAGTGCTAATTTTAAAATATGTTCACCAGCTTCCAGATTCACATTGGTTTCTGCCGATTTCCAGTTTTGCCAGCCACCTGTATTTGTGGTATTTATGGTGGCGATTTTTTCATTATCCATAAACACATCAAATTTTCCTGAAGCGGTTCCTGCATAACGGCTTGTAAAAGCATAATTACCAGATTCAGCGACAATTGCTTTGTAACTCAACCAGTCGCCTGCTTCAGTATAACCAATATTCATGAATCCGTCAATATCATTGGTCAATTCAGCAAAAACTCCCTTTTGCTGATAATATTCTTCCGCTTCAATTCTTCCGGGGATTTCGAAAACCTGCATCGAATCATATACAGGAATATCAATATAAATCTGTCCGAGGGCGGTCATTTCTCCATTTGCACCGTACAGATCGATATAGGGATAGACGGCTGCACCGCTGCCTCTTCCAATAAACCATGCATAGCGGTATATATCCGGGTCGCGTTCCAGAAAATTAACCGTACCTGCAAGATAATTCATTTGACTTCCAGGTGTAACACCTGCATCCCAGTTAGCAAACTCGGTCACCCAGATTGGTTTACCATATTTACGGGCATCATCAATATAATCTGACATTGAATTACCACCTCCATACCAGTGCAAAGCAATATAATCGACCCGGCAACCAACGCAAGCTGAAAAAAAATCGTCGAGCCAATCGAATGGATTGTTGTAGGTTGTGCCGTTTTCGGTAACGCAACTACCGCAATAATTCACCGCCGGACTGACCAGTTTTAATCCGTACTGATCGGCAATGGCTTGCAATTGAGGCCATGCAGCAGCGGCTTGTGATGGAGTCATATTTGCCTGAGCCGTAAAATTTGGTTCGTTGAATCCCAAAACATAATTCACCTTATCATCTTGCGAAACCCAACTATTTACTCCTATTATACCTGATGCGTTCCATGCCTGCGGTGTGAAATCGACATTATAATCCCAATAGGTATTACGGATGCCCGCATCAGGCTGTGCTGCCCAGTTATACCACCACGAAATTCCTTGTGAAGCGGTATTCATGTCGGCGGGTGAATGGTAGCCATAACCGACACCTCGTTTGCTGCTCTTTTCCTGACCAAACGAGATTAAAGTTGAAATAAAAAACAGAAACAGTAACGGATAGATTCTCATAGGATCAGGCGATTCAAGGTGAAAATATTTTTTGCAAATATATTGGTGACGATGCTTGCGACAAACAAAATCATCCTTGTCAGTGACAAGTTTGAATAAACATTTTAAATCAAAAACATGACAATTTCAACATTGGAAAATAGATCGATTGACAAATACTACAATCTGTTTTATCTGAGCAGATAAAGTCAGCAAGCAAAATATTGTTGTTATGGATGTTATTCAAAAAGTAAATCATTAAACAACCATATATTATAAAAGACTACTTAACTTTTAACAACCTATTTCTTCTCACTCTCGATGGCTACCATCATGTCTGTTGCCCAGAATTTTAGTAATTCCTTATCTGAATCAGAAAGTTTTGCATCGGAATGAATGAGCAGATAGGAACTAAGCGGCATTTCATCTTCTTCAACAACTTCAATGATTTCATCGAGTAATTCATGTTGCTTTTCAGGAATATATAAGCCCCAGTTTGAGAAATTAAGTTTTTCTTTTCCCTCTTTTATGTGATTCGCGATCATCCAGGAAACAGGCGCAA
>CAJBPB010000190.1 GCA_903957365.1 uncultured Bacteroidota bacterium
CCTGTAAATACAAGATCGAACTTTTTAAGAGCTTCCATGGGTTTGAAATAATCATGGTCAACGCCGTTGGGCACGATCAGAATTTGATCACGATCCGGATGATCAATATGTTGCCTGTCAGGTTCGCTGATGATGGTTTTGATATCGAAATCATCAAATATCTCCCGCTCGTATCTTTTCAACCGCAGGTATTCAGCCCGGAAAAAAGGCTTTAAAAAAACATTGGCTATCTCATATCTGCGTTTGATTCCCATCGAAAAAACATCCTGATAATCAATCGCTTTTGGCTGTTTTTGAAAACGAATATACTCTGCCACACGCAACAATTGACCATAAATCAGGTCAGGCTTGTATTCATTAATTAGCTTATTAATTTTTCGTTGTGCCCCAAAATTGTAGAAATACCCGGATTGCATGGGTTTGCCGGTAAACCAGGCTTTTATCAGGTTCAGTGCGATACCGGTAAATGGCAGGTCGATGAAATTTACTGAACGGCAATACGGCTGCAAGGCTTTAAATGCCAGTTGTTTATCGGATTTAGGATCAGTATTGAGCGCGCATAAAATGATCTCGTGTATAGCGGCCAATTGCTTCACCTGATTAAAGGCACGAAGTTTATCCCCTTTTTCAAGAGGCCAGGGAATCCGGGAAAGAAGTACGAAAATTCTCACAAAACAATTTAATGATGGTTAATCAGGAGGCAAATGTAGTGAAACATCCATTAATATTTCGGTTCAAAAACTCCAACTATAACTGCCGAAAGGGCTATTTTAGAAATAGCACTCATTGATGAATTTTACATAGACGATCCACCCATCGAATACTATTACTTTTTTTTGCATCCTCAACACTATTTTTTCTTTTGGTTTCATGTCAATATTCCTGCCACTCCGCATGAAATACCAATTTTTGAAATAAAAACACCTGGTGAATGTCTAAATAGATTAATTATAAATTACGGTATTTTACGTAGCAATTTCACTTCTGTGTTAAACTAATTTTGTCCAGTCCTGAAAAGGAAGCTCAAAGCCATTGTAAGAAATAAATATGAGGTCAGCCCGTTTAACACGCCTATTTCATGGCTTTGAGATATACAATGTGTTGACGGGAAACCTCATATTTTGCTAAAAACATGAATATGAGAAGATTAATTAACCTGCTTCAAAATTACAGTATGAAAAACCTGATAGGGATATTTACATTTCTGTTGATAATTGAACCTTGTTTAGCCCAGGTATATAACCTTGATAATGAAAAAGTGCAACTCGGCGACAAAAAGAACCTGCTTTGCTGGATGGAGCTTTCGCCAGATGATAAAACACTGAGTATTAGCAGTACACAAGGATTCCCTTTGTTTCAGTTCGATTGGCAAAACAAATCTCTGACCAATACCTTTACAGTAAATGATTGGTACGCAGGCTCACGCCTCAATTATTCGCACGATGGCAGTAAAATTTTACTTCAAAAGCTGTATTATGCTGATAATAAACCTAATGAAGACAGAGAAGTGTCATTTCAGATAGTAGATGCTGCAACTGGAACAGAATTATTTTTTATTGATAATGCCCATGATGTCCGTTTCATGCCGGTTGGGAAGAAACTCATGAGTCTTGAAGGCGATAATCTGAATATTATCGACATTGAAAGCGGTAAAAAAGTCGAAAAACACCATTTCTACAATGCTTCAGTGAGCGCCGCAATCGACCCGGCCGGGAAACTGATTGCAGTGGCCGTGCATCCTGATGACAAGGAAATGCTTGAAAATATTCCATCACTTCGTCAGGACAAAAAAGCACTCAAATCAGCCGCGAATTATAAACAGATGATTGAAATTCTGGATGCGCAGACTTTTGAAAAAAAATATACTGTGCAGGATCTGTTCGATCTTATCTTTAGGGTGGAATTCACAAATGACGGCCGTTATCTGCTGGTTTTACATACTCCACACACCAAAACGGCATCGGCGGTTGGCGCAAAACAATCCTATGTAAGTGTGGTGGACATGGAATCGGGCGAGGTGTTACGCACGATTTTCCTGTCGACAAGCGATTTCGAACCTCAGTTTCGCCTTCATGACAATGGCAGAATTTTTGGAATCGAAACCAAGGGACGAAAATTCAGAGAGATACATCTTTACGATTTCGATAATGGTCAATTACTTGAAAGATATGAACTTAGCTATCGTTTACTCGAGTCGCTCCGCGCCGGAGAAGCGGTCAGCGATGGCCGAAATTGTTTCGAGTTCTTGCCAGATAATTCAGTAGTAATAGTAACAGGAAACCGCTTACAAATATGGAAACCAGAATGTTTAAAATAGTAACAATCATGCTGTTCACATTGATTTCGGTCACAGTTACAGCGCAAAAAAAACCGACACTGACGGATGCTGATACCATTATAATGACCGCCAGACAACAGATTGAAACGGGACTGCAGGAAGGGGGCGATATTTTTGAGTTTGCCGCCAAGCATCAACTTCAGGGCATGTTTGATGTTGACCTGACAATCAATGAAAAAGGAGAAGTCGTTTCAGTATTTTTTCAAAAAAAACCTGAAATCGAAATCAAAAAACTAACTTATTTCAGGGAGTTTCTGAATGCATACAAATTCAATTTCAAAACACCAAAAGGACGAAAATATAAATTCAATTACCAATTCAACTTTTAATAATTAACTAAATCTTAAAGCCATGAAAAATGCATTGTTAATCTCATTATTCTTTTTTTCAACCTTCCTTTTGAAAGCACAGGAAGATATGCCAGTGATTTGGGAAAACAAACTCGATCATAAAATTATGTTTACCGGAACAGGCACTGAAGACCGGGGTATTTCCTATGCCGCATCCGAAAAAATGATGACTGTTTTTAAAAACAAAACCGGTGAGGTTGTATGGTCAAAAGACTTTTCCGATATCGCCCCAAAACTTAATAAAATTGATGAACTGATTCCTTTTTGGGATGCCAATACAGTTTTTCTATTCGACCGCAAAATGGGAAAAGACCAGATTGCCTGTGTTGATCTTAGAACAGGAGAATTGCTTTGGACAACAAATATTTATCAGGATTTAAGTGAAGATGTGATTATGTATATTCCTGAGCGCGAAGGTTTTGCGATGACTCTGAAAGATAAACTGGTTTTCGTAAAAGCGCGCACCGGGGAAGAAAGATGGTCAACTTCCAAATTCAAGGGCGTTGTTGGTAAAACCCTGTTTACCGAAGATGGCTACCTTGTGATGGTAAACTTCATGCCCGATTGGATAAGCTCACTCTTTACCGGATTTAAGAATCAGATCATGAAAGTGAATATCGAAAATGGTGATATTGCCTGGGAAAATACTTATATCGGCAGGGCCGAAAGAAAAGTCATTTCGAAAGAATTTCTCTATGATCTGAATCTTGAAAACAACAAAATATTCCTTCGCCTGAATGGTATTCAAGTATATGATTATCAAACCGGGGCAACACTCTGGTCTGCTGCCTTTGATTTTACACCCGAAAAAATGGTTTCCAAGCCTGCCGGCACCAAAAGATTTGGTGTGTACAATTCTGTAGCTGATCCTGTTATTGATGGCCAGGATGTGTATGTACTGGATATGACAAGCAAAAAGAGTCAGTATATTAAAAAATATGATTTAAACTCAGGTCGGTTGCTCTGGACATCACCAGAAGTAAAAGGTGGGGCCAAGGCCATCCCAAATATGTACCTTGATGGTGATAATATTGTTTTACAAATCGGAGGTCGCGTTGAAGCACAAGCTTATATTTACAAACGTCAGACCAATGCTGATGGAAGTGTGACAATCGTTGAAGAAAACAGAATTTGGTTTCCTGAAGTGAAGCCTTTTGGTGTGCAGGCATTCAGTGCGAAAGATGGTTCATTCGTATGGGAATCAGAGCGTTTCAAAAAAGGAATTACCAATATGGTTTTCGATAAAGGAAACCTGATTGTCTGCAGCGGAAAAGCGCTCTATTCAATTGACAGCAAATCTGGTAATGAACTTTATGAAGTTCCTGTCACAAATGGTGGTGTTGGAGAAGCGACTTTGGTTCATATGTATAAGGGTATGGTAGTTATTCTGGGAGAAAAAGGGATTTCAACCTTCAATCCGAAAGATGGCGCTGTTATTGCCAGTGGAAAATACAAAACTGCGGAGCTTGATGCTTATTATGATGATATCATGATGATGAAAACGGCAAAAGCGGATATTGCTGCATTTGATTTAAACACCTGTGACTATTTGGAATTCAAAGCCCGTACGGGAGCCATAACTACACTTTCAACTGATGGGAATTATGTGTATGTATATGAGAAAAAAGTAGTTACCAAACTTAAAACAAGGAAGTAATCTTTTCTTTTTTATTAGTCAGGGCTTCACTTTAAGTGAGGCCCTGACTAACAAAAAAGTCTATTTCAATTCGAACGATTCTTTCAACCTGATATCAGCGGATGAGGAACCGATCATCAGTTCAAATTCACCTTCTTCTGCAACCCATTGTAAATCATTATTATAGAATGAAAGCATTTCTGCATCAATATCGAATATGATCGATTTGGTCTCCCCTGGTTGTAACATCAGTTTTCTGAAATCTTTCAACTCTTTTACAGGTCTTATTACAGAACCAAAACGATCTTTCAGATAAAGCTGAACAACCTCCTCCCCTGCTGTTTTCCCGGTATTTTTCAGATTTAGAGTGACATGAATTTTATCCTTTGATGACATTGATTTACTGCTTAATACAAGATCTGAATATTCGAAAGTGGTATAACTCAAGCCATAACCAAATGGAAACTTCGGACTGTTTGGCATATCAATATAGGCCGATTTGTACAAGAGGTCATGATCTCCGAAAGATGGTCGTCCGGTACTAAAATAATTATAATAAAGTGGAATCTGGCCTTCATCACGCGGGAATGTCATAGGTAACTTTCCGGACGGATTGTAATCTCCAAATATTACGTCAGCCATTGCATTTCCAGCCTCAGAACCTAACCACCAGGTATAAAGAATGGCGGGCATATTATCAGCTACCCAGTTGAAAACCAGTGGTCTTCCGGCATTCATAATAACAACAACCGGTTTTCCGGTACCTTGAATCGCCTGTGCCAACTCCTCCTGAACACCAGGTAACCGGATATGGCCTTTGCTTTTTGCTTCACCACTCATATCAAGCGCCTCTCCAATCGAAAGAATCACAATATCAGCCTTCCGGGCAATTTCGATGGCCTCGTCAAATCCGGTTTTAGAATCAGTATTTATTTCACAGCCTTTGGCAACCAACAGCTTAACATCTTCGGGTAGTCTTGAACGAAGTCCTTCTTCAAGTGATACGATATCACCATCAGGCCAGCTGATTGACCAAAAACCCAGCATATCGTTTTCCGATTGTGCCAGTGGCCCGATCAAAGCAATGGTTTTTACTTTTTTATCTTTAGATTTGATATCTATCGGCAATGTTTGATTGTTGTTTTTCAGCATGACAATACTCTTACGGGCGATGTCACGGGCTGCTTCACGGTTTGACGGATCATTCAACGCGGCTTTTTCTCTTTCAGGATTACAAAAACGGAATGGGTCATCGAAAAGGCCCATCTCAAACTTTTTTGTCAGGATTCGTTTTACGGCATCATCAATCAAAGCCATGGGAACCAAACCTTCATTCACCAGTTTCTCCAGTTCATGGGTATAAACCCGACTTTCCATATCCATATCACTACCAGCTATAATAGATCGCAAAGCAGCTTCCTTTTCATCCTTACAATAACCATGGGCAATCATTTCACCCATTGAACCCCAATCACTTACTACGAAACCCTGAAAATCCCATTCTCCTTTCAGAATTTCGCGCTGCAGAAAAACATTTCCGGTGGCTGGTATTCCGTTCAGATCGTTGAAAGAGTTCATGAAAGTGGCTGCACCCGCATCGACGCTGGCTTTGAAAGGAGGAAGATAAGTTTCACGAAGCATCCGTTCGCTCATATCCACTGAATTGTAATCGCGGCCACCAACCGCTGCACCGTATGCAGCAAAATGTTTGACACAAGCCATGACTGCATCTGTTGAACCCAGTCCGTCACCCTGAAATCCACGAACACGCGCTCCGGCAATTTTAGCGCCAAGCCATGTATCTTCTCCTGCACCTTCCATCACACGTCCCCAACGCGGATCACGGGCAATATCAACCATTGGGGCAAAAGTCCAGTGAACACCCCCTGATGATGCTTCTGTGGCGGCGATTCTCGCCGACTTTTCTATCGCTTCAATATCCCAGCTGGCAGCTTCGGCCAAAGGAATCGGGAAAGTAGTATAATAGCCATGTACAACATCAAGCCCGAAAAGCAAAGGAATTTTTAACCTTGACTGCATTGCGAACTCCTGCAGGATTCTTGTATTTTCAACACCTTTGATATTCAACATGGAACCTACCTTCCCATTCTTAATTTCTTCAACCTTGTCACCGCCTTTTCGTATCGGACCGGTTGCTTCATAGTCACCAGTGTATTGGTTCAACTGACCTATCTTTTCTTCAAGCGTCATTTTTCCCATGAGCTCATCAAGCCGGACCTGATCCTTTTCCGATAATTGCGCATGGATCAAACTATTGCAGGAAAAAATAAAAATCACACCAAGGATGATGTTTTTCACATTTAATAATCTCATAATTATAACTTTATAATTGCTTTATGTAATATCTCAGCCATTAAATTCGCTCCAGCTTCATTAGGATGAATGCTGTCAGGATACATTTCTATTTTTGATTTTAAAGGTGTATAGAAGTCAACCATTTGTAGTTTTTTATCGATAGCGATTCGTTGAATTATGGGTATTACACCTTCACGTATCGTTGAATCGTTGATGCCCCAGGAATGATTGAAGGCCGGAGGTGGCAGACAGATTAAAATTTCACTTTCAGGAAAATCTGCTTTCAGAACTTTAATCATGTCCAGATAATCCTGTTCAAAACGAGGACCATTCCAATTGTGATCTTTTGAATCATTTGTTCCTAAAGCAATGATGATTATCTCCGGCTGGAATGCAAAGACATTGAACATTTCATTTGTTTTCCAATAGGTGTAATCGCTCATTTTCAACATGGTAGCACCACCCTGTCCGCAGTTCAACACATTAAATCCATTACCCAGCAAATGATCAAGGACAGCAGGGTAACTGTCTGTAAACTGGTTTTCTATTCCGGCTCCTTCAGTGATACTGTCGCCTATGCAGACAATTCTGATCTCGTTATCATTGCATGAACTAATTAATAAAGTGGATAGAATGGTCAGGTACAAATAAAATTTATTCATGAAATCATAAATTTTTTGAAAGAATTGAATCAAAGGTTGTGTTTAAAGTAATTCCGGTAATGATAAAGGATAAAAAACCAGAAATGACCGAAGCAGAAACCAAGCCAACAATTCCAAAGTGTATCTGGGTCTGAATCAGTTCGATGACAAGCACAAGCAAACCAAATGAGAAAATTGCATTGCGAAGAACAATGACAAAAACATCAGGCCAGAAACTCTTAAACAATAAGGGTGCCGATTGAAAATTATCAGCCTTCATTACCGCATTTTTTAACAGAGAAAACGAAATGGATGCGAATAAAATGGTCAGGATCAAAGCTATATACAGTGAGATGCCCAACAAACTATTATTTTGTAAACTGATTGACTCAAGCGAAAATTCAGTCTGGTTTCGGCTATACATGATAAAATAAACTATCAATCCGTTGATTATCATACTCCCCAAAGAAAAAGGAATCACTGAACCTATTATATATTTCTGTCTCATTAGCTGTGCAATTTTTTTTTAAATGACC
>CAJBPB010000191.1 GCA_903957365.1 uncultured Bacteroidota bacterium
AGCGTGTCCCCCTCTCTCCGCAAAACGTTGTTAAGTTATTGAATGTCAACAATTTGATTTGTCCCTTTTTTTTGATTTCTGTGAAAAACAGGGACAAATGAAAAGGATGAAAGAAAAAAAAATTTGGTTTCCCGAAATTTTACCGATTGATTTAGACCTTCGCAAAAAGTGGTTTGTGGAGTATTATTGCAAACTTCGGTCAAACTGACCACCTTTTGCCGATTCAAATTGACCACCTTTCTGCCGATTGATAAATTTAATCATGGTATTGATTCTGCAAGATATGCTGTGCTTTCGAGGGCTTTGAACCGGAAGAGGATGGTTAGGGTAGGGAGTGTGGGGAGGTGAAGGATTAACTTGGTTTCATGGATTGGCTCAACCAAACCCAATTTCCATTTAAAGTGCGGGGTAAGGATTTCGTTCAAGCGGGGCTTCACCCGATTGCTATCGGGAGGGTACCTGAAATTCGGGACAGGCTGTGCCGACCACATGAAGCCCAGATTATTGTCTACTGGCATTACTTAATGTAAAATTATGTTTTCAATATTCATCCTTCATCTTCTCAACCTTAATCATAACTTCTAAATTCAGTTTTTCTTTGTAGTCAAGCATTTTTTTACGCAATTGAACATCTCCGACCGAAAGAACCTGCACAGCAAGCAAGCCTGCATTTTTTGCACCGTTCAACGCAACAGTTGCCACAGGCACTCCACTCGGCATCTGAAGAATTGACAAAACAGAATCCCACCCATCTAAGGAGTTTGAAGATTTAACTGGTACACCGATTACCGGCAACGGCGAAATTGCCGAAACCATTCCCGGTAAATGTGCTGCTCCTCCTGCACCTGCAATAATTACCTGAATGCCTCTATTATGCGCATTCTCTGCAAAGTCGTATAATCTTTTTGGGGTTCGGTGTGCCGAAACAATAGTGATTTCATAGGGTACTTCGAATTCTTTTAAAATTTCTGCTGCCTGATTCATAATTGGCATGTCAGAATCAGAGCCCATGATTATGCTTACAAGTGGATTTACCATGACTTTACTTTTAGTTTTTGCTTTACAATATCTGCTTTCTTTTTTGCTTCTTCGATTGAGGTGGCAAGAACTGTTACATGCCCCATTTTTCGATATGGTTTTGTTATTTTTTTTCCATACAAATGAATTTTCACGCCTTCAATACTCATGCAATCGGTTAATCCTTCATATTTTACAGGCCCTTCATAATCAGGTTCTCCTAAAAGATTAATCATTACCGAAGGCATTTTCATTAGCGTGCTTCCAAGTGGAAAATTAAATATAGCCCTTAATAATTGTTCGTATTGAGAAGTAATAACACTTTCAATGGTATGATGACCACTATTATGAGGTCGTGGGGCAATTTCATTTACCCAAACCTCTTTGTTTTTATCCACGAACATCTCTACAGCTAAAAGTCCGCAAAGGTTAAATGAAGCTATAAGCTGCATTGCAATTTCATTGGCTTGATGAAGTATTTTTTCATCTAACGAGGAAGGACAAATTAATTTCTCTACCATATTTGCTTCATTGAATTCCATCTCTGCCACAGGGAAACATTTTGTTTCTCCGTTGCGGTTTCGTGCAACGATAACTGAAATTTCTGTATGTATTTCAACCAGTTTTTCTATCAGAGAAGCTCCATCAAGTAAATTCTTTAAATCATTCTGCCTACGTATTATTGCAACTCCTTTTCCATCATAACCGCCTTTTCTTAATTTCTGGACAAATGGAAATGGTATTGCGCCAGTTTCAGCAGCTTCAATTATTTCAGCTTTGTTTTTAAACAGGAAAAACTGGGGGGATGGAATATTGTTGTTTTTATAAAACTCTTTTTGCAATCCTTTATCCTGAATTATTGCCAAAGTATCCGTGTCAGGAAATATTTTTTTTCCTTCGGCTTTTAACTTCTGCAACGCTTCAATGTTGACGTTCTCAATTTCAAATGTAATCATATCAACCATGCTTCCAAAACGTATCACGGTATCATAATCAAGTTGATTTCCTTTCATAAAACCGGTACAGCAGGTTGAAGCGGGGCAATGGTCGTCAGTATCCAATATAAATGTTTTAACATCCCAATTACTTGCAGCCAGAACAAGCATTTTGCCTAATTGGCCTCCGGCAATTATTCCAAGTTTGAAATCTGAAGTCACCAGTTGTTCCATAATCCCTCAATTTGTGTTTTACTTATTTTGCTATATTAGATTGATTATTAAATAATACAAGGGCATTCCAATCGTAATGTTGAAAGGAAATGTAATACCCAAAGCCATTGGAATATACAATCCGGGGTCGGCTTTAGGTGCAGCTAATCGCATAGCAGCTGGTACTGCAATATAGGAGGCACTGGCAGCAAGGATAGCAAATATGAATCTGTTGCCAATATCGTGAATGAAGAGCCCGCTTAATGCCGCAACTATACAACCATTTACAAATGGAACGACTATTGCAAATGCTGTTGCAAACCAACCATATTTTCGAAAGGAAGAAAACCGTTTTGCAGTTACCATTCCCATTTCCAAAAGAAATATGGCAAGGAATCCTTTAAAAATATCAGTGGTAAATGGTTTTATTCCTTCGGCTTGTTTTGTGTCAGCAATAAGTCCTATAATTAAACTTCCAATAATCATTAAAACACTACCATTTGTAAATGAGTGTTTGAAGGTTTCGGTAAATTTTTCTTTACTTCGTGTAGATGCATCATATTTCATCATAAGAATTATACCTATAATAATTGCAGGTGATTCCATTAATGCCATCACCGCAACCATGTGACCGCCAAATATAATTTTCTGCGATTCGAGAAATGAAACTGCAGCCACAAAAGTTACAGCACTTACTGAACCATAAGCAGCAGCCACAGCACCCGCATCACTGATACTCATTTTGCGTTTAAGGATGAAAAAAGTGTATAGTGGAATTACTGAAGCAATTGAAACTCCAAATATCAACGAATAAATTATTTCTGGAGTAAAACCACTGTGCGCTAATTCTTGTCCACCTTTAAAACCGATAGAGAAAAGCAAATACAGTGAAATAAATTTGCTTATTGATTCCGGAATTTCCAGGTCACTTTTAACCAATACAGCAAAAGTTCCCAGGGCAAAGAATAATAATGTAGGATTTGTAAGGTTCGAAATAAGAATTTGAAAGTCCATATTAAAATTTTGATTAATTATAATCTAGGTTAATATTAATTGTCGACTCATGCTTGAAGCCAACGGCTGACTCTATAACAAGTTTGGGGTTAAATTGTTGCTAAACTGTCTGCCAGCACAAATGTATTGAAAGATATCAATTGTTTAAACGATACATGCTCGTCAACGAAAATCTGCCACGCATCACTTCGCCTGACCTGATTCAAAAAGCCATCGAAATCAGACATAAAAACGATTAATTATCAAAGTTATATCTGCTGTCAAATAGCGGACTGACAAGGTATTGCCATTAACGAAAAACAAAATCAAAATTCGTTCTGCAAGGTCCGTTTTGTTAGACAAATTGGCTGTTAATGAGAGACAAAACCTTAAAAACACAAAAAAACTACACAAAGTATCAAAGAACGTTTATCTGAATTGTTCATCAAACAAGCCTAATCACAACCAAAACACAAACCAATTTCCATTTGAAGTGCAGGGTACGGATTTCGTTCAAACGGGGCTTCATGCTGGGTTGTGCCGACCAGATGAAGCCCTAATTATTATGGATTGTTTTTATAATATGCTATATCCAAATACAAAAGATAATGTTTTATAATCAGATTGCCAATAATGATAGTCGCTTAACAATTCTTGTTTTGTTTGGTAAATTATTTCAAAAATATATTTCTTGTTGTACTTATATCCTATTCCAAAAGCAAAGTTATTTATTGGTTTTATTTTTAATGGTAGAGGTAAGACACTATCAGACCTTCGAAATCCAATTGATGAATTAAAGGTATAGTCGAATATTAACGAAGCATTAATAAATATTTTAGATGTTCCATTTAAATAGAAATAATGTCTTATACCCAAAGGGAATTCTAATGATTTAAAATTTACATTTGAAAAGATTATTCCATAAGCTAAATTGCTATTTTCAAGATTTTTTTCTGTTTTGAAATACTGATAATTTGTTTCGACTACTAAAGACCACGTATTTTTTCTAAATGGTAAAATATATTCAACTTCAACACCTAAACTTAACGTTAGCTGATTTCCAAAATCAATCTTACTTGAATTTACATTAGAATTATGTATTAAGAGGTTGTTGCTATTTAATCCAGTTTTAATTGTTAGATTAAACTGGTTCCGCTTCTTTCTTTTTTCATAATTTTCATAATTGTAATTACTACATTCGTTATATTTCTGAAAAAACTGTTCTAAACTATTTTTATTATAATAAATATGCTCAAAATCATAATGTGTTATATTTTGACATTGTAGGTTGTTGTAAAGTTGTTGTCTGAAAAAATTGTTTTTTGCAATTTTATTATCTTCAGTCAAATAATATTTATAAACAAATTGATTAATTATTGAATCTGTTCCTTTATAGAAAAATCTTGTCAGATTACTTTCTTCATACGAATATAATGAGGCTTTACCTTCAATGAGTACCCTTAGAAATACTAGTTTTTCATTAAATAATGGGTTTTTATTGGTAGTAATTTCGCCTAAATCATCGCTAGAATTATCTAATTTTACTAAAGTTCGAACAAATTTAGAAGCATCATATATCCGAAATTCCTTAACATTATGAATATTTGCACTACTGATTTCTTCATTTACAGAAAGTTTATATTCGAATTTTGTTGGATTGTATTTCCAATCAAGATTTTTTATCAAACAATCAATTCTTTTATTTGCTTCATTTATAAAATATCCCTTTTCAAAAATAATTTGTGAATAACAACTAAAATAGACATTAGAGGAGATCACAAGAAGTAGAAATAGTTTTTTCATATCATAAAATTGTGCAAATAATTAATTCATTAATATACCTTTTTCAAATTTGTTCAATCAATATCGTGTTTAAAATTTCCCATACCGAATGGCTAACTGCCATTATTGCGATTACTTCGTGTTTATATTGATATTCCAGAAATAAGCTAAACAACACCTAAATCTCTTAAATTCAATGGTTTTTTCCGTGTTTTAAAATGGAATTATTGTATTGATCCATGATTGAAGTCTTTATTCAGGCTTGTTTCGTTGTTTGAGTAAAACAAATGTAAATCAGTTCATTCATTTAACCTAATAAAAATTTCTTCGTTTTTTTATCTGAAAAGCTGGTTTGGGTGCTCTCTTTGGGTTGAAAAATTTTATTGATAAGAAACTGGTTCGTCCTGACAGAATAACTGAAAACAGTAAACTTACTGCTTCATTTTCAGTCGGTTGCTACTTATAAAGATTGTTGACTTTGGTGTTAGAATCTCGGTTGTATTTAAATTCAGATGTGGCTTCTTTGAGAACAATAATTATCTTACCGCATTATCCTAGCTTTTATCTTTATTTTTGAGTTTTGATTCACCATGAAATTATCAGATTCTTCTTCACCACTGTCCATTGCTTTCAGGAAATTCATTGCCAATCCAATGGGTATCACGGCGCTTGCTTTTGTCATTCTGGTAAGTTTGATCGCGTTGTTTGCCTATTGGATTGTCCCTGATCATACTCCTGATGGGAACCGGCAGATTTTGGAAATCTCAACAAGAAAACCTGGATTTTCGTGTAAGTTTCTGCTCGTTCCAAAAGACAACAGACAGGCCGGCAGAAGTATAATCCATCGGTTATCAGATGGGAATCCTGACGATTTAACGTATTATCCTATAACAAATTACAGGTTTTCAACTGATAGTATTTACATTACATTGTATGAATCCGAAGCTGAGATAAAACCCATTGAGCAGGGTTTTACATTGTCCGAAGTTTTGTTTCATGAAACTGATCAGCATGCAACATTGTCATCTGTTGATCCGGAAACGGTTAAAAGTCGGATTGTTGAAAATCAAATCGTCACAAAATATTTTGTATTCGGTACTGATCAGTTTGGTCGTGATTTACTCAGCCGTTTGCTCATCGGCAGCCGCATCAGTCTGGCAGTCGGTTTTATCTCCGTATTCATCTCCTTATTGGTTGGTGTTTTATTGGGTAGCATGGCTGGCTACTTCAGAGGGCGGACCGATGATCTGATTGTCTGGTTTATCAATGTGGTTTGGTCTGTTCCTACCTTGCTGATGGTTATTGCCATCACTTTCGCTCTGGGAAAAGGATTCTGGCAGGTTTTTGTGGCTGTTGGACTTACCATGTGGGTCGAAGTGGCGCGTGTCGTCCGCGGTCAGATCATCAGTATTCGTGAAAAGGAATTTGTTGAAGCAGGCAAAGCATTGGGATATAGTGATTTCAGAATTATTCTGCGGCACATTTTACCCAACGTAATGAGTTCGGTGATTGTAATATCTGCCGCGAACTTTGCTTCAGCGATCTTAATTGAGGCCGGACTGAGTTTTCTCGGATTGGGTATTCAGCCTCCGACACCATCATGGGGCGGCATGTTAAAAGAGAATTACGCCTTTATTATCCTCGATGCCGCTTACCTGGCTTTGCTTCCAGGGATTGCAATCATGCTGCTGGTGCTGGCATTTATGCTCATTGGCAATGCCTTACGTGATGCTTTGGATGTGAAAATGACATGAAAACGTTTTTATCTATTCATGCAGCGGTTTTGCATAAAGAAGCACGGCAGATTTGTCAATAGTGCTTCCTCCCAAAATTAATAACCGTTCAATAGCATTATGCAATTCCCTTATGTTACCAGTCCATTTGTATTGCTGCAGTTCGAGCATAGCATCCTCAGTAAAAAATGGCATCGGTTTCCCCTGACGCTGACTTATCTGTTCAACAAAATGCCTGACCAGTAAGGGAATATCATCAATACGTTCACGCAATGGAGCTACTTTTACGATAATTACACTGATACGGTGGTATAAATCTTCACGGAAACGGCCATGTTCAATTTCTTCTTTCAGATTTTTATTGGTTGCAGCCAGAATCCGCACATCCACCGGAATTTCTTTTTCTCCGCCAACACGGGTTATTTTGTTCTCCTGTAAAGCCCGTAAAACCTTTGCTTGTGCCGACAAACTCATATCACCAATTTCATCCAGAAAGAGAGTGCCGCCATGGGCAAGTTCAAAATCGCCTTTGCGTTGTCTGATGGCTGAAGTGAAGGAGCCTTTCTCATGTCCAAAAAGTTGACTCTCAATTAATTCAGATGGAATGGCTGCGCAATTGACTTCGATAAACGGAGCAAATGAACGTGAACTAAGTTCGTGTATCTGTCGGGCGACTAATTCCTTGCCGGTTCCGTTTTCTCCCATAATCAAAACCCTGGCAGTAGTGGGAGCCACTTTTTCGATGATCTGTTTAATTTCATTCATTATTACCGAATGACCAACCATTTCATACTGCTTGCTGACCACTTTCTTAAGCGCTTTGGTCTCGCTCATCAAAGTCGATTTATCCAATGCGTTTTTTAGGGTGATAAGCAACCTGTTCAGATCGGGCGGTTTGGAAATATAATCATAAGCGCCTTTTTTTATAGCTTCCACAGCTGTTTCAATGGTGCCATGTCCCGAAATCATAATCACCGGTGTATCAGAATATTGTTTGATTGCCTGCATGGTCTCAATGCCGTCCATCTGGGGCATTTTGATATCACATAATATCACATCATATTCGTGTTCCTGCACCAAAACCAGAGCATCCATGCCGGTAGCAGCATCATCAACCGTATATTTTTCATACTCCAGAATCTCGCGTAAGGTGCGGCGAATACTGTTTTCGTCATCGATGATCAGGACTTTTGCCATATTAATTTTTCTGTAAAATTACGGATATTCGGTTCAATAATGGGCTTAAGTATAGCTGAATTGGTAGGCACTCATTCTCAGCGGTCTTGATTGTTATTTATTTATGTTTCGCTTTTGTAAGAAATGCGGGTAGATATTTGATTCATAGCGATATATAAATAATATTTAGTCCTTTGTGTAATTTTGTGTATTCTTAGTGCCTTTTATGGTATAGCTAAAATTTGTTGCACAAAGTGTGACAAAGAAGAAACAGAGATTCACAAAGTGATTTTAAAAAAAATAGAATTTGTAACATATTATATATCAGTACATTTAGTTTTTTTAAATAATTACAATACATTGCATTTGACCTATTTAGCCCTTAGAGCGAAACATGAGTTATTTTCTTTGAACCTTTAATTTATGTAATGAACCGTTTTCTTTTTTTTTAAGATTTAGCTCAATTCAGAATCCTTACTTTTGCGGCAAAGAACAATGAAATGAAAAACATCTTCGTCACCGTAGTTTTAATGTCAGCTATCGTTTTTGGCTCATGTCAGTCAACAAAACAGGCACAAACCAATGTGATTAATTCGATTATCGAAGACCATTCAACGTCGGTGTATGACTTTCCAAAAGGTACTTATTATGCCTACCGGTTTAAAGACGATATGGCACAGGATTTTGATGTTTTGACTTTGATCAATGAATTAACCAAACAAAAGATACTGGTTACCGATTTGTGGTACAAGAATGGAAGTAATTCCTGTGTGCCTCCCGGAAGTGAAATGGCGATGCAGGTAATCGTTGAGCCAGTGTTGTTTATCCGCCTGGAGAAACCTGATGCTGAGGTGCTGAAATTTGGATTTGGTCTGTCGTACCAACCCGATATGGCTGATTGCGCATACAGGGTGAAGCGGTACAGGTTTTAATTTTGACGGTTTCTTATTTGAAATCCGTCTGATTTCTTTAATTTGCAGCTTGATTACGAATTTAACTTCCTTTCAATGGGCAATATATTCTCTAAATTTCCACGTAATTTCTGGGTAGCCAACACCATGGAATTGTTCGAACGATGGGCCTGGTATGGTTTGTTTAATGTGCTGGCCATTTATCTTACATCATCCATAGATACAGGGGGATTGGGTTTTACCCAGGAACAGAAAGGGCCGCTCATGGGAACAGTAGTGGCAATTTTGTATTTTCTTCCGGTGATAACCGGTTCTATTGCTGACAGGCTTGGCTATAAAAAAGTTTTGTTATTGTCATTCGGGATTTTATCGACAGGTTACCTCATCATGGGTCACCTTACCAATTATAGTCTGGTTTTTGGTGCATTCTTTTTTATTGCCATTGGTGGCGCGCTTTTTAAACCTGTTATTTCTGCCACCATTGCCAAAACAACCAACGAAAAAAATTCGTCTATCGGATTTGGTATTTTCTATATGATGGTGAATATTGGCGCCATGATCGGTCCATTCATCGCAAGTAAAATGCGTGAAATCTCATGGGATTATGTATTCTATCTCTCATCAGCGATTATCGCGGTTAATTTCATTCTTGTGTTATTTTTCTATAAAGAACCTGAACGTCCCGATGTGAGCGAATCACTCGCACAATCTGTTGCCAAAGCCCTGAAAAATATTATCGTCGCATTAAAAGATGTCCGCTTATTCGTGTTTTTGATTTTGATCATAGGTTTCTGGAGCATGTATTTTCAGCTTTTTTACACGTTGCCTGTTTTTATCGATCAATGGACCGACACTACATTGTTGTTCAATTGGTTACATGATTTATCACCCCGGCTTGCCTCTGTTTTTGGAAACGGACAAGGCGCTGTCAATCCGGAGATGATTTTAAATATGGATGCAATTTATATAGTTGTATTTCAAATATTTGTATCAGGCCTGGTGATGAAGTTACGGCCATTGCAGGCGATGGTTGTTGGTATTTTTATTGCTTCAATTGGTATCGGCCTGACCTTTGCCTTCAACAATCCTTTTTATCTATTTTTATCCATTTTGATTTTTGCTTTTGGCGAAATGGCCAGTTCACCCAAGATTACGGAATATATTGGTCGTATCGCACCTTCTGACAAAGTCGGATTGTATATGGGTTGTTCTTTTCTGCCCATGTCGGGAGGTAATTTTATTGCAGGAATTTTGTCTGGTCAGGTTTACGGAAGCTGGTCTGACAAATTGACACTATTACAAAGGGATATGGCAGTGAAAGGCATCGATATCCCGGCAATTTCAACCACTTTTACACAGAATGACTTTTATCGTTACGCCGAAAAAGCCTACAATCTGAATCACAATGAAATGACAATCTATTTGTGGAATTCCTATTCGCCTGGAAATATCTGGTATTTGTTTACCGGGATTGGTGTTGTGACCGCTTTATTGTTGCTTTTGTTTGACCGTTTTGTGATGACAGCAAAGGTTAGCAGATAGCATCACTTTTGTGAACTCAGGATTCTTTTTTATGTTTAAAGTGGTAAACAACTGTTAAATCGTCTTTATCAGGATCAGGTGTGTTCCAGTAAGGAGTCTCCGTTTCTTTGCTTCCATCAGTCATCTCATCTATTTCATTTTCAGCCATTTCTTCCATTTCCCATGAATATTTTTTTCTTTGTATTCCCTGGTCTTTAAAGAATACCGCTAAAACAATTCCGGCAACCATGCCACTTAAATGCGATTCCCATGAGATATTTTTATGGGGAAACAATTCAGGGAAAATCCCCCATATCATGCCTCCGTAAAGAAAAACCACGATCAGTGACAATGCCATCAATTTGGCTTCTTTACGAATCAGGCCGCTCACAAGATGGAATGAAGCCAATCCATAAACAACGCCACTTGCCCCGATATGTGTTGATTCGCGCGCACCCAGCCAAACCCAGAGACCTGTGAGTAAGATGATTAATAGAAGAACTTTGTTCGCTATTTCACTATAAAAATAATACAATGCGCCTCCAAGTACCAGCATCGGAATTGAATTGGCCATAAGATGATTCCAGTCTCCGTGTAGAAAAGGCGAGGCAATAATTCCGATTAACCCTCTGACATCCAATGGAGTAATGCCTAGAAATGAAAATCTTACATCAAAAAGGAATTCTGACAACTTCACAAACCACATCACGAAAAGGAAGAGGGATGGTATTATCAGACTTTTGATCAACTTTTTTTGGTCTTCCTGCATAGCGATTTTATTGTGAACAAATAATCAAGTGAGCCGTTTATAAAATTTGATCCGGAATACGATTCAGGTATTATTTACGTTAATTTTGGAATCAAAAGTCGTTCCTTTTTTGATTTGTTTTTGAAATGACAATTTTCTAATCCTTAAAATATACGATGATGAGAACTATGGTAAAAAAACACAGGAATCAGATTCTCCTGTTTGTAATCAGTTTTATGCTATCCGGACAGCTTGTATCTCAGGAATTTAAGACTATTTTCGATAGTCAGAAGCCCATTCATTTCGGTGGTTTTGGTGGCCCGGTTGTTGAGTTTTCTGGTGTTGATGGGTCCTTTGCTACCTCGGTTGGCGGAGGTGGTGGTTTGATTCTGAATAATTTCTTTTTTGGAGGTTATGGAATGGGTCTTGCAACCTTTCACTACAAAGATATTGTCCGGTTTGATCAGGTCAATTCAACGATTGTTGATTTGAGTAATCAACCGATTTCATTCGGTCACGGTGGATTTTGGGTAGGAGGGAATCTCAAACCGATGGATGCGGTGCATCTTGCATTCAGTGCAAAAATTGGTTGGGGATCAATCGGTTTTATGAACGAGATGAACAATTATCATTACTACCAGGAATCAATCAACGACAATGTTTTCGTTTTTACACCACAAGTTGAAGTTGAATTTAATATGGCACGCTGGTTTAAAGTCAACCTTGGCGTTGGTTATCGTATGGTAACAGGAACAGATCTGACTTATAATGCATATACACCAGATCTTCAGTATGTAGGAACAGAAAAATATTTCAATAATAGCGAATTCAGTAGTTTTACCGGTACAGTTTCCCTGCTCTTCGGAGGGTTTTAATATTACTGTCTATTCCTCGACCAATTATATTTTATCCTAACACAAGCCCTTCTGGTATGGGAAAAACATATTTCCTTTCATTATTATTTATTTCATTGATTATAGGGTTTGCAATTCCATCTAAGACTTTTGGAAGCACTTCATTGCTGGCTGAACAGTTTACAATAAGTGGTTATGTTGAGGATGCCGAAAATGGTGAGATGCTTATCGGTGCAGCAATTTACAATGTTGCAACTGCAAAGGGTTCATCTACAAATGTGTATGGTTATTATTCAATAAAAATTGCCGCAGGAAAACAAGCATTGATTGTTTCCTATCTGGGTTACCATTCCAAAACAATTGAACTGGATGTAAAAGGAGATATTGTAATCAATATTAAACTTGAACCATTGCAGGTTTCATTGGATGAGGTTGTTATCAAGGGTGAAGCAATCAACGAAAATATCCTGCGTACACAGATGAGCGTTGAAAAACTTGACAGTAAAAGCATTCGTAAAATCCCGGCTTTGATGGGAGAAGTGGATGTACTAAAGGCGATTCAGTTGTTACCCGGTGTTCAGGCGACATCTGAGGGCGGATCAGGATTCAGTGTGCGTGGGGGCAGTCCCGATCAGAATCTGATTCTTCTTGATGAAGCTTTGGTTTACAATCCATCACATTTACTTGGTTTCTTTTCGGTGTTTAACAATGATGCTGTTAAAAGTGTAGAACTATACAAAGGCGATATTCCCGCGCAGTATGGCGGTCGGTTATCTTCGGTGGTGGATGTGCGGATGAATGATGGTAACTCACGCAGGTTTTCAGGACAAGGCGGTATTGGAACAATTTCAAGCAGATTAACACTTGAAGGTCCCATTCAAAAAGACAAATCGTCGTTTATGATTGCGGGCCGGCGAACATACGCCGATTTGTTTCTCCTGTTGTCAAAAGATGAGCAACTCAAAAACAATACATTGTATTTCTATGATTTCAATGGCAAGGCCAATTATGTAATTAATGATAAAAACAGGGTTTTTATCTCAGGATATACTGGAAAGGATGTTTTTAAAAATGATGATTTTGGCATGGGATGGGGTAATCGCACGATGACTGTCCGATGGAATCATTTGTTTAACCAGGAACTGTTTTCGAACTTCTCAATGATTTACAGTCGGTTTAATTATAGTCTGGGAGTGCCTGAAAATCAGCCGAATGCTTTTGAATGGACCTCCTCAATGACAGATTATAGTTTCAAAGGTGATTTTACCTGGTTTGCTGATGATAATTCGCTTGTAAAATTTGGTCTGATCGCAACAAAGCATATTTTTAAACCCGGTACTGCGGAGGGCTTGTCAGGTGATACACCTTATAATAAAGTGGAAGTCCCACAAAATCAAGCGCTTGAAACAGGTTTTTATTTGAGTAATGATCATAAAATCGGTAGCAGGCTGACATTGAAATATGGACTTCGTTTTAGTACCTTCAGTAATTTTGGCGCGACCATTCAGTATCTGTACGATGATCAGTATGTGAAAGTTGACTCAGTCAGTTATCCGAAAGGGAAATTTTATAATACGTATTTCGGTCTAGAGCCACGCCTGAGTTTTTCATACATTTTGAATGAGATTTCTTCAGTAAAAGGTGCCTATACCCGAAACATCCAATATGTTCATCTGGCACAGAATTCGACAGCCGGAACACCGCTCGATATCTGGTTTGCTTCAGGTCCCAACGTGAAACCTCAAAAGGGCGATCAGTTTTCACTGGGTTATTTTAGGAATCTTTCAAAGTTGAAACTCGAAACATCACTCGAGGGATTCTATAAGTTGAATCACAATGCCATTGATTTCAAAGATCACGCGGAACTGCTACTCAATCAATATCTTGAAGGTGAATTGCGTTTTGGAAGCGCTACTTCTTATGGACTGGAAATGATGTTAAAGCAGCCGGATGGCAGATTGAATGGATGGATTTCATATACATGGTCGCGCACTTTCAGAGATATTGCCGGTATCAATGCCGGTAATCAATACCCGGCCGGATATGACCGGCCCCATGATGTTTCAGTAGTTTTGAATTTTGAAGTGAGCAAACGAATCATGGTCGGAGCCAATTGGGTTTACTCAACAGGTTCTCCTGTGACATTTCCAACAGGCCGGTTTGTCATCGGCAATACTATCGCGCCGGTCTATTCTGACCGAAATTCGTACCGGTTACCTGATTACCATCGTCTTGATGTTTCTTTTACTTACAGTGGGAAGGAAAAACCAAATAAGAAGTGGCATGGTGAATGGAATCTTTCTGTTTACAACGCTTACTACCGCAAGAATCCTTGGGTAATTAATTTTGTAGCTGATCCTGCTCAACCCAATGTAACCCGCGCCGAAATGACCTATCTTTTTGGAATTGTTCCTGCAATCACTTATAATTTTCATTTTTAAGACATGAAAAGAATCCATTTATATAAGATTATTTCGGCAGGACTACTTTATTTAGTTTTTATATTCGCTTCATCCTGTACAGAAATTATTGAATTAGAGTTAGATAGTTCAGATATTCGCCTTGTTGTGGATGGTGTAATCACTACAGATACAACTTCTCATTTTGTCAGGATAACGACTTCATCAAGTTATTTTCTCAACGAGGAGCCTCCGGCAGTTTCCGGTGCTTTGGTGCAAATCCAAAGTGGTGAACAATCAGTTACGTTGACAGAGACGAATCCTGAGAGTGGTATCTATGCAACGCCTTCAGATTTTTATGGCGTAAAAGGCATACAATATACATTGTCTATTAATTTGGCAAAACCTGTTGGTGAAAATACAGATTATGAGGCAGTTACTTCAATGCCAACGACAGAGTTTTCCATTGATTCCATCGTTCTGGAATATCAGGAGGTTTGGGACTTCTATCTGATTAATCTGTTTGCAAAAGATCCGCCAACCACAGATTTTTATAAAATTGATGCATTGCGAAATGGAGAGATTATCACTGATACGGCTTACCGTAGTTCTGTCACAGATGATCGTTTTTTCAATGGTAACAATACAAACGGACTTTCGGTGATGTTCCTGCGTGCTGACGAAGTGAATCCAGGCGATACGATTACATTGGTGCTTTCATCGATAACCAAAGAATACTACGAATTTTTTCTTGAGTTACAAGCCGAATCAGGTTCTTCAAATCCATTGTTCAGTGGTCCACCAGCCAATATTTCTTCCAATATACAACAGGGCGGTTTGGGATTCTTTTCTGCACAAAGCAGCGTAAAAGAAAGTCTGGTTGTGAAAGATCTGAAATAACTATTCCTAAATGCCTGACATTATACTTCTGATTGACGAGGTATGTAAAATCGATGAACAATATGGTTACAGTTGATATTGTTTTTCAATTGTAAAGGTCAGAATAAGCCTTGGATTGCCTCATTCCCTTTTTTTGTACTTTTGAGATCAAATTTTATACTATGGAATTATCTGCTTTGACTGCTATTTCGCCCATTGACGGGCGCTACAGAAGTAAAGTGAAAGAACTCGATGAGTTTTTTTCTGAATTCGCACTGATTCGTTACCGTGTGATGGTCGAGATTGAGTATTTTATCGCTTTGTGTGAACTGCCATTGCCACAGTTAAAATCATTCGATAAGGCCAACTTTCAGGATTTGCGGGCTGTTTATGAGGAATTTACTTTGGAAGACGCGGCCGAAATCAAACAGATTGAGTCAGTTACGAACCACGATGTGAAAGCAGTTGAGTATTTTCTGAAGCAGCAATTCGATAAGAGTGGTTTTGAAAATTTTAAAGAATTTATCCATTTTGGTTTGACCTCTCAGGATATCAACAACGTTGCATTGCCATTGTCGGTGAAAGAAGCTAATAACCTGATTATCATGCCGGTAATTGAACAACTGACTTTAAACCTGCGTAAAACAGCAGGCGAATGGAAATCTATTCCAATGCTTGCCCGCACACATGGTCAGGCGGCTAGTCCAACAAAACTTGGTAAAGAGATATTTGTCTTTGTCGAACGTATCGAAAATCAATTGAAACTGTTTGCCTCTATTCCATTTTCAGCCAAATTTGGTGGTGCAACCGGTAACTTCAATGCGCATCATGTGGCTTATCCTGAAATTGACTGGCAATCGTTCGCCAATAATTTTATCAGTGGTAATCTTGAATTACATCGGCAGACAACTACCACACAAATAGAACATTACGATTATCTGGCGGCTTATTTTGATGCTTTAAAGCGCATTAATTCTATTCTGATCGATTTATGCCGCGATATCTGGATGTATGTTTCGATGGACTATTTCAAACAAAAAATTGTAGCCGGCGAAGTGGGTTCATCCGCAATGCCACACAAGGTAAATCCAATTGATTTTGAGAATGCTGAGGGTAATCTCGGGATTGCGAACGCGATTTTCGAACATCTGAGCGCTAAATTGCCGGTAAGCCGTTTGCAGCGTGATCTTACTGATTCAACCGTTACACGTAATATTGGTGTTCCTTTGGCGCACACTCTGATCGCGATCAAATCCATTCAAAAAGGACTTGATAAATTGCTGTTGAATGAAGTGAAAATAAGAGAAGATCTGAATAAGAACTGGGCCGTTGTTGCTGAAGCAATCCAGACTATTTTGCGGCGCGAGCAGGTTGAAGGCGCCTATGAAATGCTCAAAGGTCTTACACGGACTAATTCTGTCATTGACCAGCAGTCGATCAGTGAATTTATCGGGTCACTCGACATTAAACAGGAAATTAAAAACGAATTACTTGCAATCACACCGGAAAATTATACCGGTATTGATTTTCAATTATAACCAAATGAAGAACTTCTACCGTATTCTCGCCTATATAAAACCATATTGGGCTTATGCACTGCTCAACGTGCTCTTTAATTTACTGACGATTATTTTTTCATTATTCTCATTCGCGCTGCTCGTGCCATTTCTTAATCTGCTTTTCGGCACTGATTCACTTGTGACTACCCGTCCTGACCTGGCATTGAGTTCTGAATCATTGCTTGGCAATATGAATTACCTGATCAGTACAATTATTGTTGAAAAAGGTCAGGTACAGGCCTTGGTTTTTATCTGTATTGTGATTATCGGAGCATTCTTTTTCAGAAACCTGGCCCGGTTCTTCGCAATGTTTTTTATGGCCAATGTTAGGATTGGTGCTGTGAAAGATATTCGGAACGCGATTTTTAATAAGATTTTAATTCTTCCACTTTCGTTTTACAATAAAAACAAAAAGGGAGATATTATGGCCCGCATCACAACTGATGTACAGGAAGTTGAGTATTCTATCATGAATTATCTCGAAATGCTTATCCGTGATCCGATAACCATTCTGGCCTTCTTTATTTTCATGTTAAGTATGAGTCCGAAACTTACACTTTTTGTAATTATTATTCTGCCACTAACTGGTTTTGTCATCGGACAGATTGGTCGTAGTTTGCGAAAATCATCCAAAACCGGACAAACTCAACTAGCAGGAATGCTATCGACCATTGAAGAATCAATCTCAGGATTGCGTATTATCAAGGCATTCAATGCAATAGGTTATTCAGATAGTAAGTTTCAGCAACAGAACAGCACCTTTACCAAATTGATGGTAAGTATTTATCGCCGCCGCGACTTAAGTTCTCCGCTTAGTGAGTTTTTATCTTCACTCGTCATTGTTTTCGTGCTTTGGTTTGGCGGTCAGATGGTACTTGCCGATTCTTCTTCAATAAAGGCGGCTGACTTTATTACCTATATTATCGTTTTTTCACAGATTATTCCTCCCGCCAAAACATTCGCCCAGGGGTTTTATAGCATTCAGAAAGGCATTGCCTCGGCCGAGCGAATCTTCGAAATACTTGATGCTGAAGAAATTATAGTCGAAAGACCAAATGCGATACACATAAGTGATTTTAAAAAGAGCATCGAATACCGTGATGTGACATTCCGTTATGAAAAAGAGGAGGTGATCAAAGGGGTTAATATTACCATTGAAAAAGGGAAGGTTATTGCGCTTGTTGGAGAATCAGGCGGTGGAAAATCTACTTTGGTTGATTTGTTGCCAAGATTTTATGATGTGGTTGATGGCGGAATTTTCATCGACGGGATTGATATCCGTGACTATAAAATTGAATCACTCAGAGGCCTGATGGGCATGGTGACACAGGAAAGCATTCTTTTCAATGACTCGGTTTTTAACAATATCGCATTCGGGAATGTTTCTGCTACCAGAGAAAGTGTTATTGAAGCAGCCAAAGTAGCCAATGCCCATGATTTTATTTCCCAGCTTGAGGATGGTTATGATACTACCATCGGTGATCGTGGGTCAAAACTGTCGGGCGGACAGCGGCAGCGATTGAGTATTGCGCGCGCAGTGC
Organism: uncultured Bacteroidota bacterium; assembly: GCA_903957365.1. Classification (GTDB taxonomy): domain Bacteria; phylum Bacteroidota; class Bacteroidia; order Bacteroidales; family F082; genus CAJBPB01. The sequence continues at coordinate 18,262 of CAJBPB010000191.1, forward strand.
TGAAAAATCCGCCGATTCTCATCCTTGATGAAGCAACCTCTTCACTCGATACAGAATCGGAAAGACTGGTGCAGGATGCATTGGCAAAAGTGATGAGTAGCAGGACTTCGGTTGTAATTGCACATCGGCTTTCAACGATTCAACATGCTGATGAAATTATTGTAGTAGTTAAAGGCAAAGTGGTTGAACGTGGAAAACATGATGAACTGATTGGAAAAGGTGGTGTTTACAGCCGTTTGCACGATTTGCAGTCGTTTAATTGAGTTGAAGTAAACCAAATTGATTTTATATCGGTCGGGAGACCGTAAGTTATTGACGACGAAGACTTGAAACTACACCGAGCGGGAAACGTATATAATGAAGAAGATAAATGAAAATAGAATTATTGACTATTATTATTGGGTTAGTTTTTTTGATTGTTGGGTCTTTTATTTTGTACCTTAACATAACGAGTGATAACAACAAATTAAACGATCAATTAGGTGCAAACCTAAAAGTTTATACTGGGTCGATACTATTTATTATTGGTGGAATTGTTTTGATTATAAAGGAATTGTTGAAGTGAATTCAACGTGTTTGAAGGAAAACAAATTGAGTTTTATATCGGTCAGGAGACCGTAAGTTTTTGAGGACGTAGTCTGGAGACTACGCCGAGCGGGGTTGAAGTAAACTAAATTGATTTTATAGCGGTCTGGAGACCGAAAGTTTTTGACGACGTAGTCTGGAGACTACGCCGAGTGGGAAAACTATCTTTGATCGCAGGAATATTGTTAAGTTTGTAGTAAAAGTGTATGACGCGGGCGTTGCAAGCGCGAGCAAAGGGTTCTTTTCCTGAAAATTAAAATGAAAACTGAAAAAGACAATAAAAATATCAAAGAAGAAGACTATTCATTAATTGAAAAAATAGGAATAGTTATTTTTCCGTTTACTTTCTATAAATATGATACTGACTTAAAGAAAAATGGTTATATAACAAAATCACGAAGCAAGATAATATGCGTTTTACTTGGGTTTTTATTATATGCAATTATTATTTTGCTATCCAATATTGTATGATGCTCCACACTTGGCGAATTAAAACAACAAGCTTATGGTAAATCGATTGCTATCAACGATTATTTTATTAATCACTGTAAATTTTACCTATTCTCAAATTAATGTAAAAATTGAACAGGATTGTATGGATAATAATTCGGCAATTATGGCTCAAACGCTTATAAATTTGCTGGGTGAGGATACTATTTCGAAATATCTGGACAATAACACGATTATTTTATTTGGCATGTATGTGGATTCATTGGGTAGCGTGAAGAAAATTGAAAAGTTATACACAAAAAAAGAAGTTCCTTTATATCTAAATTTTATAGTTGAAAAATACTTGATTAATAAAAGGGTACGCTTTTATATATGTTATGAAAGACTACCTGATACTGGTTATGAAAAATCTTATAGACTTATAATGAATGAATTGAAAGGAGAAAATGAACATCTCATTAACGTTTCATTTCCCGGACATTATATGGTATTATATGAAATTGATAGAAGAAATGCCGAAAAGAAACATCAAATTTTAACAAAGTTAGACTATTTAAAAGCTAAAATAAAGATTTATCATCCAAACAAGGGTGAATGATTTCGGTATGTATTTCGACTAAATTACTCCCATCCCTTTGCTAGCGCGCGCTTGTAGCGCGTGCATTATTATTTATTTACATTTATCTATAAATTTGATAAAAAAAGGGCGGCTATTTGTAAAAGTGAATAAGGCATGTCGGACAAGTATAAGATAGTTCAAGGTGATGAGCCTTATTTTGTCACATTCACAATCACTGGCTGGATTAAAGTTCTGGCTGATGATTCATTTAAAATGATTTTAATTGAATCGATAAGGTATTGCCAGATGCATAAAGGGTTGCAGGTTTATGGATACTGCATTATGCCAAACCATGTACACATGATTATTCAGGCCATTGGAGATGATTCCGTTTCCGGCATTTTATGTGATTTGAAAACATTCACAGCGAAAGCAATCGTTAAAAAACTTGAAGATGAAAAACCAAATGGTTATGAAGAAGTATTATCCAAATTCGCAGAGGCCGGTGATGCTTTGAAACGTATCAAAAAGTATAAAGTCTGGCAGGATGGTAACAGGGCAAAATTATTGTATAGCAATTGGTTTATGCTTGAAAAATTGAACTACATACACAACAATCCGGTTGTATATGGATTATGTGAAGTGCCATGGAAATATACATTCAGTTCGGCAACAAATTATTATGAAAAACAATCTTTGATAGATGTAATATTGTTAAGTTTGTGTTAGTTTGGACATGCCGCACGCGCTACAAGCGCGCGCGAGCAAGGTTGGCAACAAATTATAACGAAAAACAATCTTTGATAGAAGTAATATTGTTAAGTTTGTGTTAGTTTGGACATGCCGCACGCGCTACAAGCGCGCGTGAGCAAGGTTTTGGTTGTAGTGATCTGACTTTCAATTACTAAAATGTGCTTGCAGATTAATTCTTTCCCTTATTGTTCTGGCAAATACCTGCTGAAAATTCAGTTGCAATCACCGAAGTGTTGAAAGGAATATCCTCAATGTAGTTTTCTTCTTCCATTTTGAAATTCAGGGTCATGGCCTGAGTACTCAGAATAATTTTAGCAAGCGAGTCTGTTTTGAAAGGAATGTCATCAATATAAGTTTCATCTTCAAGTTGAAATTCGGTAGTGATAGCTTTTTCAAACCTTGCTTTTGCAGCGATCATTTCTGTGTTGAAAGGGATGTCGTCAATGTATTGTTCTTCTTTTATGACCGATTCGTTTGCAAAAATATTCATTGACAAAAGGATTCCTGTTAAGCTTAAGATTGCTGATTTTGTATAAGTTTTCATCGTTTTATTTTTTTGTTTATTAATTATGAAGCAAAAATATACTGAATCAATGCGGTCGTAAATACATATTAGGTGAGTGGAAGCACTTTGTCGGTGAATGGTGGAAGGAAGGAAATAAATGAAAAAATTGCAGAGATAAAATAGATGCGAAATGAACGGAAAGTCATTGCTTTCACTGTTCCATGACTTGTTCGCACAGTTCTTCTAAGCGTCATTAATTGAAAAATCTCACAATTCAAACTAACTCTGTGTACCTCTGTGATTTCCTCAGTTTAACTCTGTGGTAAAATTCAAAAAACAAAAATGAAATATAGTCTTTGTCTTTTAAGTGAACCTTAGTTAATTTGGTTGTTTACAGGCTCACTTCAACAGTCTCATTGGCCGGATTCTTACTCAAATAATTAGTATTCCTACGTCCAGCCTCAAAGGCATGTGTTTTGCGAAACATTTGCATTTTAACTTTGCATTTTCCAATTTGAATTATCTCTGTGGAACTCTGTGATCACCTCAGTGTAACTCTGTAGTAAAATTCAGTCAGTCAAAGTGATTGGGGTTTCGTCTCATTAATGAAAAACCTTGGTTGAATTGCCACTTCAGCAGACTCACTGAATCATATTGTTCTTAACCTTTGATTATTCATATTCCTTACAAAACGAGATTGCATTGTACATCTAAATGCATTCCCCATGATATTGTTTCTTACAATGAGCAATACCAGGATGAGATAATTCAACTTTCATTATTCGCAGAAATTTGCCGATTTTGATTATTTTTGCAAAAAAAAGAAATATGGATCTAAGCAAGATTGTATCAATCAGTGGGAAACCAGGATTGTATAAAGTTACCGGTCAGGGAAAAGCAAATGTTATTGTTGAATCGCTCATCGATGGAAAGCGGTTTGCAGCATTTGTGCAGGATAAGATGAGTTCACTCGAAGAAATAAGCATCTTCACAACGAATGATGATCGGCCGTTGAAAGAAGTTTTTAAGAAAATCCACAGCGATATTGGTTTGCAGCTTGATTTTGATGTGAAGAAGTTGAGCCAGAAAGATTTAAAGGAAAAATTTTCAATCGCTGTTCCTGATTTTGATACTGAAACGGTATATCCTTCTGATATGAAAAAGGTTTTCGTCTGGTATCAGATGCTGGTAGAAAAGGATCTTCTTGATTTCACCGAAGAATTAGTTGCGGAAGAGCCGGTGGCAGAAGAACAAAAAGAAGAGTAAAACTGAAAGTCCCAACATTGGGACTTTTTTTATAAAATAGAATATCATGTATAAATCGCTGCTTCGCCCGGTATTTTTCCTTTTTAATCCCGAAACCATTCACCATTGGGTGATGGGTATTTTAAAAATTATTGGGAAAATTCCAGGAAAACGACTTGCACTGAAATGGTTTTTTACCGTGAAAGACAAGCGTCTGGAAAAAGAATTATTTGGAATTCGTTTCCCTAATCCTGTTGGCGTGGCAGCTGGTTTCGATAAAAATGCGGAGGTATTTGAAGAATTGTCAGCACTTGGTTTTGGTTTTGTCGAGATCGGAACAGTCACTCCGAAAGCACAGCCTGGAAATCCTAAACCCCGATTGTTTCGTCTGTCAAAGGACCATGCTTTAATCAATCGTATGGGTTTTAATAACAATGGATTAGAGCAGGCGGTCAGGCAATTGAAAAAGCGAAAATCAAAAATGATTATTGGTGGTAACATCGGGAAGAATACGCTCACTCCAAATGCGATCGCCTACCAGGATTATGAAGAGAATTTTAAAGGCCTTTTCAATTATGTCGATTATTTTGTGGTGAATGTGAGTTGTCCGAATATTTCTGATCTGAAAGAACTTCAGGATCAGGATGCTCTGATGGAAATTCTGAATAAGTTACAGGCAATAAACAATAGCAAACCAAAACGAAAACCGGTTTTATTGAAAATATCACCGGATTTGAATGACAAACAACTCGATGAAGTGATTGATATTGTTCGTCTTACGAAAATTGATGGTGTGGTTGCAACCAATACAAGTATCAAACGGAATCTGCCCGGTTATGGTAGTGAAGTGGTTGCTGCTATTGGAAACGGAGGCTTAAGTGGATCACCTGTTCGTGATCGCTCCACAGAAGTCATCCGTTATCTTGCTACAAAATCAAACAAAGCATTTCCAATAATAGGCGTTGGTGGCATTTTTACAGCATCGGATGCGCTCGAGAAATTGGATGCCGGCGCTGACCTGATTCAGGTTTACACTGGTTTCATTTATGAAGGCCCGTTTATTGCCAAAAACATCAACCAAACAATTCTGAACCGGATGAAATCTGGTTCGTCGTTGAAACAGGTTTAATAAAACATATTTTTACATTAGTTCAAACAAGACTATCAGTTGGTTGAAGATAGCATACTGCTTATTTCAATCGCAGCCTGACGGTTGTATGTAAATGTAAGTTGTTGATAATTAATTAAATCAACTATGGTTCCGATTAGACAGAATCCAGCTGTGAAAAAGTAGAGGATTCCCATTCCGATTTGGTTTAAAAGAATACGATGGACACCGGCAGCACCTAAAAATCCCAGTAAGGTCACCAGTAAAATCATTTGAGGATCGCGGCGGCGTGCACGATAAACAGTGGCGAACATTTTTAATTTCTCATCAGAGTAAGTGCTTGTTAATGTTTGGACAAACACCATTTCTTCTCCTGTAATTTCAGGCATTAATTCGTAAAATTTCATGTTACATTGATTTTTTTAAGTTTGTTATACGTTGAATAGCGAAAGTATCAAGAAACAAGCTGATTGTAAAGATAAAATAGGTGATTGGAAGTGTTTTGTCGGCGAAAGGAGGAATTTCGGATTTAAGTGTAAGCATATCGTTGTATAATCTTAAGATTCTTCTTTTAAAAGATCAGACCAAATTTACAAAAATTCATCTTAGATATTTTTGTTAAATTGCTGATATTTATAGTTTTGAATAATAATTGTGACAATTCTTGCTGTTAGTAATACAATTGTAATAATTCCTAAAGGATGAGTCTCAAACGAAAGTAAGAACTTACCGTGGAAAGCAGCTGAAACGGCATGACCTAAGCCGCAACCAGGGCAACTGTTAATCCCCAGGGCCTGAAACATGCATAGGGATGGTTCTTTTGTATATGGATCCATTGTCGCCAATAAAATCAATGCGAAAAACCAGACAAAAGCTTCAAAATTGGTTTTAAAAAAATGCATTGCCTTGTTCATTTTGACTTTAGCTATAGTCAAAGTTATGCGATATTTACTTCCATGTCCAATTCAATACTGAAATTTTCAATAACGGCTTGTTTGGCAAGCATGGCAACATGAAATAATTCACGGCCGGTGGCATTTCCATGATTTACCAGTACAAGGGCTTGTTTGTCATGAAAGCCAGCATTTCCAACTCTTTTTCCTTTCCAGTTGGTTTTTTCAATCAGCCAGGCTGCTGAAATCTTTGTAAAATCATTTGACTCTTTATGTCCGATGATATCAGGGAATTCCTGCTGAAGATTTTGAAAGAGCAGGTTATGAATTACAGGATTCTTAAAGAAGCTGCCGGCATTTCCCAAAACCGAAGGATCGGGCAACTTTGATTTCCTGATCTCAATGACAGCATTGCTGATATCTTTCACTGTCGGATTCACAATGCCTTTATTATAAAGGAATTGATTGAGGGCAGCATAATTAATGTTGATTTCCGGATGTTTGTTTAATTTAAAATCAACATGGGTGATGAGGTAACGATCGCGTAACCTGGTTTTAAAAACACTGGTACGGTAACCAAACTCACATTCTTCTTTATTGAAAAAAACTTTTTCACCTGTAATCAGGTCTATTGCAGTCAGTTGGTAAAAAATATCTTTTAATTCTGTGCCATAAGCACCAATATTCTGGATTGGAGCAGCGCCTACTGTTCCGGGTATGAATGATAGATTTTCAACTCCTCCGTAACCACACTGAACCATTTCATCAACAAAATCAGACCATGACTCTCCGGCTGCAACCCTGAAATATACATTGTGCGCTGTTTCGCGAAGAAGTGTTTTTCCTTTGTTTTCGATATGTATTACCAAGCCATTATAAAAATCATCCAAAAAAAGAACATTGCTTCCGCCTCCTAAAATCAATTTTCTTTCATTCTTGAAAACAGACTCTTTGATAAGTTCAAAAATCTCAGATGCATCTGTGATCGTACAGTAAAAACTAGCCGTAACGTTTAGTCCAAAAGTGTTGAATTTATTAAGAGAAACGTAACGATCCATCTGATTTATTTTTTCTTCAAAGGTACACGTTAAAACAATAAATATTGGTTTGGACAGTTATTTATACATTAACAAATACATTAAAAAAGGGAAATTTTTACTTGAAAAAAGCGTATGTTTCTGTAATCAATGATCTTGTGACAGATCAGCGCGTTCACAAATCCTGTGTGGCGCTGCAGAAATCCGGTTATGAAGTTGTACTTATCGGCCGAAAGTTAAAACATAGCCTCCCAATGCCTTCCCTGACCTATAAAACGGTACGGATGCGATTGCTTTTTGTGAGAGGTCCCTTGTTTTACGCTGAGTTTAACATCCGATTGTTTTTATTTTTGTTGTTTAAAAAAGTCAATTTATTTCTATCCAATGATTTAGATACATTATTGCCAAATTTTTTAGTGTCCCGCCTGCGTAATATTCCCCTGGCGTATGACAGTCATGAATACTATACTGAAACCCCGGAGTTGGTAAACCGTAAGTTTGTTCAGCATGTCTGGAAATTGATGGAGCAGTTTATGCTGTCACGTATCGATCGTATGATTACTGTGAATGAATCTATCGCCCAGATGTTTCGACAGGAATATGGTATTGAGGTTGTTGTGGTTCGGAATATTCCTCCTTCAATTAAAATAAGCACTACTAAATCAAGATCTGACCTTGGATTGCCCGTTGAAAAGAAATTGCTCATTTTACAAGGCTCGGGCATCAATATCGACAGAGGTGTGGAAGAGTTGGTTCTGGCAATGCAATATATCGACAATGCGGTTCTTTTGCTGATTGGGAATGGAGATGCGATGCCTGTGATTCGGAATCTGATCAAAGACAATCATTTAGAAGACAAAGTGATGCTGTTTCCCCGCATGAATTATAATGAAATGATGTGCTATACCCAATTGGCCGATGTAGGCTTTACTTTAGACAAAGATACGAATCTGAATTATCGTTTTAGTCTGCCAAATAAGCTATTCGATTATATTCATGCAGGTATTCCTGTGCTGGCAACACCACTGGTTGAAATAAAAGCAATTATCGATCGTTTTCAGATTGGTGGTTTTATCGATTCACATCAACCCGATATTATGGCAAAACAAATCGGTAACTACCTCATACAAAATGATTTGATGAGGGTTTGGAGGAAAAATCTTAGTTTTGCCGCTGAGTCATTAAATTGGGAGAATGAAGAAAAGATCCTTTTGAAATTTTATAGTACATTATGATGGATAAGCACCTTCATATCGTTTCGTTCGACGTGCCTTTCCCCGCCAACTATGGGGGAGTGATCGATGTCTTTTTTAAAATTAAGGAAATGTCCGCGAAAGGCATCAGAATTCATTTGCACTGTTTTGAATATGGAAGACTAAAATCGAAAGAACTTGAAGATCTGTGTTTTTCGGTAAATTACTATAAGCGTGATATCTCTAAAAAGCATTTCTTCAAAACTTTGCCGTATATTGTGAGTTCGCGGTCATCTGAGGAACTGGTTTCAAATCTGCTTAAGGATGATTATCCAATTCTACTGGAAGGATTGCATACCTGTCAATTATTAACTGAACCTCAGCTTACTGGCCGTAAAATTTCGGTTCGTACACACAATATCGAGCATGAGTATTATATGAATCTTGCCCAGGTTGAGACTTCATTTTTAAAGAAATACTATCTGTATAATGAAGCCGGAAAGCTAAAAAAATATGAGGAAGTGCTTCGTAATGCAAATCAGTTAATCGCGATTTCTAAAAACGATGAGCGCTACTTTGCCGGTTATTTTTCGAAGGTTGATTTTGTGCCTGCTTTCCATCCCCATAAAAAAGTTTGTATCAAGGGCGGTAAGGGAGAATACGCTTTGTATCATGGAAATTTGTCTGTCGCAGAGAATTTTAATGCTGTTAAATATCTGATAACGAATGTTTTCAAGGATTCTCCCTATCCGTTGAAAGTTGCTGGACTTAATCCACGGACCCAACTGAAGAACCTCATTGCTACTTGTCCGAATATTGAACTGATTGCCAATCCGACCGATGAGGAGCTTTTTGAACTGATCAACAACGCACAACTCAATGTTTCGATTACATTTCAGGCAACAGGTTTGAAACTCAAACTTCTTAATATGCTTTATAACGGGCGTTTTTGTATCGCGAACAGTAAGATGTTGAGTGGAACTGCACTGGATGAATTGTGTATTGTTGCCAACGATGCGGATGCAATCAAACGTAAAATAAAAGAGTTATGGAAGCGACCTTTCACCAAACGTGAAATAGAATACCGCAGACAGAAGCTTTCAATGCTATACAACAATGGTCATAATGTCGATAAATTAATCGATCTCATAACTTGATGAGGTGATAGTTCCTTCTTCACATTTTATTATTCTGTGAGGGAATTTGTGAATCAGGTTATAATTATGTGTGGCCATCAGTACCGCCTGCCCATTTTCGCTGATATTCTGCAGTAATCGCATAATCCCGTTTGACGTTTCAGGATCAAGATTACCAGTCGGCTCGTCGGCCAGAATAATTTCCGGTTCATTGAGTAATGAACGGGCGATAGCAACCCGCTGTTGTTCTCCGCCCGAGAGCTGGTGCGGGAGTTTAAATCCCTTAGCAATTAATCCAACCTGTTCCAAAACTTTTTGAATGCGTTCGTCAATTTTATTCCGGTCAGTCCATCCTGTTGATTTTAAAACAAATTCAAGATTCTTGTGTACATCGCGGTCCTCTAATAATTGGAAATCCTGAAAAATAATACCAAGTTTGCGCCGTAAAAATGGGATTTCTTTCCTTTTGATTTTGCGTAGATTATAACCAACAATATTGGCATCGCCTTCAATAGCAGGTAGTTCTGCGTACATGGTCTTCAAAAGACTCGATTTTCCACTGCCGGTTTTACCAATCAGATAAACAAATTCGCCTTTGTTAATTTTAAAATTGACATTCACTAAAACCAGATTGTTCTTCTGAAATACAGAAATATTTTTAAAATCGACAATTGTTCCAGATGTCATGCTCTAATTTTTGTTCAAATATAAGTAAATTGGAAAAATGCGTGATCGGTTTTTGTAATCAGTGCAATTAGAATTGTGTTTTTAATAAAGATTATCAATCGAACTTAAGGTTGTGTTGGTAATTTGTTCGAAAATCGGTCCTCATTTATTTGTAAAGACAATATTTGTACCCTATCGAAAAGCCGATTGGCAGGAGCTCGTTTTTGAATTCAACTCCTTCATTGTTTTTTAAGTCATCAACATACTGATCAACGTCCTCGCTTCGGATTGGGACCAAAATTGCAAAAGTCCAGTAGTGTCGTTTATCTTTTTTTATGCGGGTGTCGATGCCGATGCCAAAGCTAACACCATAGAATAATTTGTTTAATGAAGTTTTGTCCATGACAGCTATCGCAGCATTGTAACCATACATGGCAAGCAGATAAGGCGAGATTTTGGAGGATGGCTTGTCAGAAATCATTCTGATTTTTAAACCGGCATTATATCCGGGACCGGCAATGGCGTATCCGGCACCTGCAAAGATTCCAATATTTTTATGAGGATAATAGACCATGTTGGCACCTATTCCACCGTGGTCAAGGCCAACACCCAGACCAATTGTGAGTTTGTCGATAGGTTTTGCAATTGAAATTGTGTCTTGTGAATAAAGCCGAATCAATCCTGAAAAGATCAACTGTATGATTACAAGGATTGAGATTTTTGTTTTCATTTTGCACCGGTTTAATTGTTTTTACTTCGATGAGGAGTAAAATTCCGGATTATTTATTTGTAAATCAACAGTTTCACTCCTTTAATACAAAATAAAGCAAAATCTATCATATTGTCAAGTATAACAACTTTACTTGATCAATGGATCAATCATCAACGCGATGATGATGGCAAGTACAAAATAGTTTATGCGCATGAAATAGAAAAACGGATTAAGTTTTGCAGGTTGGTTACGAATTAATCCTGAAAAAATATATACCAGCCAAAGAACCGAGAGCAGAACAATGACCGTAATTATTCTGTTTTCGATGATTCCGAAGAGTGGCAGCATCAGGGCTGTAACTGCTGTGGCAAGTGTCCAAAGGAAAGTCATGAAACGAATACTTTTTTCGCTGTAAATCTGTGTGATGGAGGGATAACCAGCTTCAATATATTCTTTCCCGTATTTTAGCATGAGCAACCAGAAATGTGGTACCTGCCAGATGAAAAAGAAAAATGCCAGCAAAACTACATGAGGATCAGTGATAGAACCACCGCCGGCAACCCAACCGACAACAGGAGGAATGGCGCCGATAACGGAACCGGGAATCACAGCAAACGCAGTTTTTCGTTTCATAGGTGTGTAAATACCATTGTACCAGATTAAGGCCAGTAATCCAAGCTGTAATCCAAGCATGTTAGAACCAAAATATAGTATAATGCTTCCTGTAACCGACAAAATAGTAGCCACTACAAGCGTTCCATTGCGGCTTATTCTACCTGATGGAATAGGACGATTTGCTGTTCGGAACATCAGTTTATCCCGGTCAGCATCCTGATAATGATTCAGTGCGGATGAACCACAGGCAAGCAGAAATATGCCCAGGGTAGGAAGGATCAACCCGGTATCAAAACTGCCTTTCGCCAGCAAATAGCCAGCAATTGTGGTAAAAGCCACTGCAAAAGTGATTTTAACTTTACTCAGCTCCATAAGGAGTTTCAACGTGATTTTTGTTTTCATCTTTCTTGTGTTCTTTTCAACCACAACTTAATAATTTTGCGTTTGACTTATCAAATCTGTGAAATATCAGTAAAGTTATGTTGTAACGAATTATTTCACGGTTCTTAAATAATCAATTATCTGATCAATTTGTTCATCAGTAAGAATCTTGTCATAAGGAACCATCAAGCCTTTCATATAACCTTTTACGATATCCGCATTGGGTGTTTTAATGGATCGTTTGATATATTCCCCGTCGATAACAATCTCGCGCTCAGCACCATCTGACTCAACTATTTCTGATTTCCCGAAAACACCTTTGAAACTTGGCCCTACAAGCTTACTGCCATCCTGTGTATGACAACTGAAACAGGCATTCTTTTTCATCAGGGTCAGACCGGGATGTTCATTGGCTGCCGATTCGGTTTGAGCGAGCCATTTATCATACACACTTACCTCTGTGACAGTTACGGAGGTTAACATAGCTGAGTGAAGTTGTCCGCAATATTCTGCACACATCACATCGTACCTGCCTTCTTTGTTGGCCTCAAACCAGAGGAAGTTATCTTTACCTGGAATTAGATCTTCTTTTAAACGAAAGGCCGGAATATAAAAACTATGGTTCACATCTTTTGAAATGAGCAGCAGCTTAACAGGTTGATCAATCGGGACTACCAATGAATCACTTAGTTTGCCATTGGCATATTCAAATGAAAATTTCCACATCTGACCATAAACTTTTACCTCAATGGCGTTTGCCGGTACCTTACGCATCGGACGGTAACCCATCCATCCATAATAAAACATCACCAGAACCAAAATGGTCGGAATAACGGTCCATAAAACTTCCAAGGTATTACTTCCTTCAATATTGGTTGCTTTTGGATTTCTTTTTTTACTGTATCTAATTACAAAATAGATCATTACAGCTGTAATACCTACCAAAAAGAATATAGATATTCCTGAAATGATGTATAACGACAGATCTACACCCTGTGCGAAAGTTGAAGCTCCGTTTTTCATATATTATCGGTTTAAATATTCAATACTCATTAATATCAGAAACGATAAAAACAATACAACCACAAGCAAAACGAGCCAGGTATAGATTTTTTTGTCGAATTTTAAATGCATGAAATAGTAGGCTACAACAATCACTTTCACTGTAGCGATGAGCATGGCAGTCGCTACAGTTAGCGAGCGCAGATTGGCTCCAAAAACTGATATTGATACTGTCATTATTGTCAGTAACAACAGTGCCACAAGTGTGCTGACATGTTCTTTGTAACTTACGATGTGCGTTTCATGAACCACTTCGTTATGGGATTCTGTGTTATTTTTCATTTCGGATCAATGGATGAGATAAAATAAAGGGAACAAATAAATCCAGATTAAATCGACGAGATGCCAGTAAAGACCGGCATTTTCAGTATGGGAATAGTTATTGGCGTTTAATTGTCCGTTTTTGGTTCTGAATATTACCACAATGATAAAGATTGCGCCAATTATAATGTGAAGCGCATGTAATCCGGTCATAAAGAAATACAGATAAAAGAATAGACTTTCTCCGTGTGGAAGTTGATTGAAAACATCCATTCCAGGAAACAATCCATGATGGATCTTTGCACTCCATTCGAAATACTTGATCACCAAAAACACCAAAGATGCAGCCACAGTGAAAATTAAAAACTGAATTGATCGTTTGCTGTTTCCCAACTGAATAGCAGTGATTGACATAGCAATCGTCATACTGCTCAACAACAATACAACCGTGTTGATAGCTCCCATTGTTACATTTAACTGGTATGAAGCTGTCAGGAATGCTTCAGGATTGAGCATTCTGTAAACCATATATACAATAAACAAACCGCCAAACAACAGGAATTCAGTAAACAGAAAGAGCCACATACCTAACTTCGATGCTTCAGCATCGCGGTTGTGCCCTGAGTTGGGCAATACAAGTCCTGAATGATGTTCCATAATCTATATTATTGATAATATTAATAATTGTTCTCAAAGTCATAAGGACCGCCCTTAGGAATTTCGGGCATTTTATCAAAATTCTGTAATGGGGGAGGAGATAAAGTCTGCCATTCCAGTGTAATACCACCCCAGTAATTTCTTCCTGTTTCAGGTTTTGGTCCAAAAAAACCGGCGATCAGATTCCAGAGCATTAGTATCAATCCCGTAGCCAAAATCCATGATCCATAAGTACTTATCATATTTGGTAGATGAAATTCCGGTAAATAATCGTAGTAGCGGCGTGGCATTCCCATCAGTCCGGAGATCAACATAGGGAAATAAAGCATATTAAATCCGATGAAGAAAATAACAAAAGCAACATTGGCCACAGCTTTGTTATACATCCTTCCCCAAATTTTAGGGTACCAGTAATGTAAGGCACCAAAAAATGCAAAACCTGTTCCGCCAAACATGACATAATGAAAATGTCCGACTACAAAATAGGTATCATGCAGATGCACATCTGTCGCCAGAGCGCCGAGGACCAAACCGGATAAACCACCTATCATAAACTGAAAGATGAAACCAAGTGCATATAGCAGCGGAGGTTGTACGTCAATTGACCCTTTGTAAAGGGTTGCCACCCAGTTAAATACTTTAATTGCAGTGGGTATGGCAACCAGAAATGTCATGATTGAAAATACAATTCTTGCTGCGCCACTCATGCCGGCTGTAAACATATGATGACCCCAGACGAAATAACCAACAAACGCGATGGCTAAACTTGAAAAGGCAATGGCTTTATATCCAAATATGGTTCGGTGAGTAAATGTTGGAAGTATTTCGGAAATGATGCCGAAAGCTGGCAGAGCCATGATATATACTGCAGGATGTGAATAAATCCAGAAAAGATGCTGATAAAGAATCGGATCTCCGCCTATCGCAGGATCGAATAATCCAACTCCCAAAACTCTTTCGGCCACAATCATCATTAAAGTGATTCCGATAATGGGTGTAGCCAGCAATTGAATCCAGGAAGTTGCATACAATGCCCATGCGAACAGTGGCATTTTAAAGAATGTCATACCTGGTGTACGCAAACGGTGAATGGTTACAATGAAGTTTAGTCCGGTCAGGATAGACGAAAATCCAAGAACGAAGGCAGCCAAGACTGACATAGTGACGTTGGTGCCGGTTCGCACACTGTAAGGTGCGTAAAATGTCCAGCCGGTATCAGCTGGTCCATCACCAAAAAGCAAGGTCGATAAAGCCATCAAAGCACCAATAATATAAATCCACCAGGAGAGTAAATTCAATCTTGGGAATGAAACATCATCAGTTCCTAACAAGATCGGAAGAAAGAAATTGCCAAAAACAGCAGGAATGCTTGGGATAATGAATAAAAAAATCATAATCACACCATGCATTGTAAACACCTGGTTGTAGGTTTTCGCTTCCATTAAATCCTTTCCCGGATTTAATAATTCCAATCGCATCAGAATGCCAAGGGTAACGCCGACAAGGAAAAAGCCAAGTATTGCATAAAGATAAAGCAAAGCAATTCGCTTGTGGTCAACGCTAAAAATCCAGGAAAACAGGCCTTTTTTTTCCTGAAAGAAATTTAATTCAGTTGTTGCTGCCATAATTTAATCTATGTTATTGAATTTCTTTTTTCGTCTTCCGGAAACAAGGAGCGATATAAATAAAGTAAGTGCCATAAGAATGATAATAGAACCAGAAATCTTGGTTGTGTTGAAAACATATTTTTTGCCTTCAGCATCATAGCTGAAACAGAATTCAAGGACTTTGTTGATGGTAGGTCCTGATCGGCCGGCACCAGCCTCAACAACGGCCATTTTCAAATCAAATGGCAGAAAGTCAGTCCCGTGAAGATATCTTGTTATTTTACCATCTTTTCCAAGTACAACCAATGTTGCCGGGTGCACGAAGTCTTTGCCTTCCTGTTTCACATAATAACCAATGGATTGTAATAATTTGGCAACCATAAGGCTGTCACCTGTGAAAAACTGCCATCCTTCGGGATAATTTTCTTTATCGGCTAATTTGAGATAGGTTTTTTTCTTTTTGGATGCCAGAACGCTGTTTTCCAGATGATTAAAACTAACTGTAAACACTTGATAATCTTTACCCAACTCAAGTTCTGACCGACTGATTACTTCTGCCAGGCCGTTAAGCAGAGGTGTGCAAATGCCAGGACACTCATAATAAACCATAGCCAGCACGGTTGGTTTATTAATCGCTTTTTTCAGGTCAATTTTGTTGAAGTTATCATCAACGAAAATCAGGCTATCGGGTAGGAATGAATCCAGTTTTTCGTAAACTCCCAATTGATCAGTTTGACCGTAAGAATGTTGATTTGGAAGAAGAAAACTGAAAATAAAAACGAATAATATCGCTTTTGAAATGTGTAAATAATTCATATTCAATAAAATATACCGGATGAAACATGTGTTTCAGATCGCTAATTTAGACTAAATCTAAATAAATACAAATTTTTATTAAAAATATTGTGATGAATTGTTTTTAAAAGAATGTCACAACTTTCTGGCAGCCAATAAAATCATGTTAATCAGAAATTGATTTCATTCGCTTCTGTGACAAAAAAAAAGACCAGTCTGTCATGACCGGTCTTTTATACTATTTTAAGCAAATTTTATTCGACAATGACACCATTCGCTATGATGGTATAATCATAAACAGGTTGGGTAATGGCATCAATTTCAGCCTGAGTCTTACGACTTTCAGTAGCGATTTTTTTCAATGTCTCAACATCAACAAGTTCGCGGTATGCAATTCCTTCAAACCAAACGGTTTTTCCGGAAATGTTTTTTGGAACCGAAAACTCATCTTTCATATTGACCATTATTTCCTCATCACCATAAGCAACTGTCAGCCAGCAACCACTATGTTGACAAACTTCCATTACTTTACCTGTCATTTTTACCTGAACAGTATCTGTAGTGAACAAAGAGGGTAAAACAATCATTTCCTTCGCATTGTCTTTTGTGATAATCGCACCATAATTATTTGGTGCTGTTGCAATGGCTTCGGTACTTTTATCCACCGCCTTGTTTTGGGAAGTATTTTCACATGAGCTTAGTACAACAAGTACAATCATACTTAACAGAACAAGTAATTTGCTTGAATTTAACATCAGATTATCAGATTCTTGGGTCAATAACAACATCTTTAACATCTTCCAGCGTTACTGTTCCACCATTGTTACCCCATGAGTTCAATATGTAATTCACAACTGCAACAGCTTCTTCTTTTGTTCCAACCTGTTGCGGCATTGGCGCATTATATTTAACACCATTTACAACAATTTCATGATTCGAACCATTTAATGCCTGAGCAACAGCGCGAACTTTGTCAGCAAATAAATAATCAGAATTTTTGAGAGGAGGAAATGCACCGGCGATTCCTTCACCATTGGCCTGATGACAAACGATACATTTGGCCATGTAAATTTTTTCGCCTTCAGCATAAGGATTGGCAGGCGCTGCCTTCACTTCTTCTTTTACTGGGGCAGTTTCTTTTTTTGGTTCAGGACTACCACCACAACTTTGCAGTGCTATTCCGATACTGGCGGTTAGAACGCCAAACATAATTAACCTGGTGATTTTCATAATATTTATTTTTTTGATATTTTCTGCAAAAGTAATCAATCTTTGGATCGCAAAAAGAATGATTCTAAATAATTTTGAACTATATATGTGAAAAATACATGAGGATTTAATTTTATTTATCTAACGATTAGTAGGCAAACTTTTACTAATTTTACGTTATCATACTCAGATAAAAAAGGCAGGTTTTCTAGGCGTCTTTTTCATTGTAACATTGTTTTGGGTTTTACAAATCTATCATAACAAAACTTTATATGTTTAAGAAAATTCTAATTTTCGTATTGGTGACAACATTCATTCCATTCGAGATGGAAGCAGAATGGGTCACATTGGTCAGTAATAAATCAATTCCTGCTGCACCAAGTATTACAATTATCAGTGATGATTTGAATAGCACTGTGCTCAAAATTGAGTTAACGGGGTTTGATGAAAAATCATTTATGTCTGACAACAAATCATACAAGTCGATAGATTTATTTTCAGAAATCTTTAGTACCGATCCCGGATTCCCTTCATTGCCCTATATTGCAACTACCTTGGCCATACCCGATCAGTGCGGGCTTACGGTTGAAGTATTGGAAACAGGAATGGTTCAATCATTTAAGGATATTTATTTGCCCCCGTCGCGCGTAAGTTGGTATGAAGGCAAGCCCGAAACTCCTTATTTCGAAAATGAAGCAGCATACCAATCACATGAAATTTTTCCGGCTGAGTACGCCAGACTTGAAACTCCATCAGTTTTTCGCGATTTCCGTGTTGCCCGTTTATCTGTTTATCCTGTCCGTTACCTCGCTGCAACAAAGGAATTGCAGGTTACTACTTCGATTACAGTCCGTGTGAACTATGGAAAGGGCATAGTTTTGAATCCAAAAACAACGCCTAAACATGCTATCGCACCATCTTTCGCTAAACTCTACAGGAGTTTCATCAACAATTATCAAAACGCATTGGATAAAGAATATAATGGGGTAGAAAACGGACGTGATGTTATGTTATGTATCATACCGGACGAGTTCACCGAAAGTTTTCAAGTATATGCTGATTGGAAACGTCAGAGTGGTATTGATATACATATCACTAAATTCAGTGATATTGGCGCCAATGCAAATAATCCGGATATCATTAAAAACCATATTTCAGATGCCTACTACAATTGGGAATTTCCTCCTACTTACGTGTTAATGGTTGGTGATGATGGGGTTTTTCCAAAAGAAATCGTAGAGTACCCCGACTATTCATTCCCGAATGAAGATTATTTTGTTGAAATTGATGGAGATGACTATTTCCCCGAAATGATGGTTGGCCGATTTACAAATCAGGGAGATGTTCGGATGCAGATCATGATAAATAAATTTTTGTTATATGAAAAGGATCCATATATCACTGATACAGATTGGTTTAAACAAGGGGTCTGTTGTTCGAATAATTATTATCCTTCTCAAGTTGATACAAAGCGATTTGCAGCAAATGTTATGATTGAGGATGGCGGTTTCACAAAAGTGGATACATTGATGAGTGATGGTGATGGTTGGGGATCTGATTGTACAGTAGAATTGAATGATATTATCACTGCGATTAATGATGGGCGAAGCTACTTGAATTATAGGGGGGAAGGTTGGTATTATGGTTGGTCAGCAAGCTGTTATGAGTTTTCTACTTCGGATGTTTCGAGTATAAACAATGGTGAAAAATTTCCATTTGTTACCAGTATAGGATGTGGTGTAGCTATGTTTGATTGTCCAGGTGGAAATTCCTTTGGTGAAGAATGGGTCGAAATGGGTTCGCTTACAAATCCAAGAGGTGCAGCAGCTTTCATTGGACCAACATCAAACACGCATACTGCTTATAATAACAGGATTGATAGGGGTATTTATGTAGGAATGTTTCAGGAAGGAATGGACACACCGGGAGAAGCCTTGTTAAGAGGGAAACTTTATATGTATCATGTTTTCGGTAATGATTATTATACCCAATATCATTATAAAGTATTTTGTGTTTTAGGAGATCCAAGCATCCATATATGGAAAGATGTCCCTAGGGCAGTGAATGTTAGCTATCCGGCAGTTATGCCAGTGGGTGATAATGAAATTGATTTTGAAGTTACTTTCGCAGCTACCGGGCAGGCTGTTGCAAATGCGCAGGTTTGTGTTAGTGATGACCAACTCTTTTTTACCGGGTTTACAGACGAAACGGGTCATGTTATACTCAATATGACAGCTGAAACTGAACAGGTATTAACAGTAACAGTACGTGGTGGTAACGTAGTTCCTTATCAGGGGACATTGGGTGTTGTGCAACTAGAAATGCTTGTTGAACCTTTGGGAGAACCTGTTATCGTGGATATCGACGGGAATATTGATGGATTGTTGAACCCCAATGAAAATGGATTCATTACTTACACCTTAAAGAATTGGGGATCTCAAACTATTAATAATGTGCAGGCCAATCTTACGATAACAAACACTGATAATATTGAAATCATTACCACAAACCCGGTAAATTTTGGTAATCTGGCAAGTGGTGGTTCATTCACTGGTAACCCATTCCAATTTTTTATCTTACCGGAATGTCCTGTAGGACAAAATGTTACATTAAAATTGCATGTCTTTAGTGGTAATAATTCATGGGATTATTATTATAATACTGAGATTGTGGGATGTAAGCTGAATTTTGAAAATTTCGCTGTTCATGATGCAAGTTCTTCAAATATGAATTTCAGAATGGATCCGGGTGAGAATGTGGTTGTAATTCTTTCAGTTGCTAATAACGGACTTGATGTTGCTCCTGAAGTAATGGGCGTTTTAAGCTGCAGTGATCCATATATATCGATAATTGATTCGGTTGGGACTTTTGGGACTATTGAAATTGATGAAGTTTTTGTGAATCTGGATGATTATTTCAAGGTCAGTGTAGATGCATCCTGTCCAAATGGACATCTGGCGGAGTATTCATTACGACTCTATACGCAAAGTGGAAATTATCCTTATGAGTCAATACAGTCATTATCCATACCCGTAGGATTGTTAGTGCCTACCGATTATACAGGGCCCGATGTTTATGGATATTATGCGTATGCCAGCAGCGATTCATTTTATGATCAGACACCTGTATTTTTCTGGAATGAAATATCGGTTGTTGGGACTAAAATAAACCTATCAAATAATGGTGATTATACGAAAAATGTTTTGATACCATTTAATTTTAAATACTATGGTATCGATTATAACCAGCTTCGGATAAGTACTGATGGTTGGATAGCATTCGGCAGTGGATCACAAATAGCCCCGATAAATAATACTATTCCATACTTTGATGGTGTAAATAATATGATAGCTGTTTTCTGGGATGATCTGTTTGATATCGAGTTTTTTTCCGGAGATATTTATTATTATAATGATAACCTCAATCACCGTTTCATCATCGAATGGGATAATGTTCCACATAATCATTTCGAATCGGAACCTAAAAGGGAAATATTTCAGGCAATATTGCTGGATCCGGCTTATTATGAAACAGTTACAGGTGATGGCGAAATCATTTTTCAGTATAAGAATGTCGGAGAAACTGAAAGTGTGACGGTTGGCATCGAAAATCAAACACAAATGATCGGTATGCAATATCTTTTTAATGATGTGTATGATCCTACAGCAGCTGATTTGGTAAATGAAACGGCCATTAAATTCACAACTAACCCTCCTTTTACATCAATAATTACAAGTATTGATGAAAAAAACAATGGAATGAGCAAAGGTTATACATTATCACAGAATCATCCTAATCCATTTAATAACAATACAATGATTGATTATTCATTACCAGAACCTTGCAATGTTACGATTCAGATTTTTAATTTGAAAGGAGAACTGGTAAGCACACTTCAAAATGGTCATCAGTCTGAAGGATTTTATTCATTGGAATGGAATGGGATAAATAATTCAGGTTTGACAGTGAGTCCGGGTGTTTATTTTTGTCGCCTTCAAACAAATGCATTTACGGGCACAATGAAAATGTCAGTTTTGAAGGATTAGATCAGGATATACATGTTTAGTTTTTATATTTTACTGGTCATTATCCTTTTAGCGGTTGTTGTCGGATTCATCGAATATAATCGGCATCAACGACGGATTTATTCGATTCCGATACGTATTCATATTAATGGAACACGTGGAAAGTCGAGTGTGACCCGATTGATCGGTGCCGGATTACGGGCTGGGGGCATCACAAACATCACCAAGGTTACCGGCACTTTTCCTCGTCTGATTTTGGAAGATGGTACCGAAACATACATCCACCGCAAATCGGCTCCCAATATTCTGGAGCAGTTGTCAATAGTGAAATATGCTGCTTCGCGTAAAGTGCAGGCAATCGTGATGGAATGTATGGCTTTGCAGCCTCAGTATCAGTCAATTACCGAAGACAAAATGATTCATTCCAACCTGAATGTGATGACCAATGTACGGCTCGATCATACGGATGTGATGGGCCATACACTGTCCGAAATAGCTGAGTCCATGGGGCGAACCATTCCGAAAAACGGTCATTTTTTCTCTTCAGAAAATGTAAATCCGCAACTCCTTAAGCCAATAGCCGATAAACGACATACCGCTTCACATTTTATTAACTCACAATCAATATCTTCGGGAGAAATGAAAGGATTTAGTTATATCGAACATCGCGAAAATGTAGCCTTAGCTCTCGCCGTTTGTCAACATTTGAAAATTGACCGCGACAAAGCATTACAAGGTATGTACGAAGCTATTCCTGATGCCGGTGCCTTAAAAGCATACAGAGTCGACTTTTTTGGAAAACGCATGGTTTTTTACAATGCATTTGCCGCCAATGATCCTGATTCCACCTTGTTGGTCTGGCAAAAAATAAGGGATGAAATCGGATTTGAAGGAACACGCATCGTTTTGTTAAACACCCGACAGGACCGGCTATACCGCGCCCGTCAGCTTGCAGAAATGGTTGGAAGCAAAATCGGATTGGAAATGGATTACCTGATATTAATCGGGCAATCAACAGATGTGGTTGAGGGTATGGCGATCGGTTACGGAATTCCAAACCAAAAGATTATCAGCATCGGCTGGTCAACTCCCGAAAAGGTTTTTGAGAAAGTTCTGGCTTTAACCGATAATGAGTCAGTGGTTATCGCCATTGGTAATATGGGGGGTATGGGCGCCGGTACCGTTGAATATTTTGAAAACAGGAGTCATAAAATATGATAGAATTAGCCATTACATTGGGATTGATTTTGAGCCTGCTCTCTTACGAGGTATTTGGTCTGGCTGCCGGGGGCATCGTGGTGCCGGGTTATATCGCCTTACAGCTTTCACATCCCGACAGGCTCGTTGGTATTGTTGGAGTGAGTTTACTTACCTATCTGATCATCAAAGTGCTGGGGAATTATACCTTTCTTTACGGACGTCGTCAGATGGTACTCAGCCTGCTGCTTGGTTGTTTGCTGGCCAATTTTTCACGTTATTTTCTGGCAGTGGATTTGGCTGGAACCACCCTTGAATTGCAGGCCGTGGGTTGGGTGATACCTGGTTTGATTGCCCATTGGTTTGCAAAACAGGGCGTATTTAAAACCATCAGTGTGTTATTCATTTCGTCGGTGTTGGTGCGTTTGATCCTCATATTGTTTTTCATGGGGGCTTTGCTGCCTCAATAATTTAAAGAAAATGTACAAATTCAGGGCGAAATCCAATATCGTTTTAGGTCTGTTGTTCCTCTTGTCGTTGCTAGCACTCATTGTGGTTGAGAATGGCAAAGTGGATGTTAAACAGGCATGGTACAAAGAGAAGCTGGAGGCTTCCCTTCTCTCCGAAAAGGCGGCCAATCAGATAAAAAACCATCGGCTCGAAAAAGGTATTTATATCGATGTTATCAATGATCCAAACCAGACTTCGCTAATCGGTCAGGAATACACACTTATCACGACTGACCGGGGTGATGTAAATTCGAAACTTTCGACCACCAACCCGAATTTTGCCGCGGTAATCGTACAGATGCTGAAAGATGCCAGACTGAAGGAAAAGGACCATGTGGCCGTTGCATTTTCTGGGTCTTTTCCCGGTTTGAATATCTCGGTGATCGCTGCTTTGGAAACATTGAAATTACGCCCCATCATCATCACTTCCGTCGGGGCATCAAACTATGGGGCCAATGATCCGTATTTTACCTGGCTCGATATGGAGGAGCTACTGAATCAATCAAACATCTTACACACACGGTCGGTTGCGGCGTCCATCGGCGGAGGTTTTGATGTCGGCCGAGGCTTAAGTCCCGAAGGTCGGGAATTGATTTTGAAGGCTATCAAGCGGAATAACATTCAGTTAGTGAATGAGAAAAATCTTGAGCAAAGCATTTCAAAGCGTATGGAAATATATGAGAAAATGACTCATGGCAAGCCGATCAAAGCATTTATCAATGTCGGTGGTGGAATCGCCAGTTTGGGGAACTCTGTCAATGGCAAACTGATCCCATCAGGCTTGACGGAATACCTTCCTGCCGGAAACTTCCCGGTCCGGGGGGTAATCATTCAGATGGGTCAAAAAGGAATTCCAGTCATTCATTTGCTGAATGTTGAACAACTGCTTGCCAAATTCGGATTACCGGAGAGTCCGGTTCCACTGCCCGATCCCGGCGATGGGGGTATTTTTGTTCAAAGAAAATACAACGTATGGGTCACAGCAGGAGTTACACTTTTTCTGATCGTGGTGATCTTTATTGTTTATCTGGCTGAGCGCAAACACCACCGACTTGGAACTGATGTTGTACCAATGGCGAATTCGCATTCAGTGTTTGAAAAGGATCGAACTGATCAGGATGAATTGTGACACGAAAAATGAAATTAATCAAAACTGAAAAACATTGAAATATTGATTTAAAATCTATTAGCATATGAAAAAAATTCAACTTGTACTTCTGGTTTTGTTTCTGACCAGTTTTGGTTTAATGGCACAGTCAGGCGGTAAACCAAAGTATCTGAAACCAACCAATTTTACTAAAAAGGTAAGCACAATCACTTCTGGTAAAACGCGGAATTATTATTCGTTGCATACTGTCAAACCATCGGTGATAACAGTAACAGGACCTGGTAAACTACGGGTGATATCGCGCGGACGGTTTAAACCTGCTGCAGGAGTCAAAATCAAATATGAGATATTTTATACTGTGGATGCCGGCGCGCGGAAAAGCGCTTTAGTAAATGCAGCCGAACGATCAAAAAATGCCACCTATCTGAACGAAACGCTCGGTGTTCCTGCTCAGAACCGGGAGTTCGAAATTGAGATTGAAAGTGGGACTCACAATATCGAATTTTTGCTTAAGGACAGTATAGTTCCGGTTGCTGTGAGATATGTCTTTACACCAGCGAAGCAGAAAAAACAGGAATGGATGGCTTATTCGCCTCTGCAACCCTCTGAACCAGTCGATCTGA
>CAJBPB010000192.1 GCA_903957365.1 uncultured Bacteroidota bacterium
GAGCAATCGCTCTGCGTTTTTTTATAAATGTGGTTCAATTAACCAGTTACAAGTTACCAATAACCAATAACCAGTAACCAGTAACCAGCCTTAGCTTTCCAGTTCATTTTTATCCTGCCACACTTTATAAACCTTCTTACCGCCATAAGCAGCGCCCAGCGTTAATAAAATGCCAATACCGGAACCAATGGGAGCGCCTCCACCTTCCTGATTTCCTGTGCTTCCGTGTCCGCCGCCTGGTGGTGGAGGTGGAACCTGCGCAAAAGCGCCAGTGCTTAACATTACCAATCCGATGATTACCAGAGTTTTATTGATCTTTGCTTTCATGTCTTTTCTGTTTTTCTTTTTAATAACTCTGTTTGCTTATTCAATCACCAATTTGACGGATTTCACTGATTTTTCGTCGTTCACCCGCACAACATAAACGCCTGCCGGTAAGTTAACCGATTGACTCTGTAATCCGGTTCCGTTCAGAACACTGGATTGTACCAGTCTTCCCTGAAGATCAAACAATTGTAAGTTTGCTTTACCGCTGGTATTCATTACATACAATCTGTCGCCATAAACATAGGCTTTCAGCGAATTTTCATTGTTGGATTCGTTGATTCCGACAACGCCGAAGTGAATCTCGAAGCGATCTGGATCATCGTTGGTAGTGGCGGTGAAAGTATAAACCGGATTTAAAGACAAATTATGGTCAATGCTGGTCTTTTTGTCTAATACAAACACAATTTCTGATACGTTTTCCAATTCAGCAGTGATACTAAAATTCGCACCTTCATTCTTTAAAAAATTAAAAGGGATGATTGTAGAAAGGTTTAATGACGGTAAACTATTGACGATTAAATTTTTATCACCAACAATAGAATAAAATAGTGGAGCATATCCCGGTAAAAACTCTCCATCAAATTCATAATCAAAAGCTTCAGATGAACCAGGATTAAATCTTATCTGACTTTCCTGAAATGATAGATTATCAATGTTTTTAGCTATCAGTTTAATTATTGGGTATTCACTTTGTTTATAAAAAGCCTGTGTACTATGAGTGCGTTTTGCAGCTGGAATCGTGATAGAATTCGATACATTAGTTACCTGAGCCATGAAACCTTGTGTTGCGGGAATTATATCACCAGAGTTGATTGGGGAATAACGCAATCCGGCTTCGTTCCAAATTTGTGCTACACCACCAACATTTGATACTGTCCAGTCGGCGTACCAGGTAATAGCACTGCTAAATGGATTGCCAAGCAAGTGGTATCCTTTGTTCGAACCATCGGTATAAGTCAAATTCGAGAAGGGAACATCTGCAACATTCAAAGTTCCTGCAAAAGATTTTGTACCACCACCATCATAGGCAGCCATATAGCCTCTTCCAACTGTAAAATTGGTTGAACCATTTGCAGTATTCCATGTTGGTTCTACAGTCGTATTTTTGTAATTCACCCAAACACCTGTGGGTTCATGCCAACAATAAAAATCATAGGGTGCGCCGGTAAAATTTGGATCAATGGATTGGACTGAAACCGGTGAACTAATCAGATGCCATCCATCTTGCCAGTTTGTCCAATCCGCATTGTTCATAAAGCGTTGAACTGTTCCTGATACACCGGCAGTGCTATGAATTAATGAACCTGTACCTGTTCCATCACTGGCAATGACAAGGCCGGTGTTGCCTGCATTATTAGTAACCGTACC
>CAJBPB010000193.1 GCA_903957365.1 uncultured Bacteroidota bacterium
CCGGAATGGATTCTCTCCATTTTAAACAAACAGGGGGTCAACATCTGCCGGAATGTCACACTGCTTTAAAAAAGCAGCATGTAAAATCATTCCAATTATTTACCGGTGGAGGGGGTCAGTATGCTCCGGATTATCCAATTATAACGATATTCATTGGCTATGACTTTGCAAATGATTCATTACAAATATAATAGCCACCATTTTCTTCTACAAGAAGGAAAACCTGTACTTAGTTTAATGGTAAACCTTTAATTGACCTAAGGGAAAACCAGTAGAAATAATTCGGTGAGAAAGGGAATTCTAAATCGAAAAATAGTTGTTATTGACAGCCCACACCAGCAAGCCGGCAACATTCCTGACATTGGCTTTAAGAAAAATATTACTTCGGTGGGTTTCAACTGTTTTGGCGCTGATAAATAGTTTTTCCGCAATTTCCTGCGTGGTTAATCCCTTACAGACAAGATGCAGAATATCAATTTCACGGTTTGTGAGATACTCATTGCCATGAATATGACTGAATGATTTGAATGCCAGTTTCTTGATTATTTCCTGACTGAAGTATATACTCCCTTCGAATACACTCGTGATAGCTTGCTGAAGTTCAAACTTCGTCGCTTTTTTTAACACGAAACCTTTCACACCAGCATTGATCATTTTTGTGTAATTCGTTGTATCTGAAAACATGGTGAGTGCAATCACTTTCAGGTCGGGGTAAAACTCAATCGCTTTTTGCGTTGTTTCTACACCATCAATCACTGGCATGCTGATATCCATTAATACCACATCGGGTATTGAATTCCGGAGAAATTCAAGAAAATAATTTCCATTTGAAGTATCAAAAATGACTTCAAAATTTTCAATCTGACCAATTACCAGCCTGATACCTTCTCTGAAAAGTTCGTGGTCATCTACAATTGCGATTTTAATTTGTTTCATAACTGGTGATTTCTTTATGTGGAATGCTAATTGACACTTTCATTCCTTCATTTTGCCGGCTATCAAAAACGACATTTCCTTCTAAAGAATGAATACGATTCCTTATGTTTTTTAAGCCCATGCCTTCTTTGGCGTGCATTTTTTCATTCGCCGAAAAACCAATTCCATTGTCTTCGTAAAGAACATTGAGCATGTCTTTGGATATAAAAATCTTAATACTGATCAGGGAGGCTTTTGCATGTTTTAAAGTATTGTGAATGAGTTCCAGAAGCGTGCGGTAAACAGTTAGTTCCGCTTTCAGATCGAAACGGTTGATCTTTTCAACTGACAGTTCAATCTTAATATTTTTACTGATATTTACTTCACTGATGAAATTTTCCAGAGCCGATTTCAACCCATATTTTTCAAGAATCAACGGACTTATATTA
Organism: uncultured Bacteroidota bacterium; assembly: GCA_903957365.1. Classification (GTDB taxonomy): domain Bacteria; phylum Bacteroidota; class Bacteroidia; order Bacteroidales; family F082; genus CAJBPB01. Next base: position 1,365 of record CAJBPB010000193.1, read on the forward strand.
TGAGAAATTCTTGATGAGTCGTCAATCGCACTATCGATAATGTCATATAGTTTTGATTCGATTGCATTTTTACTTTCCGCATCTGTTGCGTCTACATAAGCCTGAAAATAGAGTTTCGCCGCCGACAATAACGGACCAAGCCCATCATGTAAATCAGAGGCTATCCTTTTCCGCTCTTTTTCTTCGGTCTGAATTACAGCTTCGATCAGTTTTTGCCTGATATATTCTTTTCTCCTTAACCTGAAATAAAAAAAACTAAGCACAAATGCAATGCACAGGAAAACCAGAATTATGACAAGAAATGTCAGTTGTTTTTTATGAAATACATTCTTTTGTTCTCCCTCTCTGATTTTCTGCTCCTTGGTAAACAGATCATACTTTGCCGATTGTTCATTGATCTGGGTGCTTATTCTGTCTTTATAAAAATCGACCATGAGTAAACGGCTTAAAGCCATAAAATCGTAAGCATCTTTATATTTCCCTGTCAATTCGTAAATGATTGCCATTTGCAGATACAATCGCATAAACAAATTCCTGTTTTCCTCAATCGTACATAAATTTGTGGCATCAACTACAGCCTGAAAAGCAAGTTTATATTCTTTTAACCCGATATAAATATTACTTTGGTTTATCAATGCATTCATCTGACTGTAAATCATTCCGGCTTCATTGAAATTTTTGACTGCTTTTTGAGATAAATCCAGGGCTTCATCATACTTTTTTGTTACGTATAACCGATAGCAAAGTTCGTTTTGCGACAATGCCAGGTTTGCTTTACTACCTGTTTTCTCAGATAATGAAATACATAGTACAGAATATTTTTCAACCGAATCGGCAATGCTGAATTTATTGATTCCCCATTCGTCGTAAATGGCAGCCAGACGGTTGCAGGCATAAGCCCTGTTATTATCTGAAACAAATCTTTTACTGTTAACAATCTCGTTCAGTATTTCAATCCCTTTTGTGTACTCCTGTTTTTGCCTGTATGCTTCGCATAAATTTATACTGCAGAAGTCAGCTTTTTCGGAATCTGCTTTTAAAGTATCAAGGGCTTCCATAAGCAAATAGATTGCTTTATCGGGCATCGATTTTTCAAGAAATTTCCGGGCAGAGAATATCAGGGCATCGGAATGGCTCAGAGAATCGGGGGCTTCAAACATTCGCTTGTCGAGTGCATTAACGGCATTGGTGTCGGCATAAATAACCTTCAACCTTAAATAATTGGTTTTTGCATTTTGTATTGGGGAAAATTGCTTCTGATAAAACTCCAGTTTGTTCAGACATTGTTTCGAAATGCTTTGATCAGAATTGATTTCGCTAAGTCCTTTATTATAAATACTATCAAATTCAAATCCGTCCTCAAACCGCTGACCAAATAAGTTTCCAGGATGAAACCCGCTGAATACAACACTAAAAATCAGACAAAGCTTAATTATATTACTGACTTCAGTCAAACTGAAAGTCAGCTGCTTATTCATTTTGACCAACTTATACAGATTTATACAGACCATGTTTTGCCGATTCAATTACCAACTTGTCATTACCACCCATTGACTACTGTTTTTCGTAGTGAAATTCATACTCAAAGTTGCAAAGAAAAATTGTATAATACTCCTGTTTTTCTGATTAATTGATTTATATTTTATCGGCAGAACAAACACAGGTGAATCTTTTTTTGAATGACGTGTCAGCATATCCGGATTGCACCGTTAAAATTGATGCAATAATTCATTTGAGACAAGCTGAAGGTGAATTGAGCTTAAGAAAACCATTCATTATTCGTATAAATCAAACAGGTACAAGAGATTGTACAAGCATTGAAAGTCAGGTTTTTTAGATATCACGTGAAAACAAGAATTAAAATATCAGGAAGTATTTGATTCACTAACTGAAAATTATTTCCTACCGGCGAAGGTTTATTCTGAACTTTAATCCCAGCTATTATTATCTGGACGATAAATGGATACTTTTTACTGTACTCTGGACAATTCCGCTGGCCTATATTGCATCTGAACTTGGATGGGTAGTGGCCGAAGTTGGTCGTCAGCCAGTGGTAATTCAGGATATACTACCAACTAATGCAGCTGTTTCTCAACTTCAGCCGGCATCGGTACAAATCACATTCTGGATGTTCTTTCTCATTTTCACTGCCTTATTGATTGCTGAAATAAAAATCATGACAAAGCAAATTAAAAAAGGTCCGGGTGAAGAGAAAACAACAGATCAAACCGCATCAACATTAACTAACCTTTAAAAACCAATAACCATGCTCGAAGCATTTTCATATATTACACTGCAGCAATACTTGTGAATCATTGTATCGCTGCTTGGAGCAATACTCGTTTTCCTTATGTTCGTTTAGAAATGGCAGTAAGAACGAAGCCAATTTCTGGATAACTATGAAAGGGAAATTCATTTACATCCGTTATATCGCTTTGCGTTCATCAACCGGTGAATACGAAGGAACCATCGAAGTGAGCCGGGAGGAATAAAGATTATGGCAATTTGGATTGTAAGGCTGCATTAATTAAAACTTTCTTATTCTTTGTTTTCCTTCTGTAAGGTATCCACCATGCAAAAAATCCGGTAACCAATATCAGCACCGAAGCCAATCCTGTAAGCGGCACAATCAGAATATAAAACGGACCCAAAAGAAATTCCAATATACGACCTGTATGAATTTCCTGTGATGTATTCCAAAGTGAAATCGGACTCTTTTTTATGACTTCGACTGGCATTTGCGGGAATACACCGGATTTCCCAGACCGGATTGCACCTCGGCCATAATCGAAAACAATTTGATTTCCATCCGACATCCCGATGAAACCGGAAACGGAAATAGCGCCAAAAGGTGATCCATTCTGACCGGACATAGCATAAGGTAATTTCGTGAAATAGTCGATAATGATCCTTTCTTCAGGAATCCATTGAAAGATTCCAGAAAAACTACCGACCAGATATCCGCCAGTTGCCTTCTTTTCAAATACATTGATTCCCATTACACTAACGGGTGGCTGAACAGAATACCTGCGTAAAACGGAACCAAATTCATCATCTGAATAATAGAATCCATCCGATGTTGCAACAATATACCGTTTCAGAACTTCATCATACATCAGATCACGGAATTTGTCGTCCCAGGTGTTTGGGTCATCCAGTTTGGAATATTTGATTTTAGATACTTCGGCATTTGCGATTGAAATAAGGAGGGGTGGCCGTAGAAACATACCTGTTATAGACGTCAACAGTAAAACAAGTACAGACCAGTAGCCCAATCGGTTATGCCATTTAATGGAAAAACGGTTCACTTTCTTAATTCTGCTTTTCGACGATTCCTCTACCCGTTTTAATAAATGCGGTGCCAGCCAATAAAAAATTCCTGACAGCGTGATGAAAATAAAAATCAGGCCTACCAGATCAACAAGCAACTTGCCTGCCAATCCATAGATTTCACCGCTATGAATAACCCATATAGTTCGAAACAAGCCGACTTTATCGCCTGAATCTTCACCAGCTAAGACGTTTATTATGCTGAAATTGAGGTTCTTGTCATTAATATTCGCGAGTAACAAATAAGACCGTGTCATCACCAGCAGAGAATCGTTTTTCTGAATAATTTTAACAATACGTTCTTCTTTTACCGGAATATTAATCTTTTCCCATCCATTATTGTATTCAAAAAGTCCGAAAAGTGTACCAGCTATCAATCGATGATTATGTGTATGCAGCAACGAATAAATTTTACGGTTATCAATCCCATTTGGAAATCCTTTGTTGAAATCTCTGAAAGTGCTAAAACTGCTATCGGTTTTCCAAATGCCTATATTTCCATAAACCAGTAATGAATCATCCGGTAATTTTACAGCAGATTTTACGGCAGCCATATTCCAGTTATTATACTCGTAATTGCCGGGCAGCCATTTACGGTTCACATCAACAAAAGAGAATAAACTCCGGTGATTCATAATAATACCGGAGACGGAAAAGAGTAAAATGAAAAGGGCAAAGATTAAACCCGGCCATTTGTGGTATTTCTTAAACCACTTTAGCAACAGGTCTTTCTTTGGTTGAATTGGTGAAGTCATAAATATTCAGTAGAATTTATTCTGGTTTTTAGATTCAGGCCGCAAATGTAGCCTTTGAAGTAATGCATGAAGTTGATTTGGATTTATTAACACCTGCTTTGCATGCAATTTGCTGAAGACTTGTTCCATGGTAACCGTACATCAAAAAAACATCATCCGCTGCATCAAAAATCCTGACATCGGCACTCAATCTGACTCTTGTCATTCTATTTGTCTTAAAATCTCAACTTTTCTGTCATCAAACCAAAACGAAGTACATCCAACCTATTATCAAAATAGATGTTGTAATAATCTGAACCATGATAGTACTGAACAAATAAACCGATATCCTCCAAAAACTTAGGATGATAATACAAGGTTAAACTCAGGTTAAGCCTTTCAGCAGAAATTGCGGTCAAATCATTCACATCACCAAACATCCATGTAACTTCACCTTTCACTGAAATATTTGCATTTTTTCTGGAATAACGATCATTTAACAATGGCAGCTTGAAAATAGAAAAAGTATTGTGCCAGCGTACTGTACTGTAAATTCCATCGAGTTCTTCAATATGCCATCCCTTCGGATGTATTTCTATGGATGTTTTGAAAAACTGATAGGCGTTAAAACGAGTATTGAAATTTGTAGCGATAAATCCTGTTTCAAGATAATTCGTAGCAAAATTCCCCGAGTTTAAATTCACTTCACCATTTTCCAGAAAAAAATCTCCCTCCTGCCCGTTCGAATGATGCGCGAATCGTCCATAAATACTTATTTCTTCGGTGTTACATTTTCCGTTAAATAAATAATAAACTGTAATTTGCGGCATATAACTCGGGGTGCGGACAGGGAAAGATTCCTGCTGATACATCCGGATGATAATCTGTGGTGTCAATACTCCAATAAAACGCGA
>CAJBPB010000194.1 GCA_903957365.1 uncultured Bacteroidota bacterium
GCCTTGATTCTATCAAAGCGCTGGGTGCCAACGTGATTTACCTGATGCCCATTTATCCGGTCGGGAAAAAGAATGCTTTCAATTCACCTTATTGTGTTAAAAACTATACGAGCATTAACACTGAGTTTGGAACGCTGGATGACCTGCGTTCGCTTATTGACCAGGCACATAGCAAAGAAATGAGTGTAATTATTGATTGGGTCAGCAATCATACCTCCTGGGACAATGCCTGGATCACTGAACACAAAGACTGGTATTTACAGAATTCATCAGGCGTTATTGTCAGTCCGCCTAATATGGGCTGGAATGATGTGGCACAATTGAATTTCAATAATGCCGAAATGCGGATTGCCATGATCAGCGCAATGAAATATTGGGTTTATCTGGCCAACGTTGATGGATTTCGTTTTGATTATACGGATGGTCCACCCATCAGTTTCTGGAAACAGGCTGTCGATTCTCTTCGGAATATCACAACCCATAAGTTGCTTTTACTTGCGGAAGGTGCCCGCAGCACGAACCTCACAGCTGGATTTGATTACAATTTCGGGTTTGCCTTTTTTGGTAATATGAAGTCAATTTTTAGCAACAATGTCACTGTAAAATCAATAGAGAACATAAATACATCAGAATATGCGAATGCTGCAAATGGGCAGCAAATCGTAAGGTATATCACAAACCACGATGTGAATGGTTCCGACGGAACCCCGCTCGAACTGTTTGGTGGTAAACCCGGATCGATGGCTGCTTTTATTGTGGCAGCGTATATGAAAGGTGTTCCGATGATCTATAACGGACAGGAGGTTGGAACGCCATTCAGACTGGTGTTTCCATTCACCTCAGCCAATATCAACTGGTCGCTGAATCCGGATGTAACAGCTGAATACAAGCAGATTATTGCTTTCCGTAACAGCAGTGCCGCTATCCGGCGCGGCGATCTGGTATCATACAGCGACAAAGATGTTTGTGTGTTTACAAAAGAATTTGATGGCGAAAAGGTGCTGATTGCAGTGAATTTGCGCAACAGAATTGTTGAGTATGCTGTGCCTTCAGCATTGGTAAATACTGTTTGGCAAAATGCAATCTCTGGTGTCGAATATATTGTAAATGAACAAATCACGTTAGAGCCTTATAGTTATTTGATTCTTAACTGATAACCTGATCATAGGGAAATTTCGTAAAAAATTAAATTATTTTCACTTTCATGAAGAGCATCTCGATCACCGACAAATTGATATTTTATTTTGTAAGTCTGGGTATCGTGGTGATTTTTATTATTGGAGCCAATGCGTATTATTTCGCAAAGATCGCTTTACTCGACAGGACTTTCGATCAGCTGATTTCACTACGTTTGGAGAAGAAAAACCGCATTGAACAGTTTTTTTTAGACCGTGTCAGGGATATCCGGTTGATCTCCGAATCCGAAGAAACCAAACGGATTATCGATTCGCAGCCAAAAACCAATCTGAAGGGAAATTCACTTGAAAAGGATTCTTATCTCAACGAATATATCGGCTCTTTCGATTATCATCAACGACTTTTTATAGTAAACAGGAATGACAGTATTTTCGAAGTTGAATCGAACCAAAGTGCAGAAAATAAAATTATTGTATCTGATAGTCTGACACATGCCAACCTGAAAGAATTTTGCGGACAGATAGCTTTATCAGGTAAAACAATTATTCAGGATATAAGCCGGTCGAAACTATTGCTTTTTATCGGCACAGCAATTTATGATGAATCGAAGGAGATGATGGGCTTTGTCGTGCTTGAAATCCCTGTTTCAGCCATCAATAAAATCATGTTTGGTTATACCGAAAAAAACGGATTGGGTAAAACCGGAGAAACCTATTTGGTCGGAAGTGATTATTTAATGCGCAGCAACTCCAGGTTTCACGAAAATGCCGTTTCTAATATCACTGTGGCATCTGTTGCAGTAATCAAGGCTTTGAATGGGGAAACCGGTTATGGAATCGTGAAAGATTACCGCAATGCTTCCTGTCTGAGTTCTTACAGCCGTGTAGATATCGAGGGTCTGAATTGGGTTATTTTAGCCGAAATTGACGAACAGGAAGCTATGGTTCCTGTCAATTCTATCCGAAACAGTATTTTATTAATAAGTGTGATTATCGCGGCTGTCGTTTTTCTTTTTGCATTGCTGGTTTCCCGAAAAATTACTTTGCCAATCAAAAGGCTTCAAAAGGCCAGCGAGCGCATCGGCGCTGGAAATTATGATAGTAAACTGGAAATTACATCATTGGATGAGATTGGTTTACTTACTGAAACTTTCAACGAAATGGCGATGCGCCTGAAAAGACAGAGTGATGAACTGGAAATAGAAAAAACCAAACGAATCAGTTCACTTATTGATGGTCAGGAAATGGAAAGGCAGCGACTGTCACGCGATTTGCACGATAGTCTTGGTCAATCGCTGTTGGCTGTCAAAATAAAACTAGAGCAGGCCAGGAATACCAATATTGAAAAAAGTCAACATATTATTTCCGAAACGCAGGAGTTGTTGAAAAATACCATTCAGGAAATAAGAAATATTACCAACAATCTGATGCCGCCTGTGCTGGAGACATTTGGGATTGAACAGGGATTGAAAAATCTCTGCCGTGATACCGCTGCCAATACTGGTTTGAATATCGACTTTCACAGCGAAAATATTCCTCAGGTTCTGGATGCACGAACAAAGATTTATCTTTACCGGATTGCGCAGGAAGCCATTAACAATATCACCAAACATGCTGATGCAACAACTGTTTCAATCAAATTTACTTTTAATGGTAATATATTGAAGTTGAGTATTTTGGATAATGGAAAGGGATTCGATAATTCAAAAAATGATGCTAGTGGTAACGGAATCATGAATATGAAGGAAAGAATTCAGTTACTTAAAGGTGAGTGTAATGTGAATTCCATAAAGGAAAAAGGAACAGAAATAGTTTTTGAAATACCATTTGATCAAAATGAACAAAATTAAAATTGTACTGGTTGATGATCACCGTATTTTTCGGGATGGCCTGAAATCACTTTTGTCAGAGGTTGACTTTATCGAAATCATCGGTGAAGCTTCAGGAGGAAGCGAATTACTCGAATCACTTACCTGCCTTAAACCCGATCTGATTATGATGGATATCAGTATGAAAGGACTTTCTGGAATTGAGGTTTCGCGGATGTTAACCGCCTCATCACCGGATGTCAGAATTATTATTTTATCAATGCATACGGATGAGGAGTTTGTCATTAGTGCAATTCAGGCCGGTGTGAAAGGTTATCTGTCGAAAGATGCCTCGAAGGAAGAATTGCTTGAGGCTATTAAAATAATTCATGAAGGTGGCGAATGCTACAGCAAAATGATTTCAGATAGTTTTCTGAAAAGTTACGCGAGAAAGTACAAGGCAGAGCAAAGTCTTGTCGAAAATAAAACCCTGACGCAACGTGAAATGGAGATTCTTAAGCTTGCGGCAGTCGGGCAGAGTAATAAGGAAATCGCTGACAGATTGTTTATCAGTCATAAAACAGTTGACTGTCATAAAAATAATATTGTCCAGAAACTGAAACTCAAAAACACCGCTGAAATGGTGTTATATGCTGTAAAAAACAAGATTATTGAAGTTTGAAATGTATTGGTTTAAACAATACAATTTGTAGTTTTTGTAGGTGATTTCCCTAGGTGATAAGCCTGTTCCCTAGTAAAAATTCAAGATTAATCCTATTGTTTGTCAGGATAGGAGAGTCGAATTTTGTCTGAAAATTAATTTTCAGCCTATGAAATCGAATTCTCTAAAGTATGTTGTCATTTTCGTGATTTCTTTGTTCTTAAGTTTCACTTCAAAAGGACAAAGTTTACAAAATGCAGCTTCAGTTGAAGCGGAAACTTCTTCTTTCAAAGTAAATGTCGGGGCCGACATTGTGAGCCGTTATGTATGGCGGGGCACCGATTTCGGCGATTCACCGTCGATTCAGCCAACCTTGTCATTTTCCAGTTCAAATTTCGAAATTGGTTGCTGGAGTGCAATAGCGACCAACAGTTTTTACAGGGAAGTGGATTTGTATGCGAAATACACCTTCAAAAGTGTGAGTGTTATTTTTACTGATTATTACGTTCCTTCATTGAATGGAACTCCAGCCTCACCAGATACAAGATATTTTGCCTACAACAACGACAGTACAGCCCATACTTTTGAAGGTTCATTGCTGTACAAGGGTAATGAGAAACTTCCTTTTTGGATTATGGCCAACGTTTTCTTTTATGGAAACGATAAAAGATGGGGTTACGACGCACAAAAAGACCTGAATGCAGATACCTATTATTCAGCCTATTTCGAAGCTGGTTATACTTTTACTGTCCGGGAAAACAGTGTTGACCTGTTTGCCGGTTTTACACCCGCTGCCGGTGCCTATGGCAACACCATGGGATTTGTCAATATGGGTCTTACCGGTTATCGCAAAATCCGCATTACTGATCAGTTTGAATTACCAGTGAAAGCATCTTTGATTTTCAATCCGCAGGCTTCGGCAGTATTTGCAACATTTGGCATAACACTATAATAATCAAATATTTAATAATTTAAATTTATTCATTATGATCGATACAGGTTCAACCGGGTTTATGCTGTTGGCTACCAGTCTGGTAATGCTGATGACTCCCGGATTAGCATTTTTTTATGGAGGACTAGCCACAAAACGGAATATTTTGGGTATCATGATCCAGAGTTTTGTTTCACTGGGCTGGACCACCGTTTTGTGGGTAACATTTGGTTATTCACTATGTTTCAGCGGAGGTGAAGGTGGAATCATCGGCGATTTTGCCAAGGCTTTTCTGAATGGTGTTCATATCGATTCGATGTATTCAAACGGGAAAATTCCGGAATCGGTGTTCATTGCTTATCAAATGATGTTTGCTATTATTACTCCGGCTTTGATTACGGGTGCTTTTGCAAACAGAATCAACTTCAAGGCTTATTTGATTTTCCTTACAGTTTGGCAGATTTTCGTGTACTATCCTTTCGTCCACATGATTTGGGGTGGTGGATTGTTGGCTCAGTGGGGCGTTCTCGATTTTGCTGGTGGTATAGTTGTACATGCAACTGCAGGTTTTGCAGCATTGGCATCGGTATTCTATGTAAAAGCAAGGGTTGATAAAAACTCAACGCCAAACAGCATTCCATTGGTTGCCATTGGTAGCGGTTTGTTGTGGTTTGGTTGGTATGGTTTCAATGCCGGAAGCGAAGTAGCGGTCGATTTTGTCACTTCAACAGCATTCTTAAACACCGATATTGCTGCTTCCTTTGCTACTGTAGCATGGCTGGTGATTGAATGGATGCACGAAAGGAAACCGAAATTTGTTGGTCTGCTCACCGGTTCTATTGCAGGTTTGGCAACCATTACTCCTTGTGCCGGATTTGTTCCGATCTGGGCATCTCCAATAATTGGAACAGGTGCCGGAATTGTATGCTATTATGCTGTAAATTTTAAAAACAGAATGAAATGGGATGATGCACTCGATGTGTGGGGTGTGCATGGTGTTGGAGGTGTACTGGGTACAATTTTATTAGGCGTTTTTGCTTCAAAAGCGGTAAACGTGGCTGGTGCGGATGGATTGATTTATGGCGGCACTTCCTTCTTTGTGAAACAATTGGTCGCTGTAACAGCTGCTTCAGTGTATGCTTTTATTTTTACATACATCATGTTGATTGTAATCAATATGTTTACCCCTGTGAAAGTGGATGAAAAAAGCGAAAGAATTGGCCTTGATGAGGCGTTGCATGGCGAAAGAGCCTATGATGAAGGCGTGTTGTAGTTCAATTTATCCCAGTCAGTCTAGAGTCATCGCATAAATAAAAATTCTCAGTAAAATTTGGGAATAAAAAAGCAGCAATCTGTCAGATTGCTGCTTTTGTTCTTAGTAATTCAGTAACTTAGTCGGGGAAGTTTGTTTCGTCGCTTAACGCTTTATACAAATCTTTCATATTTGCTTCTGTCATGGTAAAATTACCAACCATTAATGAACCTAACTGGCCATAAATAACTTTATGTTGCACTTCATTGGGTTTTTTTCTGGTGAATTTTCCAACAGTCATGTCTTCTACTAAAATAAGTGCTCCATCTGCACCGTGACAAGCTGCACAGTTTGCTGCATAATAAGTATTGCCAGCAGCAGAGTTTCCACCTTTTCCAATGTTGGCAAAAGTTGTTGAACCGGTAGGGTAAGTTCCGGAATAGGTTGCATCATATAAATTAGATACATCAAAAGCGCCTTCTTTCATAAATTTAACGAGATCCCATAGTTGGGCATCTGTCAAATACTCATTATAATTTGGCATTTTATCGCCTTCTGTAGCATTGGTTGCCGGATCATACGCGATTAAATCGTAAGAAAAAGCTCTTCTGCCTTCAGTTTTTTTCATGGCATCGAATAATTCCTGTGCAGTTTTTGAGTGCGCAAGATCATAGATATTCAATGCATTTACATTAGGCCTTGATGTTTTAGGACCTCTATTGTTATAACTGCCTGCAGTGCCCAATAAATCCCAGGCATGGCATTGTTTGCAGCGGAAAAAGTCAGCTTTAGCCTTCAAAGTAGCAGTAGAAGCACTCGTGGTGTCCCAACCAGCTTCGACAGCAAAGAAATTGTCATAAAGAATACCGCCTTTAGCAGCATCTGCAGTTTCATAAGGTGATGTAATTGGTTCGTCTTCTTTGCATCCTGTGAAAATAGCAGCAATAATCAGCATGCTAAAAATTAATGATTTAATGTTCATAAAAAATGAAGTTTAGTTTAGTGAATGAAGTTTAATTAAGAATAGTATATCAAAAGTTTTTTTTAATATTCATTAAGTAAAATCTGAAAGATTTTGATTTATCATGCCTTCTTTAACAATAGTATTCAAACGACACCAGTAATCTTCAGCTGGACAAATTCCGCTTCTTATGCATTCAATGGTATCACATTTGCATTGAACCAGATTTAATTCTGGCTCAAAGGCACGATAAATATCATAGACATTAATCTGGTCTGCTTTTTTTGCCAGAATATAACCGGCACCCCGTCCGGCAAAATTGACTATTAATCCTGCATTACGTAAACTGGTTATGATCGAATCGAGATAACTGAGTGGAATACACTGCTTTTCGGCTATTTCTTTTTGTAAGATACCTGTTGTATTATTTACTCTGGCAATTTCAATCATCGCCCGCAAACCATAACGTACTTTTGTGTTAATTTTCATAATACAAGTAATTCTACCGAATTAGTAGAATGCAAAATTCCGGCTTTAATTAATAGGTTTGACACAAAATGTTGTTTATATCGATTGTAAATTGAGCTGATTTTTAATCAATTAAAATCAATATAAAAATGAAATGTTTTCAGAATTTACTTGGTCTCAAAGCATTTTATAGTTTATCCCATTTCTGAAATTTTAACTGGTATTGAACAAATCATTTCAGAAAACTGTTTACTCAAGAAAAACTTATGGAAACCGATTTGATATTTTGGGGAATATTTAACCTGTTTGTACTGTTAATGCTGGCGCTTGACCTGGGTGTTTTTCACCGTAAGAGCCATGAAGTTGGGGTGAAGGAAGCAATTATCTGGACCATTGTATGGTTTTTTCTTGCCATGGTTTTTAATGTGATTCTGTTTTTCTGGCGTGGTCAGCAACAGGCAATGGAGTTTTTTACCGGATATCTGGTCGAAAAGGCATTAAGTGTGGACAATATATTTGTCTTCATCATGATTTTCTCCTATTTCAAAGTGCCAACACAATACCAGCACAAAGTACTTTTCTGGGGAATAATCGGTGCATTGATTCTGCGTGTCATATTTATTTTTGCTGGTGTAGCACTGATTGAGAAATTTCATTTCACGATATATGTGTTTGGAGCATTGCTCATTTATACCGGATATAAAATGTTCAGTCACAACAACACAACGATCGATCCGGAAAAGAATCCTGTAATCAGATTTTTTAAAAGATTCATGCCCGTAACTCCTGCATTGGAGGGAGATAAGTTTTTCGTTAAAATAGATGGTAAGCGTTTTGCTACTCCATTATTCCTTGTTTTGATTCTTATTGAAACTTCCGATCTTATTTTTGCTGTTGACAGTATCCCTGCCATTTTGGCGATTACCCAGGATCAGTTCATTGTTTATACATCCAATGTCTTTGCTATTCTTGGTCTGCGATCACTCTATTTCGCACTCGCCGGCATTGTTCACCGCTTCTGGCTTTTGAGTTACGGATTGGCAATAGTGCTGATTTTTGTCGGAATGAAGATGTTGCTGATCGATGTTTATAAAATTCCGATCGAATTGTCTTTGATTTTTATAGCCCTGATTATTGCGGCCAGCGTGTTTCTGTCACTGAAGATCAGACAGAAAGAACCAAAAGTATAAATTTTTGACATTCTCTGAGGGGGTTCACTGTTTTGAAATGAATCATGTACCACTTTTGAAAGGATATTTCTTTTTATTCTACAGTAATAAACCAACCTCTGATTCGATGGAATTACTTTAATTGAATCCTTCTTTACATATAATCAGTAAAAGTTTTCGGGTCACCCGGAAGCAAGAATATGCATCAAGATCATTACAAATTTGAGGATGATTTCTCTCAGATTCTGAAATGATCTTGTTCTCTGAAACTGTTTATGAGTGCGATATTATCCAGCTCAACGATAATATAACCAGGTATTATAACATCCTGCAACCGTTTTCTATCCTGCGAAAGTAAAAAAACAGACTTCAGGTATTGATTATTGGTTTGTTAACCTTAATTTTACACTTCTCATTGCAGGTTTGAATATCACAAGTTTAAAAACCATTATCATAGATAATTATGAAAAAACTCCATGTATTTCTGTTTTTTATTCCCTTATGGTTGATGATCAATCACACGGTTTTAGCCGTCGATCTGACGGAAATTACCATTGAACCTCCCTGCTGGTGGGCCGGAATGAAAAATCCTGACCTGCAATTGATGGTTCATGGAAAAGATATTTCATTCACGAAAGCAGTAATTCTGTATGAAGGTGTAGAAATGGTTTCACAAACTTCAGTTCAAAACCCTAATTACCTGTTTCTCAACCTGAAACTCAGTCAGGAAGTGAAAGCCGGTAAGTTTGAAATACAGTTTTTACAGGGTAAGAAGAAAATATTTACATACAACTATGAACTTAAACAGCGGAGCAATGGTTCTGCTTTGCGAAAAGGATTTGATAACAAGGATGTTATCTATTTAATTATGCCCGATCGTTTCGCCAACGGAAATCCGGACAATGACAGTCAGGATGGAATGCTCGAAAAAGCGGACCGAACCAATCCCAATGGCCGGCATGGTGGAGACATCAAGGGGGTTTCTGATCATCTGGATTATCTTGCCGATCTTGGTATAACAGCAGTTTGGCTTACGCCTGTGCTTGAAAACAATGCCCAAGCATACTCATACCACGGTTATGCAATCACCGACTTCTACAAAGTTGACCCGCGTCATGGTACAAATGACGAATATGTTGCAATGGTTGAAAAGGCCCATTCCAAAGGCCTGAAAGTAATCATGGACATGGTTTTTAACCATTATGGAACCGGTCATCGCTGGACAAAAGACCTTCCGATGCATGACTGGGTGAATGAATGGCCTGAGTTCACACGTTCGAATTATCGTGGTGGAACAATTTCAGATCCTTATGCCGCAGAAGCAGATCGCAATCAAATGAACAAAGGTTGGTTCGATGGCCACATGGCCGATCTTAATGCGACAAATCCTTTTGTTGAGAAATACCTGATTCAGAACAGTATCTGGTGGGTAGAATTTGCCGGATTGGATGGTATCAGACAAGATACCTATCCTTACACTGATAAAAATGTAATGACAAACTGGATGAATGCGATACATGAAGAATATCCGGGATTTTCGGTTGTTGGTGAAGTATGGCTCAATTACGCGCCACAGGTTGCTTACTGGCAGGAAGACGCCAGAAACAAGGATGGTTATGATTCGAAACTGGATTATGTGATGGATTTTCCATTGAAATATGCCATTAACAGCGCTTTCAACGAGCAAAATGGATGGGACAAAGGCATACTTCGCCTGTATGAATCGCTTAGTCTGGATTTTCTGTACAGTCATCCCGAACAAATCGTGAATTTTGCCGATAACCATGATGCCGACCGTATTTATTCAGTCTTGGGTGAGGACAAGCAAAAAATGAAAATGGCAATGACATTTCTGCTCACTGTCAGAGGATTACCGCAGCTTTATTATGGTACAGAAGTGCTTTCAACAGGACTTGAACACCAGGGTCATGGTTTTATCCGCAAAGATTTTCAGGGTGGCTGGACAGGCGATGCATCGGATGCTTTTACTGCTGAAGGGCGCACTGCTGATCAAAATGAAGTTTTTAACCACATCCGGACCTTACTCAATTTCAGAAAGAAATATGAAGTGATGCAAAGTGGCAGTCTGAAACATTATCTGCCCCAGGACGGTGTATATGTTTATTTCCGTTACAACGATACTGAATCGGTAATGGTAATACTGAACAACAACAAGGATGCGAAAACAATCGATGGAAAAAGGTTTAAAGAGAGTTTGAAAAACTACTCAACCGGAACAGATTTACTGCATCGGACCTATTACGAAAACTTTGATAGTATTGTCATTCCTGGCATGACTTCAAGGGTTATTCAGCTTAAATAGAGCAAGTTGATAGTGAAAGATATAGTAAGTCGTATGAAACAATGATAAAATGAAAAAATACTTAATCATCATGGCCATTATGATGGGACAATTCGCTCACAGTTCAGCGCAGGATAATCTGAGCCATAGTCTGGGAAACCTCGTTTCGAAAGACTGGGATGGTAAACGTCTTGATATTCAGACAAGTCAGGGTAAAGTAAGGATATCCTTTGTTGACGAAGGAATCGTGCGCGTACGTGCAGTGAAATCTGATTTCAACAAAGAATTTTCTTATGCTGTTGTCGATCAAACTGCTAATCCGAAGATTGAATTTAGTCAGAACCGCGGGTTTTTGCAGTTGAAAAGTAGCTTAATTACAGTTCAGGTTACGGAGAGACCGGTGAGGATCAGTTTTTATACGGCTGATGGACAGTTGCTTAACGAAGATGATCCATCATTCGGAACCAGCTGGTTGGGAAATGAAGTTACAACCTATAAAACCCTTCAACCTGACGAAAAATTCATTGGTCTGGGTGCAAAAACAGGCAATCTTAACCGGTTTGGATCAGGTTTTGTCCATTGGAACACCGACAATCCGAATTATGAATCTTACAGCGATCCGCTCTACACAAGCATCCCATTTTATATGGGCATCGTAAATCGTAATGTATATGGTATATTTTTCGATAATACCTGGCAAAGTCGCTTCAATTTTGGCGCTTCCAACAACCGTTTCTCTTACTTTTCGGCCGATGGTGGAGAAATGGATTATTATTTCTTTCATGAGAAAAATGTTGCAGGTATCATTAACCTTTATACACAATTAACCGGCCGGATGAATATGCCTGCCTTATGGACACTGGGTTACCAGCAATGCCGCTGGAGTTATACACCCGATACGGATGTCCTCAATGTAGCCAAAACCTTTCGTGACAAACAAATTCCGGCTGATGTGATGTATCTCGACATTGATTATATGGATGCGTATAAAATATTTACATGGCATCCCAAAAACTTCAGCAACCCAAAACAGTTGCTTACCGATTTAAAAGCAATGGGTTTTCATACAACGGTAATAGTCGATCCCGGCATTAAGGTAGAGAGCGGTTATCATGCCTACGAAGATGGCTTACAAAAGAAATTATTTGTCACCTATCCCGACGAAACTCCTTATACGGCGCAGGTTTGGCCGGGTTGGTGTCATTTTCCCGATTTCACAAACCCTGAAGCCCGGCTTTGGTGGGGTAATCTGTTCAACGGATATGTGGATTTGGGTATCGAAGGTTTCTGGAACGATATGAATGAAATTGCCACATGGGGTCAGCAGGTTCCATCACTGATTCAGTTTGATTGGGAAGGAAAAAAAACCACCTATCTTGAAGCCAAGAATATGTACGGTATGCAAATGGCACGAAGTACATTTGAAGGTACACGTAAACTGATGAACGGAAAACGGCCATTCATTCTTACACGTGCTGGTTTTGCAGGATTACAGCGCTACACAGCTTTATGGACAGGCGATAACCAGGCGCACGATGAACATATGTTGCTGGGCGTGAGGTTGGTAAATACCCTCGGATTGTCTGGTGTTTCTCAGGTAGGCTACGATGTCGGAGGTTTTATCGGAAACGCAACATCCGAATTATATAGCCGTTGGATCAGTTTAGGTGCGTTTTCACCTTTTTTCCGTGGTCACACAGCTAAAAACACATTGCGTTCAGAGCCCTGGTCTTATGGTGAAGAACCTGAGGCCATTGCGAAAAAATACATCAGTTTTCACTATAACCTGATTCCTTATATTTATTCAGCATTTAAGCAATCGACCCAAACCGGGCTGCCTGTTCAGCGGAGTCTGGCTATCGATTATACTTTCGACGAAAACATTTATAAACCTGCCTTTGGAAACCAATATATGTTTGGTTCCGCATTTCTGGTTGCTCCGGTTACCAGTGACCAAAATGCTGTAAATGTCTATTTCCCTGAAGGAAACTGGTTCAGTTTGTATGATGACCGTCAGATTACTGGTCTGCAGGAACAATCTGTTGAAGCGCCGCTCAACCGGCTGCCTGTTTTTGTGAAGGGTGGTAGTATTATTCCGATGCAATCTGTGGTCCAAAACACCATTGAAATGCCTGACGAAACGCTGGAGATTCATATTTATAAAGGAAAACAATCGGAACCCTATGTTTGGTACGAAGATGACGGGAGCACCTACGAATTTGAAAATGGTACATTTTACCAGCGTATGATTACTTTCGATGCGAATCTAAAAAAAGTAGAAATATCAAAGGTCTCTGGTGATTACGATAGCCATTTCACTAAAATTCGTATCGTAATGCATGGCTTTGGCGATGAGCTCAAACTTCTGAAAGCGAATAACAAACAAATCGTTTTTGAAAATACCGGTACATTTATCGACATTTTTAACGAAACAAATAAGCCTGGGAATCTGAATATATTCACCATCGAAAATATTGAAAATCAAATAAATATTAATTGGTAAAACCTAACATTATGAAAATGAAAAACATGCGTTTATTGGGGATGTTAAGCCTGCTGTTGATGGCTTTCGTCTTCGGATTGCCTGCCTGCCAACCAGGTAAAGTAGCCGAACAGAAAGAAGTAAAAGTCAGGCCGGTTTCGACCGTCGTTACACCTGATTGGGCAAAAGAGGCCACCATTTATGAAATAAATACACGACAGTTCACAAATTCGGGAACCTTCGATTCTATTGTGCCACATTTGTCACGGTTGAAAGCATTAGGAGTGGATATACTGTGGTTTATGCCGGTTCATCCAATCGGGAAACTAAATCGTAAAGAAGGATTGGGAAGTTATTATTCTGTCCAGGATTATAAAGGAATCAATCCGGAATTTGGAACAATTGAAGATTTTAAAATATTGGTTGATTCTGCGCATTCACTTGGTTTCAAAGTTATTATCGATTGGGTTGCGAATCATACTGCATTCGATCATCAATGGGTTACCGATCATCCGGAATGGTACAAACGCGACAAAGACAGTAAGATTGTTTCACCTTATGACTGGACAGACGTAGCGCAACTGAACTTTGAAACGAATCCGCCATTGTGGGATGCGATGATCGGTGATATGAAATACTGGCTCACCGAAGCAAATATCGATGGTTTCAGGTGTGATGTTGCCGGAATGGTTCCTGTTGCTTTCTGGGAGAAAGCAAGAACAGAACTTGATGCCGTCAAACCCGTATTTATGCTGGCCGAAGATGAAGGAACACCCGCTTTGATGACAAAAGCCTTTGATGCCAATTACAGTTGGGAATTTCATCATATCATGAACAAGATTGCCAAAGGCGAAAAAAATGCCAGCGATGTGTTTGCTTTTAATGCTAAAAATGATTCTTTGTTTCCTGCAAACAGCTTCAGAATGAATTTTACATCAAACCATGACGAAAACTCATGGAACGGAACAGAGTTTGAACGATTGGGCGCGGCTGTCAAAGCGATGGCGGTTCTTGGTTTCACTGCTCCCGGATTTCCATTGATTTATAACGGACAGGAAGTGGCACTCGATCACAGACTTAAATTTTTCGTTAAAGATGAAATCGACTGGACAAAAGAAAGTGATTTCACGGCATTTTATCAAAATCTGAACAAAATCAAAAGTGAAAATCCTGCCCTTTGGAATGGTAGTTTTGGTGGCGACTTTCAGCGTGTTGACGTTAGTAATTCTGAAAAAGTACTCGCTTTCTCGCGTACCAAAGGAATTAGTAAAGTATTGGTATTGATCAATCTGACAGGTGAAGAACAGGAAACGGGTCTCAAAGGAAAAGAGGCTTCAGGGTCTTACACCAACCTTTTCACTGGTGAAAAAGTATTGTTGAATTCTTCGAATTCAATCGCTATGCCGGCATGGTCCTATATGATTTTGAAATAAATTCTAACAGAAATTGATTACCGGAAGTTGAAAAATTTGTTCCAACTTCCGGTTTTTTTATAACAACAAATGACAGAAAAGATAACAGGAATCATACTTGCCGGCGGACAATCGAAGCGGATGGGAACTGATAAAGGACTCATAGGTTTAAGTGGCAAGCCACTTATTTCCTATGCAATTGATACTTTGTCGGGTATTTGTGGTGAAATACTCATCAGTGCAAACGATGATGCATACAATTCTTTCGGATTAAAAGTTGTGCCTGACCTGATGACCGGGCAAGGCCCAATGGGCGGTATTTATTCCTGTATGAAAGCTGTGAAAACAAAATATGTCATTGTACTTTCGTGTGATATGCCTTTTGTTGACAAGCAGATAATTGATTTATTGCTTACAGGAAAGAATCATTATCAGGCTGTTTTGCCTGGTCATAAAGGCTTTATGCAACCTGTTTGCGCCTTATACAACTCTGAAATTCTACCAATCATCGAGCACCATTTATTTTCAGGAAAGTTGAAACTTGCAGGTTTTATTGAAATGCTAAATCACAAAATCGTTGAAATTTCTTATGAAGATGAGTATAAGTTATTAAGCATCAATACGAAAAGTGAATTACTAGAAGCGGAAAGAATGATATTAAATTTAAAAATGAAGTCTGAAAAGAAAGACATTGATTGAATTGTTTCGTGATACAATTTATTGTTTGATTAATCACAATTTTTTTTTATTTAAACTATTTAGTATCTGACCATTAAGTCGGGAGTTTGATTCAAAATGTTCGAGTTCGAGGTTTCGATGAGCTGAAAATCAGGAGTGTAC
>CAJBPB010000195.1 GCA_903957365.1 uncultured Bacteroidota bacterium
ACAATGCATTGATTGCAACGATAAAAGTAATGGGCATTCTTGGTCATGGTATGCAAGCGTGGTATGATTTATGAACAATCATCGGTGATAAATATTTTTCTGGTACAAGTCACAAGGAATTCCGGGGACTGGCTCCTGGTGTATGGTTGCTATTTTCAGGAAGTTTACGTTTTTGTACTTTCTTTTACGAAGTTATACGACAATTATTAGGAATTGGCTGCTACGGGAGTTTTCTTAAAAACAACAACGCAAACTTTGCCTTCCTGTTATTTTAGTAATTAGGACACACGTTTGTCCGCTTATATTTTGATTAATTTTATTCCGGTGCTATCTTCGCTAAATGAAAACCATGTCAGCTACAAACACAATTCTTGTCTGGACCAAAAACCAGAACATTATCAGGTTC
This sequence comes from uncultured Bacteroidota bacterium, assembly GCA_903957365.1. Lineage (GTDB taxonomy): Bacteria > Bacteroidota > Bacteroidia > Bacteroidales > F082 > CAJBPB01. The sequence continues at coordinate 407 of CAJBPB010000195.1, forward strand.
ACTACTGAAATTGCCGAAAAATTGAAGCTGAGCATCTATCATGCAACAATCGAAACTGATTTGATTGCCATTCCCTGTTTTCTTATGATCGTGGATACAGAGAAACTGAAAGATGATTTTCTTTCGGACTTTAATCAAATTGCTAAGCATATGGATTCAGGCAAACGTTCGATTATAGTTTTCGGTAAACGAATTAATAATCTTCCTTTTCATGTAAAATTTCTTATAACCTACGCAAACAGAGCCATAACGAAAGATTATATTTTGAATCTTGTCAACAAGGCAAGGAACCCAAAACAAAACATAAAACAGGGGTTGTTCAAACAAAGGATACAGAGAATCATTTTTTTATACAAATTACTTGATGAAGGTAAAGTTTTGGTTACAAAGGAGATGAGTGAATTATTCGAAATAAGCGACCGCACACTTAGGCGTGACATTAAGGTGTTACGGGATGTTTGCGATAAAGACATCACTTATGATAAGGATATAGGCTACTATTTTCAACCATAAACCAGGGAATATTATTTACGAAAAGAGAATGAACCATTACGAATTATTCAATCGTTTTATCCAAGAGCATCATGCTAAAAGTATTTTATGCGGGTTTGTTTCGAGGCTGGCTAAATTGCTATTGATACTATCGCCCTCGATTTTTTTATTTTCCATGAAGGGTGGAAACTTTTATATGCTTCTGGGAATATTTTTTTTTGTACTGGTAATCTTGTGGCTGGTATATGTCAGGGCAACAAATTATTGTAACATACATTTTTATGTGTATAAAAGGTTGACAGAGGATAAAGATCGGGAATTGGAAGCCAATTTCATATAGAACCGTAAACCAAACATTTTTCTCCATCACAAGGATTTTGAAAAGCTGACTGGCGGGAATTGTAAAACAACACGAAAATGACACTTAAGGAATTTATACAACGATTTGACGAGGACAATTCAATCGTACTGCTTGAGGGAAAGAGAACTGTTTTAGATACTGACATAGAAAAGTTAACAGCCCTTGGTTCACTCCTTGCGGCCAAAACGAAGAAAATACTTTTCAGAAGCGGCAATGCTGATGGCGCTGATTACTATTTTTCTGTGGGTGTTGCATTGGTTGACAATGCAAGATTACAGGTAATAACGCCCTATACGGGGCACCGGCAAAAAGACACTCAGGCAAATGAAACAATTTCTTTGGATGATATCGATATCGCGGCTGAGCCGGAGGTCGTTTATCAATCAAAACAGAATAAGAAAACAGAAAAGCTTATTGATCAATATGTTTCAGGCGACAAAAACCGGTTTGCCATAAAAGCATCCTATATCATTCGGGATACCATAAAAGCCATAGGAACAAAAGAGATCAAGCCTGCAACATTCGGTATTTTTTACGATGATATGGGTAATCCAAAATCAGGAGGTACCGGACATACCATGCATATTTGTGAACAAAATCAAATACCTGTTATAGACCAAAGGACATGGTTCAAATGGTTGACAGAATAGAACAGCATGGATATCAAACAAAACAAAAAATTGGCTAAGAAAAGAGGGGACTATGAAAAAGAAAATATCCGGATTGGGAATTATATTTTTCCTGTTTTTGCTGGATCCGCTGATGGCACAATACATCGCGTCGCAAAAGGGTGATAAGGTCGAAGTACGCGACATTAAAGGAAAATATATTGCCGGGGCATATTATTCAGGCCTTAAAGATATTGCCCAAGGCAGTGAAATCGTCGTTTTTTGGTTCAAATCAAACAAGGTTGAAGTCAGAAGCTATTCTCTGAAATTTATAGCTTCACAATATTATACCAATCTAAAGGATATAAGCGCATCACAGAATAACGTGGTGCTGTATTATAACAATGGCAAAGTTGAAGTTCGGGATAAAAACCTGAAATATGTCAGTTCGCGGTATCAGTGATATTCCAGGACAAATATTGATAGGAGAAAATATGAAAAATATTTTACTTTATTTATCACATCCTAAAATATATATTACATTTACTGTAATATTGGCTAAATATCAGTTATTTACGTTATGGGTTGAAAAGAATTATATTAGTGTTTATAAATTATTTGAATACAAATGTGTTATGGTACTCCGAAGTGCATTTTGCCGAAAATCGATTAAAGAAAACAGCAAGAAAATATTCATTCATCATACCAAATAATCTAAAAACCTAATGAATATGCTAATTTTAATTTTTTCAAAATGAAAACAAGATTCGTTTTAAGTAAAATTATAAAGGGGTTTTATCTTTCAATGGTTTGCCTGATGTTATTATCATGTAATTCTGTTTCAAATGATAATAATCTGAAAGGAGCGACAAAGGGGGCAATCGGTCAGATTAAACCTTCCTTAATGGTCTTTCCTTCAGATGCCTTGCTGAAAAGAATGAGGTGTCTTGAAGAAATAGATAATCAGGGTTCTAACAGCTATGTCAGAGATTATAAAAAAGCGTTCATCAATGATTCGGAATTGAAGTTTGTTATTGCTTCAGTAGAAGAATTATTTTCAAAAAACGGCTATCCTATTGAAAACCTGGAACAACTGATAAAGCAAATAGACAATGAAAATGCCATTGATGATATGGAATCTATTGATAAAGATTCTAAAACAATATTAATGAATACAGCCCGGCCTGATTTTATTATTGAAATTGATTATGAATCAAGACAGGATCCATCTACAAGAAACCCCAATATACTTATCACTTATATTTTGACAGCTATCGATGTTTATACTAATAAAACTGTAGCCAGTATTACCCAACCAGATATTAAAAATCCTGATAATAAAAGTTTTGGCGCCTTAATTAAAGAAAGCCTTGAAAATAGGATTGGTGAATTCCAGGGTCAGTTAAATACCCGGTTTGAGGATATAATGGAAAAGCCGCTCAAAGTGACCCCCCTTGGCCGGTAATTTTTGACCACCCCTCGGCCGATTTAAATTGACCACCCCCCCATTTGACCTTTTTTTGATCATTATTTTCGTCCTGTTTCTGGTTATACAAATATACTTTTTCTTTCTCTATTTCATTTTTTTAGATTAATTCAGAAGGATCTGCCTTTTGCGAAGCGATTCACCTATAAGTTCGAT
>CAJBPB010000196.1 GCA_903957365.1 uncultured Bacteroidota bacterium
CTTGAGTTTATGAACCATGTGCTTGAGAGCAGCAGTTATCATTTTATCGACCTGGATAATGGTGTTTATATGGACGAACGAAACGGTTACGGTAATCTGGTTGCTTATGAACTCATTTCAAAAACACAACTCATCCAAACAATTATTGACTTTTAATTTGCTCATAACCAAGTACTTCAATAATAAAAAACTATTTCATTATTAGATGCTGAAACAAATTTAACTCTGAAACAGCAATTATAAAAAAAGTCAGGAAAAAATAACTGTTTCTGAAAAGTACTTTTTATGATATATAATTGAATTTAAGCCGTTTACATAAAACAAGAAAGCCAGAATTAAAATTCTGGCTTTCTTGTTTTAATCAACCAATATTATTTCCGCATCTGAATCAGAATATCCAGAATCTTGATGGCTGCTTCCGAAATAATCGTTCCCGGACCAAAAATGGCCACTGCACCGGCATCATAAAGAAATTGATAATCCTGATGAGGGACAACACCCCCCACAATCACCATAATATCTTCGCGGCCAAGTTTCTTTAATTCAGCAATTACCTGTGGAACCAAAGTTTTATGTCCGGCAGCCAAACTGGAAACGCCTAAAACATGGACATCATTTTCTACTGCCTGACGGGCCGACTCAGCTGGTGTTTGAAATAAAGGCCCGATATCTACATCAAACCCGATATCAGCATAACCGGTCGCGACTACTTTCGCTCCTCTGTCGTGTCCGTCCTGTCCCATTTTCGCAATCATGATCCGTGGACGACGTCCATCAAGTTTTGCGAACTCATCCGCCATCTCACAAGCTTTCATAAAACTAAGATCACCACGACTTTCATAAGAATATACTCCAGAAATAGAACGAATTACTGCTTTATAACGCCCAAATACTTTTTCACACGCCATGGATATCTCACCCAATGAAGCACGTTTAGCAGCAGCGTCAATCGCCAGCTCAAGGAGATTTCCCTCACCTGTTTCACAAGATTTCGTAATCGCGTCCAACGACAACTGCACAGCAGCTTCATCGCGGTTTGCACGTAATACTTTCAATCGTTCAATCTGAGATAACCTGACTGCAGTATTGTCAATGTCGAGAATATCAATCGGATCTTCTTTTTCGAGCCGGTATTTGTTTACCCCAACAATCACATCTTTCTGAGAATCAATGCGTGCCTGCTTGCGTGCCGATGCTTCTTCAATGCGCATCTTGGGAATTCCGGTTTCGATGGCTTTTGCCATTCCACCCATGGATTCAATCTCTTCGATATATGCCCATGCTTTGTGAACAAGTTCATCCGTAAGTTTTTCAACATAATAGGAACCTGCCCAGGGGTCAACCGCCTTGCATATATTTGTTTCTTCCTGAAGATAAATTTGTGTATTTCGGGCAATGCGTGCCGAAAAATCGGTTGGCAGTGCAATGGCTTCATCCAAAGCATTGGTGTGCAATGATTGTGTATGTCCGAGCGCTGCACCCATTGCTTCCACACAGGTACGGGCAACATTATTGAAAGGATCCTGCTCTGTCAGACTCCATCCCGAGGTTTGCGTATGTGTTCGCAAAGCCATCGATTTATTGCTTGTTGGATTAAACTCTTTCACGATTTTAGCCCATAATAAACGGCCAGCGCGCAATTTGGCTATCTCCATGAAATGATTCATTCCTAATCCCCAGAAAAAAGACAATCTTGGCGCAAACGCATCGATACTCAAACCTGCTTTGAGGCCGGTTCTGATATAATCGAGTCCGTCGGCCAAAGTATAAGCAAGTTCAATATCGGCTGTTCCGCCAGCTTCCTGAATATGGTAACCGGAAATAGAAATAGAATTAAACTTCGGCATTTTCCGTGAAGTAAATTCAAAGATATCGGCAATAATACGCATCGATGACTCCGGTGGATAAATATAGGTGTTACGAACCATGAACTCTTTAAGAATATCATTTTGAATAGTTCCTGCAAGTTCATCAAGTCTGGCGCCCTGTTCAAGAGCAGTGACAATATAAAATGCCAGAACCGGCAAAACCGCACCATTCATGGTCATTGAAACAGACATTTTATTGAGTGGAATATGATCGAAAAGAATCTTCATATCGAGAATCGAGTCAATCGCTACTCCAGCTTTTCCAACATCACCCACAACACGCTCATGGTCAGAATCGTAGCCACGGTGTGTGGCTAAATCGAAAGCCACAGACAGTCCTTTTTGCCCGGCTGCCAGATTTCGGCGATAAAAAGCATTTGAATCTTCGGCGGTTGAAAACCCAGCATATTGCCTCACTGTCCAGGGTTGCATCACAAACATTGTGGAATAAGGCCCTCTGAGAAACGGCGGAATGCCGGCAGCATAATTCAGATGTTCCATATTCTCCAGATCATCTGCAGTATAAGCCTGTTTAAGTTTTATTTGTTCAGGTGTTTCCCAATCGGCTGAAATATGGTTTTTTTGTTCCCATACTTCTGTTTTCAAACCTGATTCAGGAATACTATGTATATTCAGATTTTTAAAATTTGGTTTCATACTTTAGTAGTTTATTGGTTATCAGGCAACCCCAAGTAATTTTTGAATTCCTTCAAGTGTCTCAAGCAAATTCGATTTCACATGAATGAAGTGCTGCATACCTGCAGCTTTCAATTCTTCAACAAGATCTTTCGGAAACCCAGCCAAAACAACAATAGTATCGTTTTTCAATTCATTGAAGATTTTGATTGCATTTTCATTGTACTCTTCATCAGAGCTGCAAATCACAACGATTTCAGGCTTTTCTTCTCTCACAGCGGTAATACCTTGTTCTATGGTTTCAAATCCTGGGTTGTCAATGGTTTCAAACCCTGCACAGCCAAAAAAGTTACAGGCGAAACTGGCACGTGCTTTACGCATTGCAAGGTTTCCAAATGTAAACATCCAGGCTTGAGGCCTTTTGGCTGTCTTACTGTAAATATCGGTTTTATAACGCATCCGCTCAAATGCCTGTGCACCCCGATACGTCTTGATAGTTTTTATTTCGGCCTTGTCCGAAGTTCTGTCATCCTCAGTAAACACCCAATAACCCGGATCTTCAATGACTTTTTCAGCCACATTTGCGTATTGGTTTGTCCCAAGTAAAATTTCACGCTTGCTGGCAATATTTGAATCCCTTTTGGCTGCGCTAAGTTGAACCGCATCCTGAATACTTCCTTTGCGAAGTGATTCGATGAATCCTCCCTCGTCAATAACCTTCAGGAACAAAATCCAGGCTTCATTAACCAATGAATTTGTCAGATTCTCAATATAATAGGATCCTGCCGAAGGATCAGCAATTTTATCAAAATAACATTCTTCTTTTAGAATCAGCTGCTGATTGCGGGCAATATGTTCGGAGAACTCATTTGTTTCTTCAAATACCTTATTGTAAGGCATTACTGAAAATGAATCAATGCCACCCAATATGGCTGACATACTTCCTGTTGTTGTCCTTAGCAAATTCACAAAAGGATCGTAAAAAGTCAGGTTCCAGGTTGCACTGGTTGCATGAATATTCATTTTGCCATGCTCTGCATCATTAATTCCAAAAGCATTCACAATTTGCGCCCAAAGCAAACGATATGCTCTGAACTTAGCGATCTCCATGAAATAATTTGATCCGACAGCCAAAGAAAATTTCATTTTTGGTGCGATATCATCTGCAAATAATCCTCTTGAAGTGAGTTGTGTCAGGTATTCTGCACCCATCGAGAGGGTATATGCTATTTCCTGAACTATTGTGGCGCCGGCATTGGTAAATAAATGACCATTTACACCAATGACCCTGAAATCAGGTAATCTGGAAGATGTTTTAATCAGTCTGGCTGCGAGATTCAAATCTTCCTCCATTGAATTGTACCAGATTCCGCGACGCAGGTAACGTGATAACGGATCAAAATTTACTGATCCTTTGATTTTATCATACGAACGATTGTATTTGGTGACCAAAGCGATGATAATCTCAACAATTTCATTCGGATGGTAGGTTCTTAGAAAATTCAATTCAGCTATATCAGCGCGAATATTCTTCAGTAACAATTCGATTTCCTCAACCGAATACCGCTTTTCAGACTCAAGCTCAAACCCAATCGAATCAACGCCTTTCATCAACAAATCAAGGGCTTTTTCATTGGCAGATGCAATATCGGTTACCTTCAAATCCTGACGCACAAGCCAGTTATTTCCTGATGGATGATTTCCCCTCACAAAAGGGAAACTGCCGGGAAACGATTTCAACCAACTGATATTATTCAGATCTTCAGCCCGATAGTATGGTTTAACAGCAAATCCTTCATTGGTTTGCCACAACAATTTCTTATCGTAATCAGCACCTTTTAAATCCTTTAAAATCAGTTCGTGCCATGCCTGGCTGCTGACTTCAGGAAAGTTGCTGAATAACCTGGTGTTTTCATTATCCATATCAATATTTTTATGGTATTCAGTGTAGAATTAATGCAGTGTAAAGAACTACAAATATATGAAAATTCGCAAAATGAAGGGATTCTTCAAAATATTGTTAATTAATTAACACAAAAGGAATGAGTAAAAAAGAAAGCATCCGGATAAATCCGGATGCTTTTATTTATTTGATTGTCAATAATTTAATCAATCATTAACACGAGATATTTTGACGCACTCCAGAAATCATCAGCATGTATGATTTTCAAACTGTCGATTGATTTTGCTCCAATAAACTCGTAGCTTCCGGTTGGGTGAACACTCAGCAATTTTGGTTTTTTACTGAAAACAGGTAACGATTTCAATTCACGCAAATCGACTTGTGTAAAGGCTGATTTATCAAAATCACTGCTCATTTTGCGGCTCTTTCCAATACCAACAAATCCACCTTCTTTGGTGATGATATTTTTTTCCTGCAATGATTTACGGGTTCCGATGATATAATAAACTGTGTTTTTTTCAACTACCTGTTCTTCGATAATTGTATTTTTCTCTTTATTCACTTCAGCAGCCTCAACCAAACTTGTTGTGAGCTCTCTGATCATAAGGTTTTTCCTTTCCAGATCTTCTTTCAAAAGTACAATTTCAGCATCTTTTGCTTCATTTACTGCGGTCAGATTTGCAATCATTTTCTCAAGTTCAGCAGTTTTTTCAGCACTTTTTTTACCTGAAGATTTTAACTGAGCGCGAAGACTTTCAACAAGATCCTTATTCTTCTGCAACAAATCGTTGATTGCGGCAATATCGCTGTTTATCTGGGCTTCATAACTCTTACGTTCTTCCAGACTACCTGATGCCTGCTCAGAAATAATTTTTTCTTTTTGCTTTATCAAATCCAAATTCGACTGAATTGAATTGAAACCACTTACATAAGCCATGGTAACATTGTCCTTTTCGGAACCAACGTTTTTTAAACTATCGGCAACGGCATTTAACCGAACAATTTCCTCTTTGTATTTTTTTGTGCAACCGGTTGATAACAAAGCTATTACCGATACAAATAAAATCAATGATGCAAATTTTTTCATAATGTAAAATTTTATTAGTTTTTGAGCCGCAAAATTACGCTAAATCAATACCAATTGCAATTTCTATTTTATTGTCCATACTTCTAATTATTTATGTTTTTTTTTCGACACCTTTATAAATTCATTCAAAACCATTCGTAAGAACGATTTTAAAACTGAATGATTTTATTTTTTCAGGTACAGCCCTGATTTAAGAAGACAATTATTGGTTTATCCTATTGACTTACATTCCATTAATAAATAATATGATATGACTAAGATCCGATCTATTATGACTCATCCCGCAAATCCAGCCAAATTTGATCCGATTCTTATGATTTCGTGCCAAAATTTGAAAATCAAACAAATACAATTTCTAAGTTATCTGTCGGAGATCTGTTCATTCTATCTGATGGCTCAATCTTTACACAATACTATTACCTTTGCAGCATGCAAGAAAATAAAACTTACTATCCTGTTATAACCCTTCATAAGGGAAAAGATGAAGCTATCAAACGATTTCATCCCTGGGTTTTTTCAGGAGCCATCAAGGAATTGCCAATAAACCTGAAGGTTGGAAGTCCTGTCCATATCAGTGATAGCCAGAGTAATATCATTGGAACCGGCTTTTATGAAAAAGACACAATCGCTGTTAAGTTAGTCAGTTTCGATCTCCGCCCACTCGATACTGAATTCTGGAAAACCAGAATAAGCGACGCTTACCAGCTTCGTAAAAAGCTGGGACTGGTTGGAAATAAGCAAACAACGGCCTATCGGTTGATTCATTCCGAAGGGGATAATCTCGCCGGATTGATTGTGGATATTTATGACAGAACCGCTGTGGTTCAAACCCAGACTACGGGCATGTCGCTGAAGATTGACTTCATCAGGGACGCCATTTTGGATGTAATGAAAGACAAGATTGAAGCCATTTACTGGAAAAGTGCCAAAAGTCTGGCCGGCGTAAATAAGGATCTTACAAGTGAAGGTTACATATATGGCAATCAAAAGGATACAATCATTTCTGAAAACGGAATGAAGTTTTATATTGACATTGAAAAAGGGCAAAAAACTGGTTTTTATATCGACCAGCGCGAAAACCGGAATTTGCTTAAATCCTTATCAGCCGGGAAAAGAGTGCTGAATACTTTCAGTTATAGCGGAGGATTCTCTGTTGCCGCATTGATGGGAAAAGCGAAATCAGTAGTTTCTGTTGACAGTTCACAAACAGCGATCGACCTTTGCAACCGGAACGTTAGCTTAAACGGTTTTGATGAAGAACAACATACATCTGTCACAATCGATGCAAAAAGATATCTGGAAACGTTGAAAGAAAATACTTTTGATCTGATTGTGCTTGATCCACCGGCTTTTGCTAAAAACCATCACAACCGTCACAAAGGTTTACTTGGTTATAAATTCCTGAATTATGAAGCGTTGCGGAAAATTGCACCCGGTGGATTTTTATTCACCTTCAGCTGTTCTCAGGCTGTTGATCAGCAGGCATTTCAGAGTATTGTGATGGCGGCTGCTATCGAAGCAAAACGAAGTGTCAGAATTCTTTATCATTTATCGCAGCCATCCGATCATCCAACGAACTTATTTCATCCTGAAGGAACTTA
>CAJBPB010000197.1 GCA_903957365.1 uncultured Bacteroidota bacterium
ACCGCTGCCCTGCGGATTTATTATGGTACCCTTCGACTAGCTTCGACTTAGCTCAGCAACCGTCGCTCAGGGTATATCTGGCACACCTGATTGATTAATATTTATTCTGAGCAAGACTAATGAAATTGGCCACCGTATTACCCACCGCATAATGGATTCCGATATCCATGCTCACGTGCCCGGGATACAATTTGAATTTCAACTCAATTCCCTGACTGATCAAAGATCCACCATCCCTGTCACTGTTCCAGATTGCAGGTAATCCTTCAATGGACTGAATGAATTTCTGTTTCACTTCATCATGTTCCTTTGATTTAACAGACACCCTTTCATACAGCGCTTCATAGTATTTGATCCAGTTGCTGATTTTCTTTGCTGTCAGGACACCAATATGCTGTGGTTCTGTCAATTCTTTCGCACAGTCATTGATATGATGGTAACTGATATTCTTGAAACCCTGGATAGATTCACAAAAGATTGAATATTTCTTGTGTTGCCTGGTAATCTTGAACTTCAAATCCGGATGCTCCAGATAAAGATTGGCATACTCGAAATAAACATTTCCGCTTTCCTGATTCATGGTAAACTCAAGGATACAAGGATGAAAAGTCTCAATTTCCTTTTTGAAATTCTGGTATTGCTTATGATCCCGCATCCTGTACTCACTCATTTCGTTTTCCTGGATGTAGGTAAGAAATTCCTGTTCTGAATATTTGATATACATAACTGATTGCCCATTGCCCATGGGACTTTGTTTTGGATGGCACACATGATAATTAATACTGACTTTGATAAATAGCTTCATCCTGCGCGGACTCAACAAAAGACTGAAAGCTTTCCTGTCCGCATGAAACGCAAAAAGCCTCCCGTGAGAGAGGCCAGTAATACGCGCTTGTTCCTTTTGCAAGATGCACCTTACACTTTTGACACATGCAAGGAAACTTCACTGTGATTTGTCGTGGATCATTTGAATAACCCATTTAGTTCACCCATGCCTTTGGGATTTATTTCGGTATCAGGCTCACCATGTTACTACTACTGTATATGACATACCTGATCAATCGGAATAAAAATTTTAAGTCAGGGTTTGCGGTCAATTTGACCCCACCCTGACTTAACCCCATAACAAATTGAAGCAACCGAAGGCGCTTAGAAGGCAATTCAGCATAATAGAAAGGAATAATCAAGGAATAGTCATTGCCGCCAAAGCGACCTTGACTAAAATATTTTTATGAAGATAGATTGCGTGGACAGTAGTAGTAAGACTCCTATGTGTTCAATTATCAAATTAGTTTTTTAATTCTTTGCAAAATGTGAAACATGTATAAATTGTTCTGGAATTATCAATTTTGTATTCCAGTTGTCTTGTAAAAGCTGCTTTAGCTTAGGGAACCATGTTGTGTATGTGCGTGTCCAACTGGCATTATTTTTATTTTGTTTATCAATCAACGCATAAAAAACACTTGCTTTTCTCCTTAAGGCAGTTCAGTCACTTCGGGTTTCGCAGAAAAGCGAATAGACAAAAAAGCCATTTCACCCTTACTAGTTAAAGGCTCTTTTTTTTGGACTATTCGACTTAGTGTTAACGGCAGCGCTTTAAAATTATTTATAAATTTTAGGGTGTTGTTCAGCTTAAAATATCATCATCTCTATTACGGTAAGATTTAATCTCTATTGGTATTCCTTTTGCATTAAAAAATTTTAGAATTGCTTTTCTTTTCTTTAAAAAAAATACGGGAAAAGAATTTGAAGGCAGCATTATCTTTCTTTTTGTGTTGGAAAATATCAATTGAATAGTTGGAGGTATATGTTCAGAAACGTGATTATGGTATTCTATTGATACAATCTCATCATATTTGTGAATTATAACCCGATTAAATAGACGAAAAAAATAATGTACCTCAATTCTGTCAATATAAATGTAAAAACTGTTTACCTGAAAATGCATAGTTGCATAAAATAGTGATACTGAAATCAAATATGTCAGAATCATGCCCAGCGTGGAATTATAAAATATAAGTGAAATAGCTGTGAAAAACCAGATTCCCATAAAAGAATAAAGCAATAAGATTATGTTAAATGCTGATTTGAACTTTGCAGTTTGCATTGATTCATTTATAGTTTTCATGGTTATTTTTTATCTCGTAACCTTGCATGTAACGGCAGTTCGTCTAAAAACCTCAGTTAATATTAATATTTAGTAAATTTCCAGCTATAAATGTATGCATTAACTTCTTTATACCGAACAATAATTCTATACAAAATAATTGTAAGGATAATTTTGAACCTGACATATTGGATTAAAATACCTCAAAAGCAGACCGAAATTTATAAACAAGGCTTTAAAATTAAGGCTAAACCATCTAAGATCAATCAATAGATTTGCTGTGTTTCTTTACAACTTTTGAATTTATCAATAATGATTGAAGTCAGGCGGTTGGAGTGAAGCGTCATTTTGTTGTGGGAAGGGATTGGCAATGAATGGGCTGAGGTACGAAGCTGGTGGAATTGCCAATGGTGGGGTGGGTGCAAAAAGTGTGACAGAAAAAACAACCACGGGAGGTGTGCGGTGGGTGCAGTAAAAATACGGAGAAGCCCGCAGCAATCTGTTTAGCCCGTGCGGCAAGTCTTGTAAGGGGGATGGATTTTTGATGCACGAGTGGAGTGGAAAGGAATATTCAATTAATATTGACCATCAAGCAAAGTGTAAGGAAATGATTATAAATCAGCACCAGCCAGGATTGATTACATACGGTCAGGAGACCGCCAGATTATAGCGACGTAGTTGGACTGATATTC
>CAJBPB010000198.1 GCA_903957365.1 uncultured Bacteroidota bacterium
CATGTGACCGATGCTGCTGGTCAGGGTGCAGGAGTGCAGGCATGGATCGGATATAGTACAACCAATACGAATCCTTCTACCTGGACAAACTGGATCGTCGCTTCATTTGGTTCTGATCAGGCAAACAACGATGAATATCTGGCAAACCTTGGTGCAGCAATCTCAACCGAAGGAACGTATTATTTTGCTTCTAAATTCCAGTATCTTTCTCAGCCGATTGTCTATGGCGGCTTCTCTGCTTCGGGTGGTGGATATTGGGACGGAACAAACAATGTCAGCGGAATTTTGACGGTTACTTCTGCTCCGCCTCCTGACCCTGAAATCGGCTTTGCCAACATCCAGTGGCCAGGTTCAGGAAACATCGAACCCGCACAGGAATTCAATGTTTACGCTCAGGTATGGATTCAGAATATTACTTCACAAACCGGACAAACTACTGGCTTACAATCCTGGATCGGTTACAGTACTTCCGATACCGACCCATCCACATGGACAGATTGGATTCCGGCAACTTTCAATAATGACGCTGGCAACAACGATGAATATATGGCTAACCTTGGTGCAGCAATCACAAGCGAAGGAACCTATTATTATGCTTCCAGATTCCAGTATCTTTCGCAACCGGCTGTATATGGCGGATTCTCTGCTTCGGGCGGCGGTTACTGGGACGGAACAAACAATGTCAGCGGAATTTTGACGGTTACTTCTGCGCCGCCTCCTGATCCTGAAATCGGTTTTGCCAACATCCAGTGGCCAGGTTCAGGAAACATTGAACCCGCACAGGAATTTAATGTTTACGCCCAGGTATGGATTGAAAATATTACTTCACAAACCGGACAAACTACTGGCTTGCTTTCATGGATTGGTTACAGCACTTCCGATACCGACCCATCCACATGGACAGATTGGATTCCGGCAACCTTCAATACTGACGCTGGCAACAACGATGAATATATGGCAAACCTCGGTGCGGCAATCACAAGCGAAGGAACGTATTATTACGCTTCCAGATTCCAGTATCTTACGCAGCCGGTTGTCTATGGTGGTTTCTCTGCTTCAGGCGGCGGTTACTGGGATGGAACAAACAATGTTTCAGGAATTTTGACCGTTACTTCTGCTCCGCCTCCTGACCCTGAAATCGGTTTTGCCAACATCCAGTGGCCTGGTTCAGGAACTATCGAACCTGCTCAGGAATTTAATGTTTACGCCCAGGTATGGATTGAGAATATTACTTCGCAAACCGGACAAACTACAGGCTTACAATCCTGGATCGGTTACAGTACTTCCGATACCGACCCATCCACATGGACAGATTGGATTCCGGCTACATTCAATACTGACGCTGGTAACAACGATGAATATATGGCTAACCTTGGTGCAGCAATCACAACCGAAGGAACGTATTATTATGCTTCCAGATTCCAGTATCTTTCGCAGCCGGTTGTCTACGGCGGATTCTCTGATGCAGGTGGTGGTTACTGGGACGGAATAAACAATGTCAGCGGAATTTTGACTGTTACTCCTCCACCATACCCAGTTATTGGTTTTGCCAATATTGAAAATCCGGGAAGTGGAACTATCGAAACAGGTCAGGAATTTATCGTGTATGCCCTTACATGGATAGAAGGCATTACTGGCCAGTCGTCCCAAACACCAGGTTTGGAAGCCTGGATCGGATACAGCGACCAAAATACAGATCCTGCCAGCTGGACTAACTGGATTTCTGCAAATTACAAAGGGCCCAATGAAGGAAGTGATGAGTTTTCAGGAGATATTGGAACTGTCATCCCAAATGAGGGGATCTGGTATTATGCTTCCCGATTCAAATACCTTGATCAGGACTTTGTGTACGGAGGCTATTCAGAAACCGGTGGCGGTTTCTGGGATGGTATTTTGAACACCTCGGGAGAACTGACTGTTGAAGATGCCATTGTTTATTATCCGGTACTGTTTACAGTAACTGATGCTACTGAAACTTACACCAATATTAAGATCAAAGGGGACATGACAGATTGGATGGCCATTGAAATGAATCAGAATGGATCAGACTGGACAACAAGTCTGAACATGCTTCCAGGAACTTACCGATGGGGTGTGATTGAAGATGATGGATCTCCGGATGGCATCTGGCTGATGGAAAATGACACACTTTCCGTAACTGTTGACGACGTAGGAAACATTACTGGTGACACCAGTTTTGTCATCACCTGGGTGGGAAAAGAAGAGCTGGGAATCAACTGCTCTGTCTTCCCGAATCCAACCCTGAACAGATTCAGGATTGAATGGAATGAAACACCGGAAACAATCCATTTATTTCTGATGAATCCTTTCGGAGAGCTGTTGCGTTCATTCACCCCGTCGACGACAGAAGCAATCATCGATTTATCAGTTTATCCTTCGGGGACATATTTTATCATCCTCCGTCAGGGAGACAAACAGTTGATCAAAACCGTTTTAAAGCAATAGGAAATTAACTTCATTTATTTGAATAACCATTAAAAATAACTATTTATGAATCTTATCTCTACCACATCAAACAGCAAACAGAGAAGTTTTCAATCCCTGTTTCTTTCAGCCTTGCTGGCTGCCTTTTTCATTCTGCTAATCCCTAACACCACGCTCCAGGCTCAGATCTACGAACCGGAAGGCCTGAATATGCCTGGTCTCTGGAATGGATGGACCAATCCTCCGGCAAACAATCTCGCTCTGGCCAGCGCCACGCAGGTACCTGATGGACGAGTTACCAAAATCAATGTTGGAACAATACGCTGGCAAACAATCTTTTCAGTCGCCGCTTCAGGAGCCGATATCCTTCCGGGAACTTATCCATGGTTGTTTACAAGTGGGCCGGAAGCGAATCCCTGGAACAACAAATGGAGTGGTGTAACTGTTACAATGAATAGTCTGCAGACATATACCTATCAGTCTCCAACTGATAACAGCGCAACCCTTGTCGAAAACAAATGGTACACCATGAATTGGGAAGATGTTGGTTATGCTGACACCCGCGCCATTTTCATGCAGACCTCAGCCGAACCGGCCGAAATTCTGACCGTTTCAACGCCATCCAATGTTCTGCCCAATCAGCCTGTAACAATCACTGTTACAAGTGATCATGGTATTTCTGCTGAAGAATTGCTCTTTATTCGTTATACAACCACCGGATGGAACTCCTCTGATCTGGCAGAAATAAGCATGACGGGAACAACAGGAACAGCTTCCATTCCCGGTCAGTCAGAAGGCACCACTGTTGAATATTACGCATTTAGCACCACTGTTGAAGGAATTACTGCAGATTATGATCTGTACACTATCCATTACAACAACAACGCAGATGAAAATTACACCTACATCGTTGACGGGGTGCAACCCATCGAAATTGGCTGGGCCAACCTGCAATGGCCGGGGACAGGAAATATTGAGCCTTTACAGGAATTCAATGTCTATGCTCAGGTGTATGCTGAAGGAATCACGGATCAGGCCGATCAGGGCGCTGGTATTCAGTCCTGGATTGGTTACAGCTTAACCAATTCCAACCCATCAACCTGGACAAACTGGGTTGTGGCAGAATATACCATGGATGCTGGTAACAACGATGAATATTTAGCCAATATCGGTACAGAAATTACCGAAAACGGAACCTATTATTATGCTAGCCGGTTCCAACTTGATGATCAATCGTACGTTTATGGAGGATTTTCTGAAGCAGGTGGTGGATTCTGGGATGGAACAGCGAATATCTCCGGTGTGCTTAATGTACTCGATCTTCCTGATCCGGTAATCGGATGGGTTAATCTGCAATATCCGGCCAGTGGAAGCACTCCTCTCGGACAAGATTATATAGTTTACTCACAGGTCTATGCTGCAAACATCACTCCAGGAGAAGGGCAGGGAAGTGATATTCAGGCATGGATCGGCTATAGCACCGAAAATACAGATCCCTCAACCTGGACAAACTGGCTTTTATCAACTTACAATATGAGCAGTGGCGACAACGACGAATACCTGGCCAATATCGGCAGCGCCATCACCGAAACAGGCGTTTACTATTATGCTTCGCGCTTTCAATTGCTCGATCAGGATTATGTTTATGGTGGTTTCAGTGAAGCCGGAGGTGGATTCTGGGATGGAATTAACAATGTTTCCGGAGTCTTAACCCTGACCGATCCTATTGAAACATTCGCGGTAAATTTCACGGTTACCGATGCCACCCAGACATACACAAACATCAAGTTCAAAGGTCAAATGACCAACTGGGATACCATCGCGATGACCAACAACAACCATATCTGGACATTAACACTTCCTGTTCAGGCCGGAGATTGGGAATGGGGTGTGATTGAAGCCGATGGTTCACCTGAAGGTATCTGGCTCATCGAAGGCAATAATCTGCTGGTCAGTGTTGCCGGTGACGGTACAATTACCGGTGATACCGCCTACACTGTGACTTATGTCGGATTGAATGAACTGAACCAAAGCAGCATGATTTATCCAAACCCTTTCAGCGATCAGTTGAATATCGAAACCAACGAACCTACCGAAGCCATTTTGCTTGATCAGGCCGGACGGATTGTATGGATGCAATCACTTCAAACCGGAAAATTCAGTTTACCAACAAATTCGCTATCGAAAGGTGCTTATATACTTCGTTTGAAGACAATGAAAACCGTTTACAATCAGATTCTGATTCGTCAATAGAGATTCATAGATCATCTGTAAATATCTTTAATATTTCACTACACTTTTAAATGTCATTCTATGAAACATATTGATTTACAAATCATTAAAATACAATCTTTACGGATTGTGATTATTTTAATGCTTTTTGGAGCCTCATTTTCAAAAACTCAGGCCCAAATTTATGAACCCGACGGATTGCGAATGCCGGGCGATTGGAACGAATGGGCAAACACTCCGGGAATGGGTGGCGATTTTGATCTTCAGAAAATATCCAGCGGAACAGCCCGCTGGGTAACTGATTTTCAATATACCGGAACTACCGGAGAACAACAGTTTAAGTTTGTCAGCACTTCATTTGACAATGAATGGGGAAATCAATGGGCCGCAAATGCCAATGTCGTACCAAATGAAGCCGGACCGTTTACCTACGGAACTCCTTCCGATCCGAACAACAGCATCCAGATGGTGCAAAACCACTGGTATAAAGTTATCTGGACCGACAATGGCTATGCGAATACGAATGCCATTTTTCTGGAAACAGCTACAGAGCCGGTAAGTATTTCTCAGGTTAGTCAGAATCCTATGCTGGTCAGTAATCTGGTTCCTGTAAGTGTAAATGCTTCATTATCACAAACTCCTTCGTCTTCCGAACATTTCTTTCTCGTGTATTCTACCAATGGCTGGACATCCACCTCTCTGGTGAATATGACTGCAAGCGGAACGACCATTTCCGCTACTATTCCGGGTCAGGCATCCCAGACTGAAGTAGAATATTATCTGTTCAGCAGCACGGTTTCTGCACCTTCGAATCCCTTCGATCTTCTGAGTCTGGTTCAGAATGACAACAACGGTAATTTCTATACTTATACAGTCGATCAGGTTTTCGATTGCAGTGCTCATCTCAGCCTGATCACTTCCGAACCAGCATTTCCGCTTGAAGGACAAGAAGTTACAATCTTTTTTAATGCAGCCTATGGCAATGGTGGATTGTTCAATTTTACGGGCGATGTATATGTGCATACTGGTGTGATTACGAATCTGAGCGTGAACTCCTCCGATTGGAAATATGTGAAAACCGATTGGGGAGTAAATACGCCCGAAACGAAATTTAATCGTATCAATGACAATCTTTACAGTCTGTCAATCAGTGATATCCGTCAGTATTACGGTGTTCCGGCCAACGAACAGATTCTTAAACTGGCCTTTGTGTTTCGCAGTGATGTTGAACAGCCCGGCGGCTATTTTCTCGAACATAAAAATGCCGATGGCTCAGATATTTTCGCCGATGTGTATGTTCCGGCATTGAATGTAAAAATTCTGAATCCATCGCGCCGTGAGCCTTTGGTGAGTCCGAACACCGTGATTCCTGTTTGTGCGGAAGCCCTCCAGAATAATCAGATCGCTCTGTATCTCGATAATACGCTTCTCACTACCGAAACCGGCTCGTCGGTCTCCTACCCCTTGATTGTTCAGTCTCTTCCTTCAGGATCACATTGGATCAAAGCCATCGCAACCGGAAATACCGGTCAGGCACGCGATTCGGTCCAGATTTATCTTCGCGGACCTGTCGTGGTTCAGGAACTTCCAGCAGGACTTTCCGATGGTGTGAATTATATTGACAATACCACAGTCACCCTCGTTTTATCTGATCCTGCCGGACAAAAAAGTTTCGCATTTGCGATTGGTGATTACAGCGACTGGCTTCCAAACGATGCCAATTATATGAAACGTACGCCCGATGGGAAGCATTACTGGCTTACCCTCAGCGGACTGGAATCGGGCAAAGAGTATGCCTATCAGTATTTTATCGATGGAAATCTGAAGATTGCCGATGCCTACAGCGAAAAAATCCTTGATCCGTGGAACGACCGGTGGATTCCGGAAACTACCTACCCCAATCTGAAATCCTATCCTTTCGACAAAACTATTGGTGTTGTGAGTTCATTTCAAACCAATCAGCCGGCCTTTGACTGGCAGGTCCCGGATTTCACTCCCGAAGCCATCAATGCAACGCAATCAGATCTTTTCGTGTATGAATTACTTGTTCGTGATTTTGTAGAATCACGGTCGGTAGCCGAAGTACAGACCAAACTCGATTATCTGCAAAGTCTGGGCGTAAATGCCATTGAACTGATGCCGGTGATCGAATTCGATGGCAACGAAAGCTGGGGATATGCGCCCAATTTCTTCATGGCAACCGATAAATACTACGGAACGAAAAAGGCCTACAAACAACTGATCGATGCCTGCCACGAGCGCGGAATGGCTGTAATTCTTGATATTGTGACAAACCATGCGTACGGATTAAATCCGATGGTACAAATGTATTTTGATGCCGAAAATGATCATCCGGCATCGAATAATCCCTGGCTCAATGTCATCGCAACACATCCATACAGTGTGGGTTATGATTTTAACCATGAAAGTCCTTACACACGGCAGTTTTTCAAGGATGTGTACAAATACTGGATCACCGAATTCAAGGTGGACGGATTCCGTTTGGACCTTTCGAAAGGACTCACTCAAACCAATTCTGGCGATGATGTTTCGGCCTGGAGCCAATACGATCAGAGCCGCATCAATATCCTTACGGATTATTACAACTACATCAAATCTGTTGATCCGGACACCTATGTTATTCTTGAGCATCTGGCCAGCAACGATGAAGAAACGGTTTTGGCCAACACCGGAATGTTGCTCTGGAGCGCCATGCACGATCGTTACAAACAGATTGGCATGGGCTGGACCGATAACTCTGACCTCGGTTGGGCATTCCATGGCAACCGTGGCTGGACTTATCCCAACCTGATGGATTATATGGAAAACCACGACGAGGAGCGGCTGATGTTCGAAGCTTTATCTTACGGAAACAGCAATGGTGATTACAATATCAAAGACAGCCTGACAGCAGTGCGTCATCAGGAACAGGCTTTTGCCCTGTTTATGGGAATTCCGGGTCCGAAAATGATCTGGCAGTTTCAGGAAATGGGCTACGATTACAGTATATTTTATGGTGGTGACCGCTTGTCGAACAAACCTCCGCGATGGGATTATCTGAACAACGAGGCTCGCGAACGCCTGAGCCGGATTGTTGGAGGGATGGCTGCTTTACGCAAAACCGATGCTTTCCGGATGGGAGGTTTCTCTTCAGATTTATCAGGAACCGGAAAACGCATCTGGATCAGCCACAGCAGCATGGATGTGGTGATCGCAGCCAATATAGGCGCAGCTGGTTTTGACATGACACCCGGATTTACCAAACCAGGAACATGGTACGACTTTTTCACCGGTGAAGCCATCGAAGTAAGCAATCCATCCGGCCACAGCGTGTATTTTGGTCCGGGTGATTACAAGGTATATACTTCGGTTCAGATGCCTGCGCCATTTTACCAGCTTACAGTGCATGTGGTTGAAAAAGTGAGCGGCGCCATCATTGCCAATGCGCTGGTAACTTTAAACGAAAGCACCGGACGGTATACCGGAACAGGTGGTGATGCCGGTTTTCTGGCGCCACTGCAACCGTTTGCGTTAAAAGTTGAAAAATTTGGTTTTATTCCGGTTGAACAGACTTTGAACCTCAGCCAGAACACCGCCATCACCATCGAAATGGACATTGATGCCAGTTATACCGGTGAAAATGAGGCTTTGAGCCGGGTGAGACTTTACCCGAATCCAGCCACGCAGACCGCCAGTCTGGAAGAAGCAAAAGACTGTTTATTAAGTATTTACAATATTCAGGGACAATGTCTCAGACAGGAAAATATAACAGAAAACCTGCATCTGATTAACTTAACCGGACTCAAGAACGGGGTGTACATTTTGCAGCTTCAAAACCATGATAGGAGACGTACTATGCGGCTGATTATTGGATAGTTGAACTGATTTTTTATAGAAATTATTGCTGTTTTCTAAAATATTTTTACTTTAGCGCAAACTTTTTTTTATTTGAACAAATTCACTTTAATCGGTTGGAAAATTCTTTATTCTCTATAAATCAATTTAATTCGTTAACCAAAGGGAATTTCTATTTTGCTTTGATTGAGTGTGTTTTATGGAGGATTTAGTCAAGATAAAATAAAGTTAGTAAAAGTTATATAATTGATAATATTCTTTAAAATGATGGTTTTATTAATTATGAAATTAGGAAACAATTTAACGCTTATAATATGAAAAGTATTTTTGATTTAAAACAAATTTTATTAGCATTTCTTTTAGTTAATGGCTATTTATCCACAGCACAAGAAGTAAAAAGAGATATAACAAATTGGGGTGATGTTACAAGTTGGAAAAACAATGCTGGTAATGGCAATTGGAATGCAGATAACTGGTATAATACCACTCAGGGCTGGGATAATCACAATCCAAATTATGAAGGAGGTAGAAATCTTCTATTCGATAACAACAACCAGACTACTATGACAAATGATTTTAGTAGTTTAGGTACAGGAAGATGGCAGATAAACTTTTCTGCAAATGCAACAACTAATAGGACAATTTCTGGGTCAACAGAAAATACATTTTACGACAACAGTGGAACCAAACCCAAAATTGAGAATCTATCTTCTGCGACTCACTCAATAAATTTTCCTATAAAAATTGGTTATAACCCGTTGGAATTAAATCCTGTTAATGGTAATCTTGCGATTGGAGGTTCTATAAACAATAATGGTAATACAATTGATGTATACGGACCTAATAGCAAAGAGTTAACGATTAGCTCAACATTAAGTGGAGCTGGTGGGCTTACCATAAAGCAAAACAGTAAAGTAATTTATAATTCTGTTGCTAAAACATATAGCGGTGCGACAGTTTTAGACGCTGGCACACTTGAACTTCAGGTAAGTGCTTCAAATACTTCAATTACTGTTAATAATGGGGCAACATTGCTAATTAACGGAACAGATGTAACTATTAGTAGTCTAACAATTAACGGAACTGGTGTAGTGAATATTCAATCAGGTAAATCCCTCACCGTCACCGGTACGGTTACTAATAATGCAGGCAACACCGGCCTTGTCATTGCCAGTGATGGAACAGGTACAGGTTCATTAATTCATAGCACTGCCGGTGTATCAGGAACGGTGCAA
>CAJBPB010000199.1 GCA_903957365.1 uncultured Bacteroidota bacterium
TCGTTAAAATCTCCGTCAATAGCGCTGCTATTAACGTCTATTTTGCCTCGTCTAAGGACTTAATTCTTCAAAAAACTACTCAAAAATAAAATCTAGACAGTTTCTAAGTTATTATCAATTTTAAAAGTTATAATAACCACATTAATAAGTTATTAACGAAATGTCTCTTTTTTAAAAGGAGAAATTTAAAGTAACCTTTTCAATGAAACTACAAAGGTTTTGATTTCATGCATACTTATACGTAATTCGGAAGTTTTTGTGTGTGTAAGTTTTTTAAAAACCAACCATTGATACAATACCGAAGCACCATACGCCAGCGATGCACTGATGCCGGCACCTACAAGTTGAAAGGCAGGAATAAGTAGCAAGACTGCAGGAATTGTGACGAACAATCCAACAAGAGAGGCATAAAGATTGTATTTTGGTTTGCCGGTCCCCGAAAAATAATGACTGAAAATAGTATTTGCCGCCAGAAAAACAACACCAGGTGCCAGACTGATTATGACTATTTTGATATCACCAAAATCCTTACTGAAAATCATTTCGAAAACCACTTTAGGAATAGCGATCAAAACCAGTGAAGCAAGTGTTGTTAACAGTACTGAAAATTTCAACAGCTGAATACTCATTGTTCGTGCGTATTCATCACTATTTGAATTACTTAGACTTGAGAATTGTACCAAAGAAATGCTTTGTCCTATCAAACGCAATCCTTCGGTCAGCTGAACACCCGAATTATACACACCAAGCGGCGCTAAACCTAAATATTGCTTGATCACATAAAAACTCATTCGCTTATTCACCAGATGCGCAATGCTCGAGAGTTGTGTCATGCTTCCGAAATGAAACAATCGCATGAAAATAGATTTTGTGTGTGTGAAAGTACTTTTCTCAATATAGGGTACAATCATAAACCATCCGACGAATGCAGGTATTGTGTATGAGACATACAAAGCCAATACAAATGCGCGTTCATCCCGTATGTCGAAAAGATAGACTGAGCTGGCCATAGTTGCAAGCAAAAGTGAAAATTGCAGTACAAATAGTCCGTTAAACACTTTTAGTTTTTCTCTTCCCAACAGTGCATTAAGATTGAAACCATAAAAACCATTGATTAACGATAAGATAAGTATATGTTTTCCGTAGTTTTCAGGTATCATCAGACTGTATAAATGCGGAAAACCACTGAGAATAAAAAATATGAAAGCAAAAAGGCCAATAACAAAAAAGGTCCACATTGCTGATAAAAGCAGAAGAGAGGTAAAGTTTTCTTTTGAACTGTGAAAAACAATCGCACTGCCTGTTACCAATTCAACTACCAGTAGAACCAGAGAGATATCCAACAGGATAATTCCCGCTGTTCCCCATGCTTCCGATCCGAGCGAATTGGCGGCTATCCAGAGCACAATCAAACTGCTTAGCGCATTCATAATGCGTGTTCCGGAGGTAGCGAGAATTTTTCGCAGCATCATGGTCTGTGAAGTTTAAGTTTCAAAAGAAGTTCTTTTTTAAAACCTGACCAGATAAAGTTAAAACTTTTGGCATCAATAACGGTATATTCAGAACTACTGTTAAAAGTGTGCATGCCTTTGTGAAATCTCCAATCCGGATCGGGCATTAGCTGTTGAAAAGGAATCTCGATGAAACTATCAGGTGTTAGTTCCTTAATTTCGTTAAGAACGACAGACATTCCGTAATCTTCAGCGCAATTTTGCGCCGGACGTATCAGTTTATTATTTAAAATAAATGGCGCACCGGCAGAACGTGCATCAAAAATGGATGATTTAACTGGATTATTGGCATGTGGGACAAATGGTCCGAAAGCTTCTTTGGAATAATATATGTATAAATGAACGCTTGGTTGGTCTTTCAAAGTAAAAAACAGCCACCATAAACCTTCATTTTCAAATAAAACCGGATCAACAGCCTGTATTCCATTCAGAATAGTGCTCACAAAAACGAATTTATTTATTTGAATATCAAAACGATAGATTTGAATTCCGTTCGATTCAAAGGATTCTGGAATACAATACAGGGTTTCATTCAAAACAATTACAAATGGGAACGAAAAATGATTTTCAGTATTAAGCACTTCGTGGTATTTGGAGAAATTCTCTGAAGCTTTTGCCAGTGAAATTATTCCTTTACCTTTTGCATAATCATATAACTCAAAAAAAACGAAAGTATCTCCTTGAAAATCAATCACAAATGGATCAGCAGTGTAACATGATGATGTTGGTTTTTGTAACCAATGAATTTCTTTCGTTGAAATATTATTCGCAGAAGCGTGCAAAAATGACTCACCTGATTGATGCACAATGCCGGCAATCCAATCTTCCTGACGAAAAAGCATTTTCAGATGATATTGCACTCTTCGGTAAGCCATTTTCACAAAGAACGTGGACATCAAAAAATTGGATGGAGGATGAACGACTTTGGCTTTCGAAATGGAAAGGGTCTCAGTATATTTCGAATTGATGATATCTCTGCAGACAGAAAGAGGCATAAAAGTACTTCCAAGATATACCTGATCAAGGTTGGCTTTGTATGAATGTTTGATTGTTCTGAAGTGTATCTTTTTTAAAATCAAACCTTTATCTAACGAATCAGTCAGCTTTTGAAGGATGACACCGTTGGTATTGAGTGGTTTGAAAACCTCCCAGAATCCTGGAGGGCCACCCCGGATTACTTCTTCATCATCGTGGTGAAACGACCAGACTCCGTATTTTGTTACATTTAAAATTTCACCTTTAATGATATTGAATCCGAAACGCAGCAGAAAATCAAGTTTCTCCTGTTTAATTATTTCAATTGTTTGATTATCAAATACATTGGAAATTCCTTTTATACTTGTTGAACAAAGCAATTGCCGGCATTCGCCAATTATTGAAGAAATATCTACACTTTGTTTCGATGCAGGTCGAAAGACAAATCTTGACCAAAGATTGAAAAGTAATCGACTATAATTGTAATTGATAATCTTTTTTCGAAAAGGAATTTTTTCATTTGGATTATCTTTTATTAAAACAAGATGTAATTCCATTCCACCACCAAGAAGTGATAGTAAGGTTTCTGCCTGCCATTTTTCGAGTGTTAAACTGTTGCATAACAGTCCAAAACGTAAATATTTGGATGATTTTTCAGGCATAGAATACATCATGACTTTTTTTCAAAATTACGGGATTATATGCATATTTGCTCCGGTAGCGGAAAATTGAATTCTTACACATTAATAAAGGTCAGGAAAAAAAATGTCAACTGACTTCATCAAACGATAACTTCTTTAATTTAGCATATCCTAAAATTGTTTTTAAATAATTCTTATGCCTGGATTTTTATTAGCTGTAAATACCTTAAAACAGACAATCACTGAGGCTGTCGATGTGCTTCAGTTTGATTCACGTTATTTCTGTAAGACTATTTTTGAAAAAAATAACATTTTTCTCGCGATGAATGGCTATGCCGAATATCCGTCTTTGGTTTTCGAATTTGGTGATACATTGGTTTTATTAGAAGGGAAAATTTATAACAAATCCGAGGATTCGATTCGCAGTTTTTTTTCTTCAATTATTTCTGAAGATGGATTTCATACACAATTAATTGAACCCTGGCTTACCACTACAGATGGAGAGTTTGTTGTTATATTGTACAACCGGAGTATAAATAAGATTCTCATATTCAATGATATATTCGGTCGTTTACCAGTGTATTATTCGAAAAAAAATGAAACGATCATCATTTCCCGCGAGATTTCATTTATAAAATCGATGATAGCCGAAGTTGAATATGATCGTTTTGCCGTTGCTTCAACCTTACTGTTTGGATATGTTCCCGGAAATAAAACACTGTGGAAAAGTATTCTCAGAATACCATATAACACAATCATCTTGATGGATCTGGATGAAAACGAACTAACATTTGAGCAAGGCGAAAGACTTACTATTCAAAATACTGAAACCAGGGAAAGAATTTCGGAAGATCAATTGTTCGGTTTGTTAAATGAAGCAGTTTTAAACCGGATTAATTGCTTACCAGATTCAGCAGTTTCATTAAGTGGAGGTCTTGATTCACGCCTGATTGCAGGTATTTTAGCTCATAGTAAAGTTGATATTTCGTATCTCACATACAATGAATCTGAGGACAAATCCAATGCTGACCTTGATTCTGTCAGTCAAATTGTTAGGCTTTTAAAAATCAATCATAATCACAAAATAATTGATCTTGTTCCAGAAACTTCAGAGAGTTTGGAGACCCTTCTGAAAACGAAACAGGGATTAAATTATCTTGGTATGGGCTTTATAGTTCCATTTCTCAACTATTTCAAGGACAACAATCTGAAGCAGATTACAGGTGATGGCGGTGATAAAATTCTGGCTGATTTAAGGCCTTCCATAACGTTAAGGAATGAATGTGATTTTTTGAATTATCTGGTCACAAAGCATTCAATTATTCCTTTAGAAAAAGTTTTAAAGATTACCTCAATGCATAAAAAGGAATACTTTGCGGAGTTGATGCATAATGTAAATGCATACAGAGCAATGAATTATGAAGAAAAGTATGCTTTGTTTATGTTACATGAAAGAGGAATGGTCTGGTTGTTTGAAGGCGAAGATCGTAACCGATATTTTTCATGGTCGACAACACCATTTTACAGTCCGGAGTTTGCATTCAAAGCTTTAAGTATTCCGATGAAGAAGAAAAAGCAGGGGAAACTCTTTCTTCATCTTTTCAAAAAAATGGAGAGCGGACTTGAAACCATTTCAAATCCTAATTGGAAACTGGCGCCAAGGCAGCAAATGTCATTGCGTTGGCTATTTATAAAACAAAAGTTAAAATACAGTTTACCACCATCGGTTTTGACGAAAATAAAATTGTCAGAATTAGATTCAGATCAAAAAGTAATTTCGGAAATCCGACAGGAAATGGAACTTGTCAGAACATCAAAACCAGAGTGGTTTCATTTGGATGCTGTCGAAAATGAACTCCTTGTAAATGAAGAATTTAAATGGCATTTTAAAACGCTGTTGCGACTTTGGAATTAAAATTCACAGATTTATTACGAAAGACATCTGGTCAATTGAAAACAGTTTTTAGTTTCGAAACTGATGAATTCCAGTTGTAAAATTTGAATATTGTATTCTTTTTCCAGATATTTTGAAATCAGGATTTATCAAGGTCTGTCTGTGATAACAGGATTACCGTGGTAAATTGTTGAATTATCTGTATTATCTTTGACTTGCGAAAAGCGTAATTCTCTCTATGAAGCTGTCGGTAATCATTGTAAACTACAACGTTGAATATTTTCTGGAACAATGCCTGTATTCTGTTCGAAAGGCTTCGAAAGATATTGATATTGAGGTTTATGTGGTTGATAACAATTCTGTGGACGGATCAAACCGAATGGTCCGTGAGAAGTTTCCCGAGGTTATTCTGATCGAAAACAAGCAAAATACCGGATTTAGTAAAGCAAATAATCAGGCGATGCGTTTGTCGAAGGCTGAATATGTTTTGCTTCTCAATCCCGATACGGTTGTTGAAGATGATACTTTTACGAAAGTAATTGGCTTTATGGATCAGCATCCGGAAGCAGGTGGATTGGGTGTGAAAATGGTGGATGGTAAGGGGAAATTTCTCCCCGAATCGAAGCGCGGATTGCCAACACCAATGACAGCTTTTTACAAAATGTTCGGTTTTTCACAGTTATTTCCTCGCTCGAAGCGGTTTTCGCATTATCATCTAGGATATCTTGATAAAGATAAAACTGCTGAAATAGAGATACTTGCAGGTGCATTCATGTTGATGCGCCACACTGTCCTCGACAAAATTGGTTTATTGGATGAAGCATTTTTCATGTATGGTGAGGATATTGATCTGTCATACAGAATAACACAGGCCGGTTACAAAAATTACTATTTTCCTGAGACACGTATTATCCATTACAAAGGAGAAAGCACAAAAAAAAGCAGTGTGAACTACGTATTTGTTTTTTACAATGCCATGATAATTTTTGCGCAGAAGCATTTCAGTTCTCAGCGTGCCCGAACATTCTCAGTAGTAATTCATATTGCAATCTATTTCAGGGCATTCATTGCCATACTTTCACGCTTTTTTAAGAAATCAATTCTTCCCTTTTTCGATATTTTATTGGGTTATCTTGGTATATTTTTCATTCAGCGCTATTGGGGAAACCTGACAATATACCGGCAGGGAGGCGATTATCCTTATGAACTGGTTGCATTTGTGATACCTGCTTTTCTTTCGATCTGGTTAATTTCAATTTATCTGAGTGGAGGTTATGACAAGCCGGTGAAATTAATCCGGAGTTTGCGCGGAATTGGAATCGGAAGTATCACAATACTTGTGCTTTATGCATTATTGCCAGAAAGTCTTCGTTTTTCACGCGCGCTGATTCTCTTAAGTACCGTTTGGCTGTCAGTCGCGCTTTCTGTGAACCGGTTTGCAGCGCATCTTATTAAAGCGGAGGGTTATACTTTCGGACAAAATAAACGGATGCGATTCCTGGTAATTGGTGACAAAACTGAAGCGATGCGTGTGGAAGCCATTTTGCACAGCACAACAATCAAGCCTGAATTTATTGGTTTAGTTGAAAGTTCAGAAATGGCAGTTACCGATAATGCTTTCATTGGTAATATGTTACAGGTGAAAGATATCATTACAATTTATAAAATTAATGAAGTAATTTTTTGTTCAAAAAACATAACGCACCAGGTTATCATTGATAAAATGACCGAATGGCATGATGCTGAAATTGACTATAAAATAGCGCCGGAAGACAGTTTATCAATCATCGGAAGCAATTCAATCAATACAAGAGGTGATTTATATACAATTGATATTAAAGCTATTGACACATCTGAAAACCGGAGAAACAAGCGATTGTTCGATATTTTGAATTCCATTGTATTTCTTTCAATTTCGCCAGTGTTGTTGTTTATCATTCCGCATTGGTTTAAAGCGATGGTAAATACTTTAAAAGTATTATTTGGTATTCGAACATGGGTAAGTTATGGGACATCAAGTGATTCTGTACATGGAAGACTACCCAGAATAAGAAAGGGAATCCTTCATCCAGCAGACATTTTTCAATCACAAACCATTGACAAAGAAACTGTTCACCATTTGAATCTGTTGTATGCCCGGGATTATACTGTTTGGAAAGATGTTGAAATCTGCTGGAAATCGGTCAAACGAATCGGGCGTTGATTCTCTTTTATATTTCGGTTTTTGCAGCAGCAGCGGTTTTTTTAGTACTTTTGTGCGGTGATTAATCAAACCATAAAGTTCATTTAAATTATGCTTAGCAGACGGCACCTCCGCGTTAAAGTTTTACAATCGCTTTACGCCTACTTTCAATCAGGAAACAGTGATATGTTGCTTGGTGAAAAACAATTGCTCCTCAGTATCAATAAACTCCACGAATTATTTTTCTGGCAGTTTTCCTTCCTGATCGAAGTTACCCGTTTTGCTGAACAACGCCTCGAGGAAAACCGGCACAAACATTTTCCAACACCAGATGATCTGAACCCCAGCATGAATTTTGTTCAGAACAAACTCTTGTCTGCCATCAACGATAACCGTGATTTTAAAAGGAAAGAGGATTTGTATAAGATGAACTGGTCGCAGGAGCAGGAGATGGTTCGTAAGTTTTATCAAAAGTTACGTGAGATGCCTGATTATGATCAGTACATGAAACTGGAAAACCCCACATTTGCTGTCGATAAAAAATTCATCATTACAATAATTGAGAAAATCTTTACCGATTTTGAACTCCTTGAATCGTTTTATGAGGAAAAGAGTATCTATTTTGTTGATGATTTTCATTTGGTTTCGGAACTGATGCTGAAGTTCCTGAAATTCCTGGACAAGGATTTCAATGAGTTTTCAAAATTTCCGGGTATTTACCGTACTGACAATGATGATATAAACGAAGATCTTGTTTTTGTAAAGGATTTATTTCGGAAAACCATTTCGCATAGTGAAGAATACGGTGAATTGATTGCTGATTACACATCGAACTGGGAGCAGGAGCGCATCGCTGTGATGGATATGCTGATTCTTAAAATTGCACTTACCGAACTGGTAGAATTCAATTCTATTCCTGTAAAAGTGACAATGAACGAGTTTATCGAAATCTCCAAATATTTCAGCACCAGCCGCAGCAGCATTTTTGTAAACGGTATTTTGGATAAAATGATCCAGGACTTCAAAAAAGAAGGACGGATTGTGAAAACTGGCCGGGGATTGTTGGATGAATAAAGTGTTTCAGTAAATAAGGAAACCTGGATCAAGGTTTCAAATTAAGCTTATCTGAATCTTCCGTTTGACTCGCTAAATCAATCAAAACTTATTTCAATTTCCAAAAGCAAGTTCAGGGTAGGGATTTCTTTCAAAGGGAGTTGCCTGCTGGGTAATGCCGACCACATGAAGCCCTAATTATTGTGTGCTGTGTTTCTTTTTCATTCAGCCTTTTCATAGGTCAAGTTTACTACTCCAGTGTCAAATGATTTCGCTTCAATTAGTTTCCAATTTGTTTCTTTTGGTTTGTCTGCGAACAAAGGAATTCCTTCTCCAATAATTTTCGGGATAACCGTAATTATCATCTTGTCTAAAAGACCCTCATTTATAAACGTTGTGATAAGTTGTCCGCCACCAATGAGCCAAATGTCTTTATTCGTTTTGCTTTTAGTTTCAGCAACAAAGTCTTTGATTTTTTCTGTCAATAAGTTAGT
Organism: uncultured Bacteroidota bacterium; assembly: GCA_903957365.1. Taxonomy (GTDB): domain Bacteria; phylum Bacteroidota; class Bacteroidia; order Bacteroidales; family F082; genus CAJBPB01. Next base: position 8,751 of record CAJBPB010000199.1, read on the forward strand.
TTCTGGACTTTGAATTTTCAATTCTTTGTCGCTTGTTACTACATAAGAGTCGAGTCCGATATATGGCCAATCAACTCCAAATCCAATAATTTCATTGTAAGTTTTTCGTCCCATTATTGTTGTTCCAATGCTGTTTAAAAATTCAGCATAACCATAGTCACCTGTCTGTGGGCTCGGAATCGAAGTCAACCAATCAATATTTCCATCTGGTCGTGCA
>CAJBPB010000200.1 GCA_903957365.1 uncultured Bacteroidota bacterium
CTTTCAGCCACAAACCTTTTGGAATCTTCGACTGATATTGGCAATGTGAAATACGGGCAAAAGCGGAATTTCTATCTCACCGGCGGATACTATATCAACCTGGCAGCCCAGCGCGGCAAACCCCTGTATCTCATCCCGTCGGTACTGGTCAAATCGGACTTTCTGAATGTTCAGTTCGACATCAACGCCCGGGTTGAATACAACAACCTGTTCTGGGCCGGCTTGTCTTACCGTTACCAGGACGCCGTAGCCGTGATGGCAGGCGTTAATCTGAAGGGGTTTCGCATCGGGGCCTCCTACGACTACACGATCGGCAATTTGTCGAAAGTATCCAGCGGAAGCGTCGAACTCTTTCTTGGATATTGTTACACCATCAGGCCCAAAGTGATAGTGAAGAGCTTATTTAATACCAGGTATTTGTAGCAATATATAGAAACTGTATTATAATCCCTACTGGGGTATAACTTAGGTAAATGTATTGTGTCAAGTTTAAAACTATAAATTAAGTTCCATGAAAAAGATTGTTTTAAAATACTTGTTTTTAGGTACATTTTTGATTTACGGACATTTTTCGTTTTCTCAGTGTGGTGTCAATGCTGGAGTTGACCAGACTATTACTTGCGGGGGGGCAGTTCAGCTCAATGCCGACCCCCAATGGATAGATTTGAATATCACCGGATCGTCATATACTAATGTTTGGTCTGTTTATTTTACAGACATAAATACGGGGTACGCTGTTGCTGATCATCATACAATAGTTAAAACTTCAGATGGTGGAATTACTTGGTCGATTGTATATCAGACATTGAATAATTCAAACATGTTATGGGATATATATTTTCCCAGTGCAAATACAGGTTATGCTGTTGGGTGGGAAGGCAGTGGTGGAGTATTTCTAAAAACAACTAATGGAGGAATAAATTGGACTTTTTCTATTTTGAATTTTGATATAAAATCTGTTTATTTTACAGATGTGAATATTGGATATATTGTTGGTTCTGGAGGTACTATAAGAAAAACTATTGATGGTGGTATAAACTGGACAACTCAAATTTCTGGGACTTCTGTCTCTTTAGGATCTGTATATTTTACTGATGCAAATACAGGTTTTGCGATTGGTGGTGAAGGTACCGGTAGTATAATATTAAAAACTACCAACGGCGGAACAAACTGGGCAATACAATATTCAGATCCAATCACTCAATTATGGAGACTTCAGTTTCCAAATTCAAATACAGGTTATGCAGCCGGCTATAAATGGGGAGTTGGAGGTGTGATTTTAAAAACTACAAATGGAGGAAATACATGGACAACCCTAAATACTGGTTTGCAAGAATGGTTATATGGGGTATATTTTACTGATATAGATTTTGGATATGTTGTTGGTTCAAATAGCACAATATTAAAAACAGCAAATGGAGGAGGGACCTGGCAACTTCAATCATTAGTATCCTCCACTCCAAACATAAATATTCTAGCCATTAATTTTCCAGACTCAAATACGGGATTTATTATTGGGGGAAAGCCTAATTATACACCATTCTTCGGGAAGCTCTCATTATCAAACAACTCATTTTCATGGGCTCCGTCAACTGGATTAAACGCCTCAAATATTCCCAACCCCATTGCAAGTCCCATCATCCCCACAACCTATACTGTCACAATGACCACAGTGAACAACTGTATTGCCGCGGATAATGTCAGTGTGAATGTGAATCCATTAATTGTTGATGCAGGAAACAACCATTCTGCCACTTGTGGGAGTTCTGTTTTACTGAATGCAACCACTAATTATACCGGAACTGGTAGTTTGGCATATTCATGGTCCCCAGCCACAGGATTGAACAACACAAGTATTCCCAACCCAATAGCTACAGTAACGGAAAATATAACATATACTGTCACAGTTACCACACCAAATGGTTGTTCAGCCTCGGATAATGTTACATTATCCCTTATTCCGTTAAACACTCCGGAAATTTGCATAGTTACGGTTGATAGTATTACAGGAAAGAATGAAATTGTTTGGGAAAAGCCAACCTCCTCTTCCATTGATCACTATAATGTTTACAAAGAAGGGAATCAAGCCAATGTATATAATTTGATTGGATCAGTCTTATATGATTCTCTCAGCAAATTCATTGATACTTCATCAAATCCATTGCAACAAGCCAATAGGTATAAAATTTCAATATTTGATTTTTGCAATGCTGAAACTGCTCGAAGTCCTCATAATATGACTATTCATTTAAATATTAATTCAGGAGTGGGGAATTCTTACAATCTGATCTGGAATAGCTACGAAGGCTTTTCTTTTCCTTCTTATAATATCTACCGAGGAACAACCGCTGCTAATATGACGCTTCTTTCAACAGTCCCATCCACCCTGAACTCATACACAGATTTAAATCCACCAAGTGGGTATGTTTATTACCAGATAGAGGTCGTAAAACCTATTCCCTGTTCAATCTCGAAAAGTTTAATAATTTCTTCGAGATCAAATATCTCCACTAATAATCCATCAACAAATGTTAATTATTATTCCCAAAACCCTTCAGAAGTTCAACTTTACCCCAACCCGTTTGACAATGAATTAAAAATTGTCATCAAAAATACCAGTTTTGGACTGAAGGAAATAACGATCATAGATTTACTTGGAAAGGAGTGGATAAAAATATCAACTCATCTGAATTCTTTCACAATAGACTCAAAAGAATTACCTGTAGGAATTTATTTTCTGAAAATACAGACAATAACACATTCATCCGTGAAAAAAGTGATTAAAAATTAGGTGAAAAAATCAGTTATAATCTGGAAAATGGGAAAAGACAACCTTCATTCGGTACCCCATTCGGCACCCATGGAAGAAAAAACCCTGTAAATCGTTGATTTACAGGGTTTAAATTTGAGTTAGAGTAGCCCCGGCAGGGATGCAATCGTGACCTGGTTCTCTGCAGGGTTTGGGAAGAGCGACAGACCTCCGGAAATGGCGGATTCACCAATGCCTGTGATGTTGTCGTCAAGCCTGGCCAGGAAAAGATCCCCGGCGC
>CAJBPB010000201.1 GCA_903957365.1 uncultured Bacteroidota bacterium
GTCTGTCTATAAAGTCGAAAGTTTGATTCAGAATGTTCGGGTTCGAGGTTTCGATGAGCTGAATATCAGGAGTGTACTGAGGTACATGACTGATTTGAAGATCGGGAATAACGAAGAAATCGGACATTATGGACAAACTAATCAATGTGTTTGACAAATGTATGAAAACCCGCTGAATTGAGCGTGGATATTTGAAAACCAATAATCGAAAACAAAATTCAAAAAACTGGAATGCGGAATATTTTAGGCAATAAGATTGATAAACTTAGTAATTTTACTCCGGTCACTAGTTACTAGTTACTAGTTACTAGTTACTGGTCTTCGGTCTTCGGACTACTACATAAATTCACAAATAAAATTGTCACAATAATGAATCAACTACATACACCGCTGGCAGAGCGTCTTCGTCCAACCAGTCTGGAAGAATATATCGGACAGGAACATCTTGTTGCGCCGGGTGCGATTTTGCGTATTGCCATTGATTCAGGACGCATCCCCTCTATGATTTTCTGGGGACCCCCCGGTGTTGGTAAAACAACACTGGCTTCAATCATATCCAAACAATTGAAACGTGGTTTTTTTGTATTAAGCGCCATCAGCAGTGGCGTGAAAGATGTGCGTGAGGTGATTGAACGCGCCAAAGGAATGCCCACCTCCCCTATTCTGTTTATCGATGAAATCCACAGATTCAGCAAATCACAACAGGATTCATTACTTGGCGCAGTCGAGAAAGGACTGATCACACTGGTTGGTGCCACTACTGAAAACCCATCATTTGAAGTGATATCTCCTCTTCTCTCTCGTTGTCAGGTATATATATTACAACCACTCGAACAACGCCATCTGGAAGTTTTATTGACCAAGGCTGTTGAAAGGCTTGAAAGAGATCATGCCATAAAAATCAATCTTAAAGAGCCTGAAGCCTTGTATCATCTCAGTGGCGGTGATGCCCGTAAATTATTGAATGCCATCGAATTGGTGACTGAAGTGATGATGGCTGACGAAATGAAAAACCGTGAAATCACCATCACGAATAAGATGACTGAAAAATGTATTCAGAACAACCTTGTAAAGTACGACAAGGGTGGTGAGATGCATTATGACGTTATCTCCGCTTTCATCAAATCGATGCGCGGCAGCGATCCAAACGCAGCGGTTTATTATCTGGCCCGCATGGTCGAAGCAGGTGAAGATCCGTTATTTATCGCCCGCAGGATGCTTATACTTGCTTCTGAAGATATTGGAAACGCCAATCCAAATGCACTGTTACTTGCCAATGCCTGCTTCGATGCCGCAAGTAAGATCGGTTGGCCGGAAAGCAGGATCATCCTTTCACAGACTGCCATTTATCTTGCCTGTTCTGCAAAAAGCAATGCTTCGTATATGGCCATCAAAAAAGCGCAGCAACTGGTGAAGGAAACAGGTGACCTTGGAGTACCTATTCCATTGAGGAATGCCCCGACAAAACTCATGAAAGACATTGGTTATGGCATTGGTTATCAGTATGCCCACGATTTTCAGGGTAATTTTGTTGATCTTGAATTTCTGCCAGAGGCAATCAAAGGGACAAATCTTTATGATCCGGGTGACAATGCCCGTGAAAAGGAAATGCGGACCAGTCTGAGAGCACATTGGAAGAATAAATACGGGTATTGAAAAAATATTGCTACTATTTACACTGCAAGCGGGATAAATTTCCGTATCGAAACTGCACCTAAAGTTTGGGCTAAAGCCCATATTGGATTGATTATCTGATTTCCCCGACCTGAAGGTCAGGGTTATTCATGCGACAAATTATCCCGTTTTTACTATAGACTGTCCATAAACTCAGTGTCATGGAGACAGTTAATTCAAAATGCAAATTGCAAAATGCAAAGTCAAAATGCAAAAGTTTCACAAAACACCTGTTTTGGTCGTTGGACGAAGAATTACCGGTTATTTTGCCTAATAATCAGGCCAGAGACTTTAGAATTGCGGTCACTGAGCTTGTCGAAGTGAGCCTGTCGATGTGAGCCTGTCGATGTGAGCCTGTCGAAGTGAGCATTTATGTCTCAGACATAACGATAAAACTGAGAGTTTTTCAGCAGATCCATTTTATACTGCCATCAGGACAAATTCCGTATTGATATCGCACTCAAAGATTGGGCTAAAGCCCATATTGGATTGATTATCTGATTTCCCCGACCTGAAGGTCGGGGTTATTCATGCGACAAATTATCCCGTTTTTACTATAGGCTGTCCATAAACTCAGTGTCTGGGAGATAGTTAATTCAAAATGCAAAATGCAAAGTCAAAATGCAAAAGTTTCACAAAACACCTGTTCTGAACATTTGACGCAGGATGATCAGTTTAATACGTAAGCCCCCATTTTTGGGGGTTTGGGGGCAAGATAAATGCAAA
>CAJBPB010000202.1 GCA_903957365.1 uncultured Bacteroidota bacterium
CAACCTGAATAATATAGAACGACTGGATGTTGTTGTAAGTGCTGGTATCAATCTTATTTCAGCATCTGCACAAGGTTTTGCCTTGATGGAACGCGGAGTTGTTGGGCAACACGACCCATTTGTTGTTGCTGTAATTACAGCTGTGGATGGCAGTGGCACGCCAACCGCCTATTCGAATGTTTTAAGGGTTTCGACTTCCAATTATGGTGCTGTTAATGTTGTTGCCAATCAAAGTTCAGTGGTTGTTCGTCGTGACAATGGTTCAGGTAATCTCAAAGCAAGTACAGATTTAGGCGCTCAGGGAGTGGGCGGAGTTTTTCTTAAGTTCAGTGATTTCGGATTAACCAATGGACAAACCGTTTATGGATATTCTGTTGGTGCATACGATTTTCCTGTTTCAGCTAGTCCCTCCGATTTTATCAATTACACCAATGCAACCAATTTTCCAACAAATACCAGCGGAGGTACCCAATTTGGCGGAATAGATATGATTGCACTTACCGGTCTGGTAAAGGAAATACTGATTAGCGGAACTGTTTATAACGATTTAAACGGTCTTTTAAATAGTGCTGTGGACGGAACTGCAATTTCAACCATCGGAGCAAACCAACTTTACATTAATTTATTGAATGCATCGAATATTGTAGTCCTGACAACTGCGGTAAATCCGGATGGAACCTATTCATTTTCAGGTGTACCTCTTGGCTCGCTCAAACTTGATGTGAATACTGTGCAGGGAACGATTGGTGATGCAGCGCCTGCAAGAATTTTACCGGAAAATTGGGTTAATACCGGCGAACGATCAGGAGCTGGCGGAACAGTTGCTAATAATAACGGTCAGGCAAGTATCTCAGTTGGAGGAAATAATATCACAGGCATTGATTTCGGCATCGAACAGCGACCTTTTGCAGGAACCACAACACTTTCTTCACAACCAAATCCGGGTGGTTCCGTTTTGGTTACGGTCCCTGCAAATGCATTCAGCGGAACAGATCCTGATCTTGGGACCGTAGCATTTGTTAATATCACCGTTTTTCCGTTAAACGCGAACACTATCACCATCAATGGTATTAGTTATACTTCAGCGACTTTCCCCGTTGAAGGTATTGCGATTCCAACCAATGCTTCCGGGGAACCGTTACAGGAAATTAAAGTGGATCCTGTTGATGGTGAAACAACCATCACAATCAGGTATTCAACCATTGACAATGCAGGGTTTCATTGTATTCAGCATGGTGGTATTATGATGCCTTTTACAGGCAGTATCGGACCAATAATAAATAATTATCCGGCTATTGGTTATGGAACTTTGGGTTACGAAGACTTATGGCCTGCAAAAGGGGATTTTGATTTCAATGACCTTGTGATCGATTACCGTTTTGTAATTACAACAAACACATCAAATTATATTGAAACGATTGCAGGCGAATTTATCATCAGGGCTTTCGGAGCATCTTATGAAAACGGATTTGGCTTTCAGTTAAGTGGTGCTATCAATGCCAATGATCTTACCGTTACCGGTTTTGAATTAAGTGAAACATTCATTCAATTAAACCCGAACGGCACCGAACAAGGCCAAAGCAAACCGACTATTATACTTTATGACAACGCCTATAATCAGATGGCACATCCTGGTATAGGAATCGGTGTAAATACTGAATTGTCAGCACCTTATGTTAATCCTGACACATTAAATATTCAGATCGTCGTAAAACCTAATACCTATACGATGAATGATCTCGATATTGGCAATTTCAATCCTTTCATTTTTGTCAATAAAGTCAGATCCGTTGAAGTTCATTTACCAAACTATCCACCAACAGATCTTGTTGATACAAGTCTTTTTGGTGTTTATGATGATAACACTGATCCGGCCACTGGCACCTACTACAAAACAGCTGAAAATCTACCCTGGGCAATAAACATCTATGAGTCATTTGATTATCCTATTGAAAAGCAGGAAATATTGTGGGCGCATCTTAAATTTGCAGAATGGGCTATAAGTATGGGCGTGATTTATCCAGACTGGTATAAAAATATTGCCGGTTACCGGAATGCATCCTTGATTTATACACGGCCATAAATACATTGATACTAAATTATAAAGCCTCTTTCCGGAAACGGAGAGAGGTTTTTTTAATATATTACATATCAATTCATTACCTGAATTATTCAATCAAAAAAAACACTAAATCACACAATTGATTATTTTTTTATTTAAAAATTTGTTTTATGAAATAAAACATGGTTAACTTTACATAATCAGCGTTTTTTATACATGGAAAACGAACAACAAAACTCTACGATTTCTTCCTGCCTGAATCAGATGCATTTCTGCAATCTATTAGTAATGTTAATATAATCAAACCATGAAAAAACTTAGCTCCGGAAGCATTTTAATGCTGTTACTCATCAATTGTTTTCATTTAATTTCAGTCGGCCAGAATCCTGACATCGTGAAAAATGAATACGCCCGCAATTCACTTACCATGCTGGTTCTTGATTATGGAGATTCGCCGTATTTGAATTATTTCCGGACCCCAAACCGGTTAAATATTCCGGATAAATTTGACAACAATAACCTGAGCTACACTTTATTACCGGCAAATTTCAGTAGAGATCAGATGATTGACCGGACCAAAGGTGCCAATAGCATTAGTCTTTCGATAAAAAATAAAATGAACAACAATTTTATTGAGCCACTTTACGATCTGGTCAAATCATATAAAATTCCGAACACCATTATAGCAAAAGAGTTCAACAGACAATCGGATGGGTCATTCAATATGGATGAGATTGCAAAAAGAGGAATGTACAACGCTGATGTGACTGATTACCAAAAAGCACAAGCCACCATGCGAAAAGACGATGCCTTAAGAGATGCCGGCGAACTTCTTTTAAACAAAAGTTATATTCTTATTTTCGATTATACTTCCATCAAAACCATGACTGAGGTTTACAACAATATGGATGCCAACAGTGAAACCAAAGTCAAACGAACACAAAACGGTTATAAAGCTACCGGAAATGTCTATTTGTACCGCATTGACTTCAACGATTCTGTTTACAATAATTTTTTACTGTCGATGTGGGTTGATGCAGGTTCTGATCCGGAATTGAAAAAAGTCAGGTCACAATTATTTGACAACACTATTTTCCCAATCAAGAGAATTGCCTGCATTCCATTTAATTCTGAAGCATTACAATACAATGCTGACCAGGGAGTGATGGCGCCTAAAGTCCAGAAAACACCTGACCAGTTGTTCGAGGAATTGGTTAATGATTCGCGTGACGGTGTAATTACAAGTATCGAAAAACTGAGTGATCAGTTCAGGGTCAAAGCCCAGATTACTTCAGCACATCCATTAGGAGTAAAAATTGGAAAGAAAGAAGGATTGAAACTGGACCAGCGGTTTTTTGTTTATGAAGCACGACTCGATGCTTCCGGAAAAGAATTTTCAAAAAGAATGGGCGTCATCCGGTCAAAAAGCGTTGTTGAAAACAGAAGTTTTATCAGCGATTCCAAAGGTGTGGCTGCGCCTTCACTGTTCTATCAGACCGCCGGAAAAAAACTCAGTAATATGGGTATGTATGTCGAGCAGAAAAATGATTGGGGTTTTGGACTTTGTCTGGGTTACTCTATTGGGAATATGGGTGGTGCCAATATTTCTCTTGAATACAATATCATGTCCATTTTCAATGCCGCGCTGAATCTGAAAACAGGAATAACAGCTTTAAAACTCTATGTGGCCGGTGGTTTCGATATGAAAACCTATGATATTACAAAACTTAGTCTGACGGATGAATCAATCATGTTCACGAAAATTGAAGGTGGACTTGCCAAGGACTTTTATTTTGCACGGAATTTCTATATCGGACCTGTAGTTGGAATCGGGATGGAAAGCGGATCGGTAAGTGACATAGGTGGTTATGATTATTCATACCAGACATTATACGTTAATGGCGGATTGAGGTTTGGATTCAATATCCTTCACAATCTGCAGTTTCAGATAACCGGAAACTATTTAATCCCTTTCGGGACAGTTACAGAAGACAAATTACAGGACAATACGAGTGTAAGTGGTTACCCGATAGATATAACAGAAACCTGGGATGAGATTTTCTTTGAACGTCAGGGTCTTATTTTTGGAGGAGGATTACGG
>CAJBPB010000203.1 GCA_903957365.1 uncultured Bacteroidota bacterium
AGCACAATAAGTATCAGCAAAACAGAAGTGATGAAGAGCTTTCCCATCTCCGCAATGATGAATTGCCTTTTCTCGGGGAAAATGAGTTTCAGTTCGACACCATTGGCAATGGCATCATCTTCGATGGGTTTATTATAAACAAAATTTACCATTCCGTTTTCTATCGAAATATTACCCGGTTTTGCAACCGCAAAAGTATAGTCGATATGAAAGTTGTAGAATTTCATATAATAGTTTAGCAATGAATCAATTTTATAGACTTCATCCTTTCCAAGCTTTGTCACTAATCCCGGATCACTTTCATTGTCGATGCAGGCGCCGATTTTCATGCAGGTTTCTTTATCAGAAAGCAATGCCTCCGTTGTCCTTGAAAGAACCATATTTGCCTTTTCATTAAACAGATCTTCCTTTATTTTCGCGGTCTGGTATATCCAGTTTACCTGAATGATCAGCACTATGAATAATGCGATGGATGAAATGGTGACAAACAGAAATGTGCGGTTCATTTTCATATAACTGCCCAAAATTAGCTATTAAGTATGGCATATACGCTACATTAACAAGTCGTTAACAAAGCAATAACTACTTACTAACAAGATGCCCTTTATATAAAAACTAATTTTGACCTGTAAATTAAAAAAAAGCTACCTATGAAATACAGCCTTATTACTGCGTTCCTGCTCTTACTTATGATTCCGGGATTTTCACAAAATCCGGATAATTATTATTTTGGCCGAATGAATCCCATCGTTAAAAAAGAGAAGCTTCCTGAGGCTATCAGCATCAGAGATATTATACCTGAATTGTGGATTAACCTGAATTTAGATTATAAAGACCGTATTGAGCTCGACAACCGAAGAAAAACAGAATATGCAGTCGGGTATTTTCTTTTTCCACTGGAAGGCTATGAAATGGTGATTGATAATGTTTCAGCAGAAATTTCAGCTTCCTGCAATGGTAAATTACTTACATCTCAAAGTAAAGGCTACGCATTGACTGCAGAACAAAAAAACATCATAAACACAGCTGATCTGGGAACTGATATCAATATAAGAATCAAGTTCACGTATAAAAACAAGGAAAAAGACAGAACCGGCAGTAATGACAGGATAATAGAAGGCTTTTTGGCTGTTACAGTAGTTCCTGAGACCGAAGCTGAATTTCCGGGTGGATTTAATTATCTGACAAAATATCTGATGGAAAACATTATTTATAAAATTTCAGAACAGAATGCTATTGAAAAAATTCAGCAGGCAACTGTGAAATTCAAGGTTGATGAAACAGGCAAAGTTTTTGATGTAAGACTGTTCTGGAAATCAACTGATATAAAAACAGACCGTTTAATACTTGATGCGATGAATAAAATGCCAAAATGGAGTCCGGCGGAAAATCCGAAAGGAACAAAAGTTATACAGGAATTTACCATTCAGCTTGGTGGTGCCGGTTGTTGATTGTCTGCTTGTAAAGTCTGATATTATCATTATACATGAACCATAAATACTTAAACTTCAACAGGCTAAGTACATTGCTTCAGCAGGCACACCGCAAATATTTTAGCATTGTACCGTAAAGAAATCAGACTGTTACCGGCTTTTCGCATGCCTCGGCAGCGAACTTTACAGCTCAGACAATTTGTTTATTGAAAACCAACGTTAAGCAGATTCTTTAATTTTTAAGCACAACCAACCGCTGTGTTACCGATGAATTATTTTTGGTCAGCCTGACGAAATACACACCGTTTTTGAGTTCTTCGACAACAATAACCTCATTGAGATCTATTTTCTGCCGGGTCATGATTACTTTTCCCAAATCAGTAAAAATGGTGACATCGGCATTGGCTGCGTTTTCAATCTTTATTGAGGTTGAAGCCGGGTTTGGATAAATATGAATATCTGATCCCACTGTCTGGTCAACACCATAAACTACATCGTAATCAACGGTAAGTCCGGCATCGCTGACACCCTGAGGCAATGCCATCGTAAATGGTTCCGAAACAAATATATCATTCGAATAATTTGACATTCTTACCACAACCTGATACTTTCCTTCCTGAGTAACATGAATGGTGCGAAAATGAGAATCGGGTACGGGGCTATCGTTGTAAAACCACTGATACAAATCATTCACGGTTGTATCAGCCGTGGTTTCAATCTGCGATATTACTGGTTTTGCCTTTATAATATTCTCTTTGGCTTTTTGGGCAATAATCTTTGTCCCCTCAAAATTTGGATGGATTCCATCCGGAAAATTCAATGGCATATATGAAGTGGTATTGTACATATCGATCAGATGCACAGCGTGTTCAAAAGCTATCTGCTGCATAATCGGAATGATCTGCCTGAAGATAACCTCATCGTTGATATTGTAAGCGGATGAATATGCTTTCGCAGGTGTGGCCATATAGATCGTTGGATGTGAAGGCATTGCACGGAATTGGCTGATCAATTCGATATAATCAGCTTCAAAATTTACCGGTTTCCAGTTGCCGCCTTTCGAATCGTTTGTTCCTAACTTTATTACAACAATATCCGGATTCAGATCAAAAGTGTAATCATACTGAGGCTTGTTCCACCAGGGTGAATCGCCTGATTTAGACATGGTTGTGCCTGCTACACCCAGATTTTCAGTGTAATACCCTTCACCCAGCATATCCCTTAACTGGATGGGCCAGCTATTTACATGGTTACCCGCTCCACCTTCTGTTATACTATTTCCTATGCAGGCAATCCTGATTTCCGGAATCGGTTCACCTGTGGCATTGCAACTTCCAAATTTAACAACCGGTACAGTCAATGCTTCATTATAAACGGTTACACGACGTTTTGATCTGAATTCGCAGGTGCCAAAAACCACTTCAGCATCGGCGAGCGAATTTCCGTTCAGAAAACTGTATTCATAATCCAGATTTGGTATAACAGGTATGGTGATATCATAAATATTATCATTATCGGCATCGGTCAATGTGAGTGAACCTGCATCCCAGTTGTTGAAATTACCTGCAACATGAACACCTTCTGACGAAACGCCAATCCCGTTCATATCAACGCTTAAATTCAGATCTGTATTCACTGTTACACCGCAATCAGTGCACGAATTAAAACATACAACACCAAATACAGTATTAACCTGCGGAACAATAAGATTCCGGTCTTCATGATTAGGTCCTGAACCACAAGGAGTTCCGCCCAAAGATTCAAAACCACCCCAGTCGGCATTACCCACTGTATATCTGTAATTATAAGAAGCGCCGGCTGGAAGGTAAACGGTTATTTCGAAGATACTGTCGTGATTATTATCAGTCAATTTTTGAAATTTGGCAAGTTCCCAACCTGCCCAGTCGGAGCCAACATAAACATTGGATGTTGGATAAGCCTCCGACATATTAACCCTCAGGGTAACCATAACATTCGCTGCTGTCAGAAAGCTTGCAGGAAATATTACCAAAAACAGGCATGCAAACCAGAATACTGGTTTTGTAATAAAATTCATTTTCATAAGAAAGTGGAATAAAAGTATTGATTTTTTGAATTAAAATTTACAATAAAGTCCAACTGCTGCAGGGTTTCAACCATTATTATAAATTTCAACAGGGTTAAAACTGAATACAACGACCTTCGTCTTTCGGGAACCATTACTATGACAATCAAAAAGGCAGAACGGGCTCGCAAAATTATAGGATTATCGATTTCAAAGCAAGAATGTATAGTAAAAAAAGCAAAACCTAATTATGTATCTGCACATAATCCTAACATAAATAAAGGAAATTCGATTAATAGGAAACATTTTCCGGAGTTTAATAAATTTTCGATCAATATATTGTCTCCGTAATTGCAATTCAGACCCGGATTACCAATCATCACCTGCCGTGATGATAAAGCCACGCCGGGATTTGAAATTCAGACAATTATCTCTGTTTATTAAATATCAGTGTTACCGTGGCTCCCTTTGTCAAATTATTCCGCACTTCTATCTTGCCCTTGTGCGCATCCATTATCAGTTTAATCAAGGCCAGATTCGTTCCTGTATTTCTGTCAATGTGTTTGTCTCCAATTCCGAAAATTATAAAAGGGTTGTCAAGAATTTTATCTGTAAAACCACTGCCATTATCAATAAATTCACAAATGGTGGACTGTTCTTCCGCAAATATCTTTATCACAATCTTTTCATTGTAAGGCGAATAATTCACCAGATTATCAATCAGTTGTTCAAAACAGATTTGAATTAATTCCGAATCCGCTTTAATTTTTTCTATTGCCTGATCTTTCTGAAACAAAAAAGTAATGCCTTTTGCCTTTATTTTCTTTTGAAATAGTATTATTGTTTTGTCTATCAATGCATCAGGAGAAATATTATTTATTACAATTTCTCGTTTTTCAGCAATCAATTCCGTTATAAGCAGTGCTTTGTTCGAAAACTCCTCCAACCTTCTGGCAGACATTTCTAAATAATGAAGAAATTCAAGTAATTCAGGTGACTGAATCCGGTCTTTAAGTATATCAGTGAAACCCAGGATCCCATTCAGAGGAGTCTTTATCTCATGACTGATCAGACTAAGAAAATCATTTTTTGCTTTATCGAGAACGGCCAGCTCCTTATTTGCCTTGTCAAGGTCATTATTGGCCGTCATAAGATCGAGTGTTCTTTCTTTTACCTTTTCATCCAGAATCTTATTCTGATTTTCAAGTTGCTGATTCAGATAGCGCGATTCGAGCAGGTTTTTAATGCGGAGCCTCACCTCATAAATATCGAATGGTTTGGAAAGAAAATCCTTCGCTCCACCCGAAAGTGCCTGAATTTTTGATTCAATTGTAATATCTGCTGTCAGAACAAGAATTGGCAAATAAGTATTTGGAGGAATTTCATCTTTTAACAGATCCATCACCTCAAACCCACTCAGATGTGGCATCATTAAATCGAGCAGGATCAGGTCAGGCTCAAATGACCTGAAAAGACTTACAACCTGCCGGGGGTCGGTGGTAGATTCCAGATTTGTGTAACCGGATTCTTCCAGCAGACCTCCCAAAATATCAATATTCGATTCCTTATCATCCACAATAAGGATCTTTGCGTTTTTCAATATCGATTCATTCATGGTGTTTTTTATTATGATTCAACAAAACTCACATCTTAATATATTGATCAATGGCATTTAGAAATCTGATTACATCCAGCGGTTTTGTAAGATAATCAAGTGCGCCAGCCTGCATCAGTTTCTCAACCTGAAAAGGCATTGCGTTGGCGCTGACGATTATTACCGGAATTGATTTTGTAAAAGTATCTTCCAAAAGTTCATCCAGTACTTCGTCCCCCTGTATATCAGGCAAATCGAGATCGAGCAATATTAACAAAGGTTTATGAATCCTGGCCAGTTCAATGGTTTGCTTTCCATAATTGGATGTAACCAGATTGATTTCAGGATGATGGCTCGCTAAAATATCCTCGACCAATTCAATATTTGAATGATTATCTTCAATATACAATATAGTTTCACCTTGTTTTGTTTTCCCCAATCCCCTTGTTGATGATACAAAGGACTTTTTGGTGACATGTTTGCGATTTCTGGTAAGTGGTAATTCAATCCAGAATGTACTTCCTATGCCAGGCTCACTATCTACACCAACATTACCACCCATGGCTTCAGTAAGTTTTTTAACAACCATCAGACCGAGA
This sequence comes from uncultured Bacteroidota bacterium, assembly GCA_903957365.1. GTDB lineage: Bacteria > Bacteroidota > Bacteroidia > Bacteroidales > F082 > CAJBPB01. The sequence continues at coordinate 5,671 of CAJBPB010000203.1, forward strand.
CCAGTGCCTTCAACTCCGGTCTTATCAGCACCGATGCGCTCGAAAGCCTGAAAGAGCTTGCTGATATCTTCGGGATTAATTCCATTTCCATTATCGCTGATTGAAATTCTCAAGAAGGTATTTCCATGGTCATTTGTTGGTTGTAATGATGTTACAATGGTAACTTTACCACCCTCATTATTGTATTTAATCGCATTGTTGATCAGATTAATCAACACTTGTTTTAACCTGACACTGTCGGCAAGCACATAAAGACTGTTGGCTGGCGAATCAGCAAACTCAATGGTTAAATTTCTTTTATTTGCTGCAACCTGAATGCTATCAATGATTTCGTGTATTAAACCCACTAACTGAACCGGTTCAGACATCAGCATTTGTTTTCCGGCTTCAATTCCGGAAATATTGAGTACCTCATTTATTAAACTAAGCAAATGCCTTCCACTGTTAAGGATATGATTCACACCTTTTTTTTGTTTTGGGCTTAATACTCCCATTTCCATCAACTGGGCAAAGCCAAGAATTGAATTCAAAGGAGTGCGAAGTTCATGACTCATACGTGAAAGAAACTCGCTTTTGGCATGATTTGCTTTTTCGGCTTCGTTTTTTGCCTTAATAAGTGCCAGTTCAGATTGTTTGCGGCTGGTGATATCCAATGAAATTCCTCCCAGCAACGGTTCATGACCAGACCGGGGGATCACAAATTTTTGTGTTTCGTAATTATGCTGTTTCCCGGAGGCATCTGCAATGGTTTCTTCATATTTATCATAACCCAATGCAATTGATTTCATAT
>CAJBPB010000204.1 GCA_903957365.1 uncultured Bacteroidota bacterium
CAGCAATAAGTCGTTTGGCCGGATTCTGACTACATATTAATCTGATGTGCCGGAGAGTAGTATTTACAGTCGGGCATTTACCATCTGGTGATTATAGAAGCACTCAGCTTTCCGCTGCTACCAATTGAATTGAAAGACATGAATCCTACAAACCACCGTAAAATCTGCATTGTACAAACGCTTTGTTTACAATAGTTTTGTTTTATTGAATTATTAATTTCTTATTATATGTAATATTCCCAACCTGAATTTTAATTATATATGAGCCTGACGTAAGTGCTTGTAAAAAAAATTCATTATGATTTTTGTAAATTTCAGTTTTATATAATTCTTTACCCTCAATACTGCTAACAGAAATTGTCGCTGTTTGATTAAAATCATTTGGAAAGTCAATTGCAAATGAACCGTCTGAAGGATTGGGATAAATCATAATATTATCATTCATGGCTACATTCTCAATACCAAGAAATGGAAATGAATCAATTTTAGCTATAAAAATATAAGATGGATATTCAGTTGAAGTAGCTCCTAAATAGGTGTATCCAGTGAAATAAATATTATTTAGACTATCTATAGTTACTGATTCCACTGCGTCCCACGTAGAATAGCCAAATTTACCAATATTTGTAACGCTCCCGTTTTTATCAAATTTCATTACTAAAAAATCAATTGATGAATTATTACCGATCATTATATGACCATTTAAATCTATTCCATCAAAATATCCCGATAATATTATATTATTGTATTTATCTACTATTATAGAATTACCGGAATTTTCATTTCCATCATAATCTCCGTTATATTGTCCAATGAGATTAATCCAACTCATATTACCTGAACTATCATATTTAACGAGAAATGCATCATTATATGAAACCGGGAGCAAGGAATCTCCAAAAATGCAACCCGAACAACCAATCTGACCTGTTACTAATAGATTATTTTCCTTATCAATGGCTAATGCTTTTGCAGTAATAAAATTATTATTGCTCCCCTCCTGAATCAGATTAATTATATTTCCGTCCTGATCATACTTAAAAACTAAAAAATTTCCAATTTCACTTGCAATTGTATCTGTTAAATCATCATAACTATTAAAATATCCAGCAGTGTAAATCTTATTGGCAGAATCTGAAATTATACAAGATAAAACACTTCTGTTTTTACAAATCTGCTTTGCAAATTCAAATTCATTTAAGCTGTTATATTTTAAAAAATAACCATTTTGTTCAAAAATAAAAACAGAATCTCCATCTGGCACGTCTTGCCAATAACCTGATGACGTCAGCGATTGGTTCCCAAAGCTTGTATTTCCAGTAAAACCACCACATAAATAAAGATTGTTATTGTTATCAATACATAACGAATTTGAGACATCATTGCCAATACCTCCGTCAGAAATGAAACTAATTGTTTCGCCTGAACTATTAATTTTCATGATAAATATATCATTACTCCCTTTTGAATTGATTGTTGTATCATTCAAAAGTAATGTATCGGAAAACGTTCCCGTACAAACAATATTCATATATTTACCAAAACAAATCTGACCTAAAATCGCATTACCATTACTTCCTAAGCGTTTTGACCACATAAGATTACCATCAATATCCAATTTCATGATAAAGATATTATTCTGACCAAATCCTGTAATTGTACTATCATCAAAAATGAAATCTGCCTTGAACTCTCCTGCAACATATAAATATCCGTTATTATCGGAGATAGTGCTTTTGCCAATATTATTTCCAGATGTTCCAGGAATTTTGCTCCAGGCAAAATTTATTTCCTGACCAAATACGTGTTCTGTTATCAGAATTGAAATGATAATAATTATAATTTTTGATTTCATACATTATTGTTTTAAGGATTATTGCCACGGATGCATGATTACCATTTCGGTGATTACAATATTGGCAAGACCACCATTAAATCCATTAAAATCAACATATTGACTTTGTTGCAATCCAAAATTTGATTTATCATTCATGATGAAGTCTTTTTAAAGGTTTGTTTTGTTGAATGACTGAAACAAAGTTAAAGCAGTAAATAAATTTAACCTAATAAATTATTCAGTTTTGGTATAATCAAATTGAAGTTTTTTGAATTGTGGCTGGCAGTATGAGTAATGACTTGTTTTCTTCTTCTTAGGAATTTTTCGGTTTTATGCCTGGCATTTCAAAATAGGTTTAAGTCCGGATTTTCAATTTCAGATTTGCAAATAATGGATTGTTGCTGAACACGCTTTTATTCAGCGTAATGCTTGTTTCAAAAAATCTCCCGATTGCTAAATCATGCAATCTGTTGATTCGAATTATTATTTTATGGATCAGCAGTATAAATAACTGCATCTTCATTTTTTTTTGCAATCTTCGCACCGTTTATTTTTTTCAATTTCTTTTTAAACTTGAATCAATGACTTCAAAAAATAATCTGGTACGCTCACTGGGATTACGGTATGTGGTTGCAATAGTTATTGCAAGTGTTGTTGGTTCAGGAGTTTACAAAAAAGTTGCTCCTATGGCCGATGGCTTGCATTCGTCAGGCTGGGTACTTATTGCATGGGTGCTTGCCGGATTGATTACCTTGTTTGGGGCGTTGAGTTATGCTGAAATTACTGGATTGCTGGCCGAGACTGGTGGCGAATATGCCTATTTCAAGAAGATTTATAACCGTTTCTTTTCTTTTATTTATGGATGGTCGTTGTTCACAGTTGCCAACACAGCGGCGATTTCATCTATAGCTTATGTATGCTCCGAATCGTTAAATAATATATTGAATCTGCCTCAGCTTTTTACATCACTGGCTACATTTACGATAGGAGGTGTGTTTTACCCTTTCGATAATTTTACAGTAAAACTCATTGCTATTTTCATCATTATCGGACTGACAATGATCAATACCAGAACCGTAAAAACTGGCGCCGGACTTGGGAATGCCTTGGTTCTGCTGGTTCTTTTCGGAATCATTATCATTATTGGTTTCGGTCTTAACAGCGAAGGTGCAAGCATTTCAAGGAGCCTGTCTTTACACACTACCAACGGTTATTCAGTCACAACCAGCGCGATATTTACGGCTATGCTCGCTGCATTCTGGGCATATCAGGGTTGGAATAATATTGGATATATTGGTGGTGAAGTCAAGAATCCTCACAAGGTGATACCCATCGGTATCGCGATTGGACTGGGCATTATCATAACTATTTATTTGCTGATAAATGCTACTTATCTCTCGGTTTTACCAATTGAAAGTTTTGAAACCCTTCATACAGATGGTGGAAAAATTGCTGCTGTTGAGGTTGTACGAAGTTTCTGGGGGTACAATGGCGCCATGTTCATCTCTTTTTTAATATTTATTACGACCCTTGGCTGCACCCATGCTCAGATTTTGACCTGTGCCCGCCCTTATTATGCCATGGCCAGAGAGGGATTGTTTTTTGCGAAAATCGGGAACCTCAATAAAAGTAAAGTCCCCCAGAACGCCTTACTTATTCAGGGAATATGGGCAGCAGTGCTTGTATTGTCAGGTTCATTCGATCAGTTGACCGACATGAGTATTTTTGCTATTTTCATTTTTTACGGAGCCAATGGCTTGGGGGTCTTTATTTTACGCAGGACTATGCCTGATGCCAAAAGACCCTATAAAGCCTGGGGCTACCCGATTATTCCAGCTATTTACGTGATTTTCTGTGCTCTTTTTCTTGTCAATACTTTATATACACGTCCACGAGAGGCAGTCATTGGTATGGTATTGATGTTGTCCGGAATCCCGGTTTATTTCTGGTTGCAGAAAAAATATGTACAGACAGACGAACAGAATCAGGATTTTGGTATGCCGGAGAAAGACTAATGCAAAAATCCAGCAGCGATTTCTACCGATTTTTCAAGGGCAGTTCGATCCAAAGTAAGGGGTATTTCTTTCATGTCGCAGAAAGCGATGAGATCCTGTGTGCTCAGATTACCAACCAACTCATCCGCCGCGAACG
>CAJBPB010000205.1 GCA_903957365.1 uncultured Bacteroidota bacterium
ATCTCGGCAAAGTAGTGGTTTCCTGCGAAAACCAGACATTCCCGATTGCATCGGGATGCCGTTGCCGGATTTACAGCTGTTTTGAAATTCACCGCTCCGTCTGCCCGCGGCCTGGCCGGGCCAGCGCTCTGCTTCGTAAGGTGTTTTGATGTTTTGTTTGAATGATTATCCTGACACGCCCTTTTGCTTTATAGTTAATTCTTGCATTTTAACTTTGCATTCTGCATTTTTCGTTATGCCTTGCCACCAAACCACTGAAAACCTGGGCTTTCATACTATGGCGATCATCATACGTCCAACGTCCAAAGCAGCTGTTTTGTGAAACTTTTGCATTTTGCAATTTGATATTTGAATTTTGAATTAATCATTACACCTTGCTTCTGCATAAACCATCCCATCAGCTTTCCCAAATCAGACTCATCACCTGATTCAACGATTCCTGATAGATGCAATACTCTTTCAATTCACGGCGGCGATCGGAATTGTTATAAATGATAAACCAGTCTTCAGCATAAACTGTCTCCGTTTTACCCGGATACTTAGTGCCATCAGCAAAATATTCACCGGCACATGTAAGTTCCGGCATCTGATTTTCAGGTCCGAGATGAAGGCTCCTGAATGGAAAGTCTTCACTATAGCGCAGCCATTTAAGCTTGTTGTGCTGACTGCAAACGATCATCACCGGATAATAATCCAGATGGAGCAATCGCAGCATTGCCGCTGTAAAACTTACCTGGTATTTCAAACTTATCTCTGTAATAAGGGAGGCAATGCATGGCTTACGGAGTTTTTTCGAAAGTAAATCCTTTCGAATGCGGTCTTCGGGCATCAGCAGACAGGCAGCAAAGAGATCTGCCTCACGTTCAACTTCAAAATGAGAGTCGGACGGTGCAGCAGAACCATGTGAAGGTGTTGAAGGATTTTGCAAAGCGTTGCGATGTTCATCAAGGATATAGTGTGCCAGCTCATGTGCAAATGAAAAGCGAACGCGCGGACTTTGCAGGTTGTCGGGGCCTTTGCCATGTAGAAAAGCATGAAAATTCCCATGCTTATTTTCGAGGTAACCGTCAAATGAATTGCCATAGTCATTCAATGTATAAGAAAGCCTGAGCGCCTCAGCAATAATATGCGGATAAACAGGTGATGGCGCCGGACAATAGGTATCGGCATAATAGGCGGCCTGATCCGACAAGGCCATCATTCTCTTGTGCGACAGGTTATAGTTTGTCTTATTAGTAGTTGATGTCATATTTTTTTGAGTGATTCTATTTGTAAATAATCAATGAGTTGTATTTAAAATCGGATTCGAATTGATATATAATTAGAATCTGTCCATAAAGTCGGGAGTTTGCTTCAGAATGTTCGAGTTTGAGGTTTCGATGAGCTGAAAATCAGGAGTGTACTGAGGTACATGACTGATTTGAGGATCGAGAATAACGAAGAAATCGGACATTATGGACAAACTCAAATTAACCTGAAACTTTGAAACCTGTAACCTGAAACTTTGTAACTTGAAACTTTGTAACCTGAAACCCTTTTTCCATTTAATTTTTTGAGTTACGGTCGTCATCCATTTTCTTTCGTATTTCGTCTGATATTTCCTTGCCATTGCGTGCAGCAGCGCTGAAATATTGTGTTTCGACTGACCTGTTAATCTCAGAGTTTATGATGTCGGGATTTTGTTTTCTGCCTCTGGCCAGCAGTTCATAAGGATCGGGTAATTTGGAGGATGGCTTGTTAAGGTCCTCCTGATATCTAAATTCGAAGGCCATTACCTGAACTAAGGTAACAGGGATTAAATCACCATTGGCACGAAGGCATTCGTTTAACAGGTGGATGATTCTACTTTCTTCGTTAAGTTCTGATTGTAATTTCATATTGTTTCTTTTTATTGCGAATATTGTTGTATGTAGTTGTATTTCTGTAAGTTAAATTATGGTTTTAACCTGATTCTGATAATTTTACAGAACAATGTATTGAGTCGAAACGCCGACTCTGGCGTTGCAGAACTATTTGCGTTCTACAGGATCACTATATTGTCGCTTCTTAGCGAAATGAGCCCTTATTTTTTTGATCGATCGTGATCGAAGTTGTCTGACATTGTCATCAGTTGTTTGCCACCGTTTACACAATTGATCAACAATTTCAGGGGGCAGATATTTGTGGTACGACCCAAACTCAAGACTGACAGTGAGAATGTCAAACTCTCTTTCGGTGAGTATCTCTCTGGCAATTGAAATAATAACTTCATAACTTTCTGGTAAGGTGCTGTCTTGTACATCCTCCTCTTCAGAAGCATCCAAATTGACCCAGTTATAGCTTGAATGCGAAACGAATTCACCATTCAATTCACCCTCAATCTCTTCTTTTGAATCATTTACTGATTCACAAATTGATCTGTATTCAGTTTCCTCTTCTGTTTCGTGATGCTCATCTATGCATTGCGCGTTTAATAAATGCATTGTTGAGGTACTGTCATACGAAATGTGGTGCTTCCGATAGGGGTCTTCTGCTTTTATCAGTGTCTTTAATAGAATTTCTTCAGCCAATTTACCCAGTTCAACTTTGATGATTGTGGAATGAATCGTATTCGGTTTCCCATCGATGGCTACCAGCAAAACATCCGGTTTTTCATACATAGACAGCATTACATCATCAAATAAAAAATCGATTAACGAGGCGTTGTACCAATGCCTGTATTTTTCAAATGTTTTTTCGCATACCAGACGCAAATAATTGCCAAAATGGGCATAAAGACTAGCAAAGGCCTCCTTTGCTTTTATTTCATCGTCTTTCCAGCCCATAGTCAGCAGAAGTTCATCAAAAGCAATTGCTGCTGTGGCTAATTGTTTCGGTTGTTTTCTAATTTTTTGTTTCATTACAATACTATTTATACATATAGGTAAATCCGTGACAAAATTTTTCAGAAAAATTTCAGATTGTTGGTGCAGGCACAAAGTTACATCACGGAACATCCTGATTGTCAATTTAATTATCAACATTATGTGTAGATTATTAACATGATTTGATAACATCTTCCGGAAATTGATAAATACCGGATCAGACACCTGCATTTCGGGTTCAACAGGCTTATAAGTGTTAATAACTCCTGAAATTGTGACCGGCTATGATAATAAATGGTATTGTGGCGATAAAAAAACATCCTTCCAGTAGAATAAGACCTCTATTATCGAAAAATTAATCTCCTGCTACGAATGTGAAAAGTCCTGCATTGAAAATACAAGCTTAAACTATAAAAATAAAATCACCTGCTACGTGATTAAAACCTCGTCCATCAAAAGCAAATCCTTCTGCAATGATGAACCTAGCCTGGACATCGAAAAAATAGAGTTCTTCCGACAAAAACTAGCTTATTTTATTCAAAATGAGATAGTAATTACTAAAATTCGGGAATCATCCCCACGATTTCAGGTGCGGTTAACAACATCCAAAGAATTGATTTCCGCGTTTATAAATATTGTATATCAGATAATTACAATTATACCATCTCTTTTTTTACTGTTTTTTGTCACGGACTTTCCTATTGGTAGAGGTTCGCTAATACCAGACTTCAATCCGAAAAAGAAAGCCGGATTATTAAAAAAGAAAAGTTCACAAACCAAAACAAAAAATCAAAACAATGAAACAGTACATTAAAAGATCGCAGAAGTACAGGGCAATAACCCGGGTACTCGACAACTACCCGAATGCTTTTACCAATAAGCCGGAAGCCGAAGCCGTAAAAAACAGCTTTGTGACAAGATCAAACGAAATGGTAACACAGATTGGACTGCTCGTGACACCTGTAAGCTCACTCTATCAAAACAGGATTGATAACAGGTTGAAAGTTGCCGAATCACTGCAAAACATGATCAATATGGGTATCATGATTGCCAATCGCAGACAGGACAATACCTTACTGAACACGTTTATGAATTTCAACACACGGATAAGGAATAATTCAGCGCCGATTGTCATTGAGATATCACGCAGTGTAATAGGATTACTCAGGGAAAATGAGACCGTGGCAACCGATCTGGGACTTACAGCCATTGCGGTAACCGAGTTTGAAAATCAACTTACTGTTTTTGAACAAACCTTGACCGACACCCAGAATAATCTGGATACCCGCAGGCATACGAATGAGGAAATCAAACGGCTGATGAAGGAATGCGGTGTCATTCTCAATCTTGAACTCGACCGTTTTGTGAAATTTAACAAAAGTTCCTTTCCGGCCATGTACAGCAATTATATGCAACTTCGACGCACGAAAAAGCGGATTGGCGGCAGCAGTGTGACTGCTGATTCCGATATCTCAGGCATGGTTACCAATTCCGTCAACGGTAGTCCCATGCAAAATGCCATTATCAACCTGGTCGAAAATGGACTAACTACCGAAACAGATGCCGATGGTTACTACCTGTTCGATGAACTCGAAGCCGGTAACTACACCCTTAGCTGCCATGCCACGGGTTTTGCTGTGCCTGAAGCAGCACAGCTCAGACTGGGAACCAGTGATAGCCTTAGTTTTAACTTTGCGCTAATACCTGTAGCTTAACTAAAGCAGGCATACGATAAAGTGTTCAAACATAATGCAGCTCCGTGACTTAGACAATCGAAGTCACCGGAGCTGCGTTTTTACAAGTCCCTATGTTTGTATCCTTGTTTTAACAAAAGTAGCATAAGCCAAAGAGTATTATTTTTGAGTAGGTAATAATATTCACTAACACTCAATGACTTATGCAAACACAAATTTCGGAATTAAATTTTAAAGGACAAAATA
>CAJBPB010000206.1 GCA_903957365.1 uncultured Bacteroidota bacterium
TGATTTCAATACCAATACAGTTTCCTGATTCGTAGGATCCATTTGATACGCTGTTTCCAAATAAGGCAATGCTTCTCTGATAATCACATTTGCTTGCTCTGTCAGTTCATCATACTTCTTCGTTTCGGTTAATGGCAAATCATTTGCCTGCATCTGTAGTTTATTTGATTCGTTGATATATAATGCACCTAAATTATATATAGCATCATAATAGTCAGCTTTTATCTCAATTGCTTTCTTGTAATAACCTATTGCAGCTTCTAACTGATACATTTCTGGTTTTGTGTCATCGCCATAAATAGTACCCAAAACGAAGTAAATCGAATAATTTGTAGGGTCCTTTTCAACAAGGTTTTTGAGATCATCTACCACTTTTGCTCCTTGTCCCAGGGCAAGATAGGAATTAATCTCTTCTAAAAGCAACCCGGTATCTTCTGGAAATTTAGCGCGGCCTGCGTCAATCGTTTTCTTCATCGCTTCAATATCACCCAAACTACGCTGTGCCATGGCGATATTCTTATAAATGTCAGGTTTCTCAACTCCTAAACTCTGCATAACTCCATAATATTCTATTGCTTTATTGAAGTTTTCTCCTCGTAATGAGGAAAGGGCAGCATTTTCAATTGCCATAGTGTCCACCGATTTTATCAAACCAGCCACATCGTATGCTTTAATAAAATTATCTGTAGCGTTATTAAAATCCTGGGCATTGAATTTCTCAACTCCTATTGCAAAGTATTGCTGACTGATAGCATTAACACGTGGTAAGATGTCAATCATTTGTTTTTCAGTATCTTCTGGATCAAGTTCCATTGCTTTCTTGAATGACTCCAGACTCTTAGGCAGTGCTTCAGGATCAATACTTCTGTATTGGTCAGAAAAAACAATGTTCAGATAAATAATCCCACGGTACATCCATGTTTTAGGATCAAGGGCAGTTTTTTCATTTACAATTGCTTTATCTATTGCTTCACGGGCTTTATCGTACTGCCCATTTTTATTATACATAAAAGCATTCGTTCTTTCGGCTTTTTGCGCCATTGCAGCTGTGGTTGCGACAAGCAAGGCAAGCACCAATACAATTTTCTTCATGGTTTTAATTTTCAGTTTTGTTAAGGTTTATATTCAAAATCTATACCAGATTTATACTTGTTCCTCTGATGTAGAAACTTCGTTATTTTCTGCGTTATCAATTTGCTCAGTTTCTATCTCTTCTTCTGTCTCTGCGGTAACTTTCGCAACTGCTGCTATTTCATCGCCTTGCCTGATGTTTATCAACCTCACTCCTTGCGTTGCGCGGCCCATCAGTCGCAGATTTTCAATTGCAATCCGGATAATGATACCCGACTTATTGATAATCATCAGGTCATCGGTATCGGTCACATCTTTTATCGAGATAAGATCACCGGTTTTATCAGTGATATTAATGGTTTTAACACCTTTCCCTCCCCTATTTGTGATACGGTAATCATCTATATTGGAGCGTTTTCCATAACCGTTTTCTGAAACGACCAAAACATCAGATGCATTGTTTTCAATACAGATCATTCCGATTACTTCATCTTTCTCCGATGCAAGTCGAATTCCACGAACACCAGAGGCATTTCGACCCATTGGACGAACTGTAGATTCATTAAATCGGATGGCTCTGCCTGAGCGTAATGCCATAATTACTTCACTTGAACCGCTTGTTAATCTTGCTTCAAGTAAAACATCGCCTTCTCTTACAGTAATCGCATTGATTCCATTCTGACGAGGGCGTGAATAAGCTTCAAGACTGGTTTTTTTGATAATCCCATTTTTTGTACAAAGTATAATGAAATTATTGTCGGTATATTCCTTGTCTTTGAGATCCTGAACGTTAATAAATGCTTTCACATTATCAGTCGGATCTATATTGATAAGGTTTTGAATTGCACGTCCTTTGCTTGTTTTGGTACCTTCCGGGATTTCAAAAACCCTGAGCCAGAAGCATTTGCCATTTTCAGTAAAAAACAGCATATAATTATGATTCGTCGCTATAAACAAATGTTCTATAAAATCTTCATCTCTGGATTCAGATCCCTTTGCACCTTTACCACCACGTGACTGACGACGGTATTCTGTTAAAGCAGTTCGTTTGATATAACCTAAATGCGAAATAGTTACAACTACTGCATCATCAGCAATCACATCTTCGATTCTGAATTCATCTGGAGAATAAACAACGGTTGAACGTGATTTATCACCATATTTTTCTTTAATTATTATTAATTCATTTTTAATGATCTCATATCTCATTTCTTCACTACCCAATATTTCCTTGTAACTGGAAATGGTTTTAATGATCTCATCGTATTCTTCTTTAATTTTCTGAATCTCAAGTCCGGTAAGGCGTTGTAAACGCATCTCAAGAATTGCTTTAGCCTGAATTTCAGATAATTGAAAAGTATCTACCAATCCTGTTCGCGCTTCATCCGGATTTTTAGATGCTTTGATGAGTTGAATGACTGCATCAATATTGTCAAGGGCAATAATTAATCCAAGTATAATGTGTGCGCGTTTCTCAGCTTCTCTTAAATCATATTGAGTACGACGAACCACTACTTCATGTCGATGTTCAACGAAATAGTGAATAAGTTCTTTCAGATTCAATAATCTTGGCCGACCATTTACCAGGGCAATATTGTTTACACTGAATGAAGTCTGCAATGCAGTCATCTGATACAATTTGTTCAGGACAACATTCGGAACTGCATCTTTTTTAAGTTCATAAACGATACGCATTCCTGTACGGTCAGATTCATCACGTATATCAGAGATTCCTTCAATCTTTTTATCATTAACAAGATCTGCTGTTTTCTTGATCATATCAGCTTTGTTAACCTGATATGGTATTGAAGTGGCTATGATCCATTCACGATTGCTATGCTCTTCAAAATTTGTTTCTCCCCGCATAACAATTCGTCCGCGACCAGTCTCAAATGCTTCTCTGACACCTTCATAACCATAAATAATCCCGCCTGTCGGGAAGTCAGGAGCTTTTACAAATTGCATTAATTCGCTGATAGTAATCTCTCGATTATTGATATAGGCTATTGTTCCGTCAATGATTTCAGATAAATTGTGTGGCGGCATATTTGTGGCCATTCCTACAGCAATTCCGCTTGCCCCATTTACAAGTAAATTTGGAATACCTGATGGCAGAACTGTTGGTTCTGTAAGTGAATCATCAAAATTTAGCTGGAAATCAACCGTTTCTTTATCTATATCAGCAAGCATTTCTTCTGCGATTTTACGCAATCGTGCTTCAGTATAACGCATTGCAGCCGGACTGTCGCCGTCAATAGAACCAAAGTTACCTTGCCCGTCGACCAACGGATATCGCAGTGACCAATCCTGTGCCATACGAACCATAGCGTCATATACAGAAGTATCACCATGCGGATGGTATTTACCAAGCACCTCCCCTACAATTCTGGCTGACTTTTTATAAGAACGATTTGATAAAACCCCTAAATCGAGCATTCCATATAATACACGTCTGTGAACGGGTTTTAAACCATCGCGAACATCAGGAAGTGCACGTGAAACAATAACCGACATTGAATAATCAATGTAGGCTGATTTCATTTGATTCTCAATGTTAACTTTTACTATTTTTTCTCCTTCAAAAACCTCTTCCATTCAATAAATTCTTCTAATTAGAGTTTAATCCATTTGGTTGCAAAGATACAAAAATTCAATATAGCTTTTTAACAACAAGTCATATCTTAATTTTATATGTCAACATCGAAATGTTAATATTTTTGACAATCAAACAATTTTGGACTAATCTTTGTTTCTACTTTTGGACAAACACTGAGAACATTGTTCACATTTAAAATTGTCAGGTGATTCATGGTGTTTTGTGAACTTAGGAGTAAATTATTTTGAAAAAATAAAATATGGATGCAAAATTTTCACCCCGCGTTAGAGATATACTGACATACAGTCATGAGGAGGCAGTGCGTTTGGGAAACAATTATATTGGTATCGAGCATCTCTTTCTGGGAATGGTGCGTGATGGAGATGGCAAAGCCTTAAAAATATTGAAGGGATTTGGAATTGACATCGAATATTACAAAAGAAGGATAGAAGAATCGATCAGGAATCCAAATGTTTTGCCTGGCGAACTTACTAATATACCATTAATGAAACAGACCGAAAAGGTTCTGAAGTTTACATATCTCGTTGCAAAAGAATTTAATAGTGATTTGATTAATACTGAACATTTACTATTGGCAATTTTAAAAGTTGGAAATAATTTAATTGCTCAACTTCTTGAAAGCGAAGGTATTGATTTTAATACTTATAAAAAAGAGCTGGTAATCCTGAATAATGAAATTCTTCCGGATGAAGTAAAAAGAGAAATTCCGAAAGATGAAATACCAGGTGATCCCATGGATGAAGATGAACCTCGGTTTCCACGTTCCGGCGGTAAAAAGCCTGAAGACGCCAAATCGAAAACGCCTGTTCTCGATAATTTTGGACGGGATTTAACAAAAGCGGCTGCTGAAAACCGGCTTGACCCTATTGTTGGACGGGAGAAAGAACTGGAAAGAATAAGTCAGATTCTTAGTCGTCGTAAGAAAAACAACCCGATTTTAATTGGTGAGCCAGGTGTTGGCAAGTCAGCAATTGCCGAAGGATTGGCAATAAGGATTGTACAGAGAAAAGTTTCCCGTGCCCTTTTTGATAAACGACTTTTCATGTTGGATGTGGCGTCTCTGGTTGCAGGAACAAAATATCGCGGACAATTTGAAGAAAGGATGAAAGCCTTACTTAACGAAATTGAGAAAAATCCGGATATCATTCTTTTTATCGATGAAATTCACACCATTGTAGGTGCTGGAAACGCCAGCGGCTCACTTGATGCGTCAAATATGTTTAAACCGGCACTTGCGCGGGGTGAACTTCAGTGTATTGGTGCAACTACTTTGGATGAATACCGTCAATACATCGAAAAAGATGGCGCCCTGGAAAGAAGATTTCAGAAAATTCTCGTTGATCCTACTTCGCCAGAGGAAACGGTTGAGATTCTTAATAATATTAAGGAAAAATATGAAGATCATCACTTTGTAAGGTATGATCAGGCTGCTATTGATGCTTGTGTAAAACTGACAAACCGTTATATGTCAGACCGTTGTCTGCCAGATAAAGCCATTGACGCCCTTGATGAGGCTGGTGCCAGGGTTCATATTAATAATATCCGGGTCCCAAGTGAAATTATCTCGTTAGAGAAAGAACTTGAAGAGAATAAAATTAATAAAACAAAAGCCATTGAACAGCAAAAATTCGAGAAGGCTGCCGAATTGCGCGACAATGATAAAAAAATCATAAGCAAGCTCGAACTTGCTAAAAAGCAATGGGAAGAACAATCAAAACTACAACGCGAAGCTGTTACTGAAGAAAATGTTGCTGAGGTTGTAGCAATGATGACGGGTGTTCCGGTCACCAGAATTGCACAAAACGAAAGTGAACGGCTTGTTCAGATGGAAGAACAGTTGCAGGATGCAGTTATTGGTCAGAATGAGGCAATTAAAAAAGTTGCCAAAGCAATCCGACGGAACCGGGCAGGTCTGAAAGATCCAAACAAACCAATCGGAACCTTTATTTTCTTAGGTCCGACGGGTGTTGGCAAAACTTATCTGGCCAAAGTTTTAGCAAAATATCTGTTCGATACAGAAGATGCGCTCGTACGTGTTGATATGAGTGAGTATATGGAGAAATTTGCTGTTTCACGGCTGGTTGGAGCGCCTCCCGGATATATTGGTTATGAGGAAGGTGGACAGTTAACCGAAAAAGTCAGAAGAAAGCCTTATTCAATCGTTTTGCTTGATGAAATTGAAAAAGCGCATCCTGATGTGTTTCATTTGCTTTTACAAGTACTTGATGACGGTGTGCTTACTGACAGTTTGGGTCGTAGAGTTGATTTCAAGAATACAATAGTCATTATGACATCGAATATCGGTTCACGACAATTAAAAGATTTTGGACAAGGTGTTGGTTTTGGAACATCTGCAAAGCAAAGCGCGAAAGCTACCTATTCGCAAGGTGTTATAGAAAATGCATTAAAAAAATCATTTGCACCTGAGTTTCTTAACCGTATTGATGATATTGTAATTTTTGATTCACTCGAACGTGAAGATATACACAAAATCATTGATGTGGAGTTACGACACCTATATGCCCGTATCCGTGACCTTGGCTTTAAAATTACGATCTCGGAGAAAGCAAAGGACTTTATTGCTGAAAAAGGCTGGGATGAGCAATTTGGCGCCCGTCCTTTGAAACGTGCAATTCAAAAGTACGTTGAGGATGCTCTTGCAGAAGAAATCATTAAATCAAAGCCAAAGCTTGGTGACGAGTTACAAATTGATTTTGATGAGGAGAAAACGGAGATTACCATTAAAATCGAATCAGTAACGATCGATGAATAAATGGATTTATTAAATAATTGAGTTTATACTAAGAGCAGTCACTTTCATTGGTGATCGCTCTTGTTATTTAAGGATTTAGGATATTTAAAATTTTGAAATTGCTTTCATTTAGAATGAATTGAATCTAAATTAAATCAATAATAATGACTGATGCCTCAGTTATGGACTATTTTTTTACATTTGCCACCTAATAATAACTAAAAATTTATGAGCGACAAAACCACAGTAAAAGGCGGTGAATTTCTTATCAAAGAAGTAGATATTGAGGATGTTTTCATTCCTGAAGAATTCGATGAAGAAGCCAGAATGATTGTTGATTCCTGCCACGATTTTCTTGAAAGTGAAATTTTTCCAAATCTTGATCGTATTGATAAACAGGAAGATGGCCTGATGGCTCAACTTCTTAAAAAGGCTGGTGAATTGGGTTTATTGGGATTATCAGTTCCTGAAAAATACGAAGGTTTTGAGCAGTCTTTTTTAAATATCATGCGTGCAAATGAAGCATTAGGTTCGGGTTACTCCTATTCAGTTGCACTGATGGCGCACACTGGAATTGGCACCTTACCAATTTTATATTATGGAAATGAAGAACAAAAACAGAAATATATTCCACGATTGGCTTCTGGCGAATTCATGGCAGCCTACTGTTTAACTGAGCCTGGTGCCGGATCTGATGCAAATTCGGGAAGAACTCATGCTGTTTTATCAGAAGATGGTAAACATTATATTCTTAATGGACAGAAAATGTGGATTACGAATGGTGGATTTGCTGATGTTCAAACTGTTTTTGCCAAAATTGACAATGACCGTGTTTTAAGCGCGTTTATTGTTGAGCGCAATTGGGAAGGTGTCACCATGAATCCTGAAGAAAAGAAAATGGGTATCAAAGGTTCGTCCACCCGTCAGATTTTTTACAATGATGTAAAGGTTCCGGTAGAGAATCTTCTTGGTAAACGTGGAGAAGGATTTCGTATCGCATTGAATATATTACATTTAGGAAGAATTAAACTTGGCGCAACTGTTGTCGGAGGCGCAAAACGTGCTATCCTTCATTCGGTAAATTATGCCAATGAGCGCAAACAATTTGGTAAAAGTATCTCTGAATTCGGAGCTATTAAGCACAAACTCGCACAACAGGTGATTCGGACTTTTGCTACAGAATCTGCTATTTACAAATCAAGTAAAGACATACAGGACAATATATTACGCATGAAATCGGAAGGTATTGAACATGGCAGGGCCAACATTGAAGGTGTTGCCGACTTTGCTATTGAATGTGCCCTGATGAAAGTATATGGTTCCGAAGCATTGGATTATGTTGTGGATGAAGCAGTTCAGATTTATGGTGGAATGGGTTTTTCATCTGAAACTCCAGTTGACAGAGCTTACAGAGATTCAAGAATCAATCGGATTTTTGAAGGGACTAATGAAATTAATCGCTTGCTTTCGGTTGATACATTGCTTAAACGCGGTATGAAAAATGATTTCAACTTGTTTGAGGTTGCCCGTCAGAGTTATGACTCCATGAATGAGTTTACTTCAATCCATGGTCTCTCCTATTTTGAGGAGAAAATGGCTGTTATAAGGAATTTGAAAAAGGCAATTTTAATGATGATTCCAGGATTTTCAGAAGCCTTTGGACGTAAAATGGCTGAAGAAGAAGAAGTTATGATGAATTTTGCGGATATGTTGATGCAGTTATATGCAGTTGAATCGACCACTTTACGTGTTAAAAAACTTGAAAATCTTAAGTTGAAAGAGGATATTTCAGTGTATCATGACATTCTGGATGTTTTAGTTTATGAAGCATCATCTATTGTAAATAAGTCAGGTAAAGATGCCATAATGTCATTTGCAAATCCTGATCAACAGGAGAATATGTTGCTGGCATTGAATCAATTATGCAGTGTTAATCCTGTTAATATTAAAGATGCACGACGCAGAATCGCCGACAAACTCATCGAAGATAATCTATATAATTTCTAATAGAAATTGTAAAAAAAAAGCGGCATCCATAAGGAATGCCGCTTTTTTTATGTGTAACTTGTATTATTTTAAAATACTTTTTGAAATTACAAGTCGTTGAATCTGGTTTGTGCCCTCATAAATCTGGCATAATTTGGCATCACGCATCATTTTTTCCACTGCGAATTCTGTAGTATAACCATCTCCACCCATCACCTGAACAGCATCTGTTGTGATTCTCATGCCAGCATCAGATGCAAATAATTTGCACATGGCAGATAATTTTCCTGCTGATTTTTGTCCATTGTCATAAGCCCAGGCTGCATGCCATGTAAGTAATCGTGCAGCTTCGAGTTCGGTAGCCATATCGGCAAGCATGAAACTTACACCTTGATTTGCTGTGATGGGCGCACCGAACTGAATACGGTGTTTGGCCCAATCTAAGGCAGTTTCATATGCAGCGCGTGCGTTTCCAAGACTTAGCGCTGCAACACCGGTACGTGTACGGTCAAAGGTTTTCATTGCTATTAAAAAACCGGTTCCTTCATCACCTAAACGGTTCGATTCAGGAATTTCCACATCACGGAAAATAATTTCATTTTGTACTGAAGCTTTCTGACCCATCTTTTCAAGATGTGGTTTCATTTCAATTCCTGGAGAATCAGTCGGAACAACAAATGCAGTTAAACTTCTGGCACCTTTATCAGGATTTGTAAGTGCAAAAACGGTAATAAAAGTTGAAGCTTCAGCGTTGGTTATAAACCTTTTATGCCCATTCAATATATATTTATCACCATGTTTGATTGCAGTTGATTTGATTCCGGCAACATCTGATCCGGCATTGGGTTCAGTTAAGGCATAAGCGCCAACAGCCTGCTGTTCATTGATAATTCCGAAGAATTTTTTTTGCTGATCAGGATTGGCTGCAAGGTAAAGTGGCGTCAGAGCAAGTGTATTCGCATCAATACTTATTCCGATGCCAACACAACCGGCACCAAGTTCTTCAGAAGCGATCGCACTATCGAATATGCTATGGTCTTTTCCGCCAAACTTCTCTGGCATAGGCCCATTCATGATACCTTCACGGTAAGCGGCTTTCACAACTTCCCATGGAAATTCAGCAAGCTTATCATATTTTAAACGGTTAGGAATGATCCAGCGATTGGCAAAGTCGCGGTATTTTTCTTTGATGGCCATTTGACGTTCGTCGAGTGAAAATCCGATCATAATGCGTGTTTTATAAATAAGTATTTATCAAAAGAATAATTTACGAAAAAGTTTATCTGAATAGCAAATATAGTCAGAAATCGATTGCATTGAATAAAAAACATCTCAAAAAACGCATTTGTAGCCTGAAATGATAACTTAGGTGTTGGATTGATTTAATAATATTTTGTCTGGATAGCTGATGTTTTCAAGAAAAAGAGCGTGCCCGGAAACTGAGAATCCAGCATTTGAGCGGTTTTTTGATTCAATAACCTCTCTAAAACCTTCAATGGAAAGTGTTCCTTTTCCTATTTCTAACATTGTTCCAACAATGGCTCGAACCATATTTCTCAAAAAACGATCAGCACTTATTGTAAATACCAGATTATCATCAAATTTCTGCCAATTTGCCTCTAGAATTTTACAATTATTCGTTTTCGTTTGTGTATGTAACTTTGAGAAACTTGTAAAGTCTTCATATTCAAATAAAACTCGGGAAGCCTGTAGCATAGCGTTAAGATTGAGATTTCCGTAATGAAATAAGGAATAATTATCGATAAATGGATTCTTTTTTTGATGTATGTAGTACTTGTAAGTTCTTGATATAGCGTCGAATCGTGCGCTTGCTTCAGGTGTTACTTCAAATAGCTCATACAAAACGATATCTGAAGGAAGAAATAAATTTATTGAGTTGATCAGTCTTTGAATGGCTTCGTTTTCCAGTGTTAAAACAAGGTCAAAGTGGGCATAATATATCTTCGCATGAACACCTGTATCTGTTCTTCCGCATCCCGTAAGTCTGATTGTATTCCCAAGTTTCAAAGTCAGGCACTTTTCTATTTCAGATTGCACACTTTTTGCATTGATCTGAGATTGCCAACCATGATAATTCCTACCATCGTAGGCCAGTTTAATAAAGTATCTGGACAATTCTTTTTTTGCAAAAATCGTAAAATTATATCAATGACAATCAAATAATATAATGTCAGTTTAGAATCCTTAAAGATGCAATCATTTCAACACGATATTTTCAACTTTTAAGTCAATCAAAGTCATTACAAACTTAAAACGATTAATTTTGTTAAAAAAGTTGTAATGACAGATTCAGGTGTTACTTTGATGATGATAGCTTCGGTGCAAAATGATTATTTTGTTGGAATACCTTTGATTTATGGATTGATTGCAAGTATATTACACGTAATCTCAGGACCTGATCATTTGGCAGCTGTGAGCCCGCTTGCTATTGAAAACAAACTAAAAGCCTGGCTTGTTGGTCTTGGCTGGGGCATCGGTCATACCGCTGGAATGCTTGTTGTTGGGATGCTTTTCATTCTTTTTAAGGATTTCATTCCTGTAGAATTAATTTCAACTTCGAGCGAAAGCATTGTAGGTTTTGTTTTGCTAATCATTGGATTTTGGGCACTCTGGAGAATATTTGGTAAAACACCAAAACACAAACATCTTCATCCTCATACACATGCCAACGATCATGGCATATCATTCACACACATACACACACATAATCACCCAGCAGTTAATATTCACAGGCATGAACATAAAAAAGCAGTTAATCAATCATTTATATCAGCATCCATCATAGGTTTGATTCATGGTATGGCTGGTTTTTCACATTTGTTGGGTGTATTACCAACCCTTGCATTTAAAACTATTTCGGAATCAGCCTATTATCTTATCGGTTTTGGTGTTGGTACAATTATTTCAATGGTAGTTTTTTCTGTAGTATTAGGATTTGTCGCATTCAAAACTGACAATTCCAAAAGACCTTTTCTATTCCGGACTGTACAACTCACTGGAGCAATGGCATCCATTTTGATTGGTATTTACTGGATATCAACGAGTTTCTGAAATGAAAAATGCATTATTGACATTATTTGTTCTCATAAATTTTCTATCCCACGGACAGAACTTGGTAAAAGACAATTACTGGTTATTTGGTGCTTCAGGCGGATTAACCCAGGGCAATGTCAGTTCAATCAACTCTTCATATGATTTCACTGGAAAAAGAGGATTCCGGGCTGGTATTTTGACAAAATACTTTTTCAGCCCTCATATTGCTTTAGGAGCAGAAATTGAGTTTGAAAAGCGTGGATTTACTGCGGGCATTTTTAATTTCGGGTTACAGGCAAATGATACAAGTAACTATGTTTGCTGGGATTGTTATTATTCATCATTGGTTGATTATCAATCCTTTTACCTAACTTTACCTTTATATATTCAGTTTCAACGTCAACTTAATAAAATTGGATTTTTTTTTCGAACTGGTTTGTATTATTCATTGATGCTTCAATCCTATCAGGATGGTTATGAAGAGATGTTTATTGATGCTGTCACTGGTTTGCCATTTGCAGAATATGGTTATGAACCAGGACGTTACCGTAATATTTTTGCAGGAGAGGTTGAAAATGTCGTAAATACTTATGATGCAGGAATGCTTTTCGGTTTAGGAATTACATATTTGGTTACCGAAAAGATTGGATTAACATTGGATGCTTCATTTTTTCTTGGCGTTGCAGGTTATTTTGAAAATCCGGAACTGGTGGTTGCACAATTTAAATCTTCATCTTTAAATTTAGGGTTGAATTACAAAGTGTTGGCCAAAAAGAACAGATCCAAATAATTCGAATTTAAATAGTACGTTACTCGTAAATCATTACTTAAAAGGTGAATCAGGCTCTTTTGACATCACTTTATAAATGCTTTTATCAATAAGATTCGGAATCACTCTGTTGAATTGTCTGAGAAATTTACCTTCAAATGTCAGAATCAAATTTCTTTGACGTCGTTTAATCCCATTCAATATTATAACAGCTACCTTTTCTGCAGACATCATTTTTTCTTCGTTGCGCGGTGATTCGCCTTGAGGAGAACCATCTCCGTTCAACGCAGTATTACGGATGTTTGATGACGTGAAACCTGGAAATGCAATCAATACATGTAATCCGTTTTTAATATTTTCGATACGCAGTGCCTCGAGAAATCCCTGCATAGCGAATTTTGAGGCTGAATATCCTGTCCTGCCAGGAAGACCAATAAAACCAGCTGTTGAAGAAACACCAACTATTGAACCTTTTGTTTGCATCAGATAGGGTAAGGCATATTTTGTACAATATACTGTACCCCAGAAGTTAACATCCATGAGTCGTCTGATTACTTCGAGATTCGTATCAATAAATAATGCCCGCATTGATATGCCGGCATTACTTATCAGAATATCTATTTTGCCAAACGTATCGATTGTATTATGAATAAGATTTGCACATTCAGATTCCTTGCTAACATCTGTAACACAGTAAATTATATTTTCATTAAATGATTTTATCTCATTAGTAATTTCTCTCAGATGTCGCTCGTTTCTGGCAGCCAGAACTAGTTTTGCTCCTTGTCTCGCTGCTTCAAAAGCCAAAGCCTTACCAATTCCGGAAGATGCACCTGTTATGATGATTACTTTATTTTTCATTTTTTGAATGGCTACCCAATTAAGTCTACAAAATTCGGTAAAGTTGTTCGAATCAAATGCAAATATATATCAATAAACAAAACAATGTTTCTAAATTGTTTATAATTCGTTCAAAACTATGTTATTATCAGTACTTTAGAATAAATTCTTATTTCTATTTTTGCAAAAAAAACTATGTTAACAACACGACAACTATTTCAATTACATCTCGGACTTCCTTCTTATGAATCTGATCCTATTGAAATTGTTGGGGCTAAGGGAATTTATCTGTTTGATGCTGAGGGAAATACAATTGTAGATCTTGTTTCAGGTGTTTCTGTTAGCAATGTCGGACATTTACATCCGAAAGTTGTACAGGCAATTACACATCAACTTGAGAATTATATGCACGTGATGGTTTATGGAACGTTTGTTCAATCACCACAGGTGCTGCTAGCCACTAAACTTGCCGAAAAACTACCATTAAGTCTTGATTCTGTGTATTTTGTAAATTCAGGTAGTGAAGCTATTGAAGGTGCATTGAAGCTTGCCAAGAGAATAACCGGACGAACTGAGATGGTTGGTTTTAAAAATGCCTATCATGGTGGTACTGCAGGCGCTTTGAGTCTTCTGGGAAATGAAACTCTGAAAAATGCATTTCGTCCACTTCTGCCTGATACTCGCACATTGGATTTCAATGATTTTGAATCACTTTATCAGATAACCGAACGAACTGCCTGTGTATTAATAGAACCAGTGCAGGCTGAAGCTGGCATCATTCTGCCTGATGCTGGTTATCTGGAAGCATTGCGAAATCGATGTAATGAAACTGGCACGATGTTGATTTTTGACGAGATTCAGATGGGAATGGGACGGACAGGTAAATTATTTGCTTTTGAAAATTACGGTATTGTCCCTGATATTCTTTGTCTGGCAAAGGCTTTGGGAGGAGGAATGCCACTTGGTGCTTTTATAAGTTCAAAAACGAATATGTCGGCCCTGACTTTTAATCCAGAATTAGGTCATATTACTACTTTTGGAGGTCATCCTGTTTGTTGTGCGGCAGCTTTGGCTGCCCTGGAAGTACTTCACGAGGAGAATCTTATTGAAATAGCAGATGAAAAAGGTAAGAAATACATATCTGGACTCAAACATCACCGAGGAGTAAAAGTAATTCGTCAGATTGGGCTTATGCTCGGTGTTGAAGTTTCTGATATATTGAATATCACAACATTAATGAGTATATTTAAAAAGAATCATTTGGTTGTTGATCAGTTTTTATTCAATGAGAATACTTTCAGGATTGCACCGCCATTAACTATAACAGATGAAGAAATTGATATGACAATGGTGACTATCATACAGTCGCTGGATGAGGCTATGTTAAACTAATTATTTAGTTGAAAATTAATTGACCAAAGCTAAGTACTTATAATTCATTTAGATATAAAACAAGTCACACAAATGTATTATTAATTTTATGAAGAATTTATATCTTATTAATTTGTATTTTCTGTTTACAATATATGCTTTAAATGCACAAGAAAAAATTAATTATCTTCCTGAAAATGAGAATATTGCAACAGCTGTCAGAGCAAAAAACGGAATGGTTCTTACCAATTCAGCCACAGCTTCTCAAACAGCCCTGAATATTTTAAAAAAAGGTGGTAATGCAATTGATGCAGCCATAGCCGCAAATGCAGTTCTTGGTTTAACCAACCCTACTTCCGGAGGTGTTGGCGGTGACTTGTATGCGTTGATATGGGATGCCGGAACCAAACAAATTTACGGATTGAATGCTACCGGAAGAACACCTGGTTCACTCAGTTCTGCTAAGTTTAAATTGTTGAAAATAAATAGTATAGAAAATAATAGTCCGCTTTCAATTACAGTTCCGGGTTGCGTAGATGGCTGGAATGAAATGTATGAAAAATTCGGGAGGTTACCAGCAGAAGTTATTTTATCAGATGCCATACGTTATGCTGAGAATGGTTTCATATTGACAAAAGATGTAGCTGAATCCTTTGAAAATGAAAGTATCAGATTGGATAAATACGACACTTTCAAAAAGATTTATAAAGTTGATAGTATTCTTCCCTCTGCTGGCGATAAATTGTTTAATCCGGATTTGGCTGATTTATATAAAATGCTGGCCAATAAAGGATTCAGAAGTTTTTACAAAACCGAGAATAGTCAGATAATCGCTAATTCAGTGCAAAATGCAGGTGGTTTTTTAAATGCTGCGGATTTGGCTATGCATCATAGTGAGTGGGTTGATCCGATTTCGATAGAGTATAGCGGAAACATGATTTATCAACTTCCACCCAATAGTTTAGGAATTACGATGTTAACTTTTCTTGAAATTATTAAAAATTTTGATTTAAGCCAGTTACCTTTTGGTTCAAAGAAGTACCTGCATACCTTGATTGAGGTCAATAAATTAGCATTACTGGATCAGGAATTGTTTTTAAAAGATCCAACCTATGTTAAATACAAACCTGAAGCCTATTTAAATTCAGAGAATTCAAAGAAAAAACTAATTTCATTTACTTCAACCGGAACACTAAATATTCAATCAAAAAGTATTGAAAATGAATCAAATACAATATCTATAATTATCGCTGATGAGGAAGGAAATCTGGTTGTATTATCGCAAAATAATTATATTGGAATGGGTTCAGGCGTGGTGCCTGATGGTCTGGGATTTGTTTTACAAAACCGGGCTTCTTCTTATTCATTAAAACGAAATGATCCCAATGTTTATGTACCTTTTAACCGGCCATATTCCAGTTCATTACCTTGCATTACCTTCAAAGATGGTAAACCTTCAATGGGAATCAATTTAACAAATAACACTTCAAATGCACTTATTGAAGCACAAACAATTATAAACTTAATCAATTTTAAAATGGAGCCATTGCTGGCGTTTCAGGTCCCATTCATTTTTAATAGCCAGACAAATGATAAAATTGAATCAAGTAAGAACACAGTTTGGATTAGCATCGAAAAAGGAATTAATTATCAGGTAGTCAGAGACTTAATAGCAATTGGACATCGGATTAAATTTGTTTCTGAGCCTAAATTCGGAATGCAGGCGCTCTTCTTTAAAACCGAAAAAAGTAACTTTCTGGGTATATCAAGATCTTCAGAAAAGGGAATCGCAGTCGGGTATTGATATATACTGATTTCACTTTTTTAGAAGATGTTTGATTTCAACTATTTATAGGTTTTTATATAGTAAATCAGCATAATCAGGTTGAGACCTAAGTCTATTTTTTGTACTTTTAATGTCTGAAATCGAGCCAAAATCGGACACAATGCAACCTTATTCTGTAAATGCAGATTATTTTGAAGAAATGGCGCAGTTGGAAATTGAAGAAGGTCCGGTTGCTATTGGAGGTACGATTTCTAAGAAAAGTATTTTACAAGCCTATACCCTTGGGCTTTTTCCGTGGAGTAATGAAGACGAACCTGTTCTGTGGTATTCACCTAATCCCAGAATGGTATTAAATCCTCAAAAAGCTTTTTTTTCAAGGAATCTGATCAAGTCAATTCGAAATAATGATTTTGAAATAAGATATGATACAGATTTTGAATCAGTTATACACAATTGTGCTACTGTTAAAAGAACTGGTGAGTCAGGCACATGGATAACAAAAGCAGTTAAAAATGTATTTACCCAACTCCATCATCTGGGTCTTGCCCATTCTGTGGAGGCATACAATAATAATAAATTGGTAGGTGGTTTGTATGGTTTATCGTTGGGAAGAATTTTTTTTGGAGAATCGATGTTTCATACACAACCCAATGCATCTAAAACAGCTTTTTATTATTTGGTAGATTTTCTTAAAGCGAATAATTTTGACCTGATAGATGCGCAACAGGAAACACCGTATCTTGCAAGTTTCGGAGCAGCAGCTATTCCTCGTGTCGATTTTATAAAAATTCTTAAAGAATCGGTTCAAAAACCAAGCCTGATAGGCAAGTGGAATAGTTCAACAACTGAAAAAAGTATAATTAAGATCATATAAATAAAGAAAAAATGAAAGCAACTAAAGAGCAGGAAGCATTTATGCAGGAGGCAATACGACTTGCACTTGATAATATTAAAACTGGCAACGGCGGTCCGTTTGGAGCGGTAATTGTTAAAAACGGAATAATCATCGGACGAGGTTCAAATAGTGTAACTTCAGAAAATGACCCAACTGCGCATGCAGAAGTAATGGCGATCAGGGAAGCATGTAAAAATCTCAGTAATTTTCAACTTGATGGTTGTGAGTTATATACGAGTTGTGAACCATGTCCGATGTGTCTGGGTGCCATTTATTGGGCTCGTCCGTCAAGGGTTTATTTTGCTGCTACACGTGAAATGGCAGCTGAAGCAGGATTTGATGATTCATATATTTACAACCAGATCCCTTTACAACCACACGAAAGGGATATTCCAACCAATCATCTGAAATTGGATGATGCATTTACCGTTTTTGACGAATGGGTGCTTTCGGAGAAGAAAATTCCATATTAAAAAATTAAGATTTTAAAGTGTACATAGATTTAGAAGTCATTCAAAAAGAAAAACTCAAAAAATGAAAAAATTCTATTTATCAATATTTTTTGTTGGATTATTCAGTTTTACTGCTAAAAATCAAAATCTGACAGAGAAAATTCAATTACTCGAAAGCTATTATTCGGCTAGCCTGAACAATTGGAATGTACCTGGGATGGCAATCGCTATTGTCACGAAAGACAGTATCTTGTTTTCAAAAGGATTTGGAGTTACAGATGTTAACTCAAAAAATAAGGTAGATGAGAATACTCTTTTTGCGTTAGCAAGCAATACCAAAGCTTTTACTGCCACTGCGTTGGCAATGCTCGTTGATCAGGGTAAAATTAAGTGGGATGACAGAGTGACTGATTACCTTCCGTGGTTTAAAATGTATGATCCTTATGTCACCAATGCATTTACTATCAGAGATTTACTAAGCCACAGAAGCGGATTGGAGACATTTTCGGGGGATCTCCTCTGGTATGGCAGCAATTATTCACGTAAGGAAGTTATTTCGAGAGCCAGGTTTCTAAAACCCGCCTATGGCTTTCGTGAACATTTTGGATATTCCAATATTATGTTTATTGCTGCAGGAGAAATTATTCCAGCAGTCACTGGTCAGAGCTGGGACGAATTTGTGGCTGAGAATATTCTCAAACCACTAGAAATGAACCGTTCATTATTACATGTAAGTGAACTTAAAAATACTTCAAATGTCGCTCAACCACACACCAAAGTGGGTGATAATATGCAAGTGATAGAGTGGTTAGACTGGAATAACATGGCTCCGGCAGGTTCACTGATATCAAGTGTTTCAGATATGGCAAAATGGTTACAAATGAACCTTGGATCAGGAATTTACAGAAATGACACACTACTGAGCGCGAGGAGGATATTCGAACTGCAAAGTTCAAATACACTCATCAATGTTAGTGAAGGATCAGTAATGATGTTCCCGGGTACACACTTCAAAGCGTACGGTATGGGCTGGAGCCTGATGGATTATCAGGGCCGGAAAGTCGTATCTCACAATGGAGGATATGATGGTATGATTTCACAAACCGTTTTGATTCCAGAGAAAAATATTGGTTTTGTGATTGTTACAAATGCCAATTCAAGTTTGTATTACCCTATGATGTATAAAACCCTGGATGTACTTCTAAATAACCCTGAAGAAAAAGACTGGAGCAAAATGATTCTTGAAAGAGTTAAAAAGAATGAAATTGCCTCTGAGAAGACCAAAAGTGAGACTGTTGCTGCCAGAAATAAGCAATCCAAACCTAGTTTAGAGATGGATGCTTATAAGGGCTTTTATGGTTGCAATTTATATGACAGTCTAAAAGTAGACAATGAAAATAGAAAATTGGTTCTGCAATTTATGCGGTCTCCAGGTCTATTTGGCGAATTAAATCATTGGCAATATGATACTTATGAAATTGAATTCAAAGCATTTCCTTCACTTCCAAAAGGATTGGTTACTTTTAAGTTAAGTCGTGACGGAAAAATTGAAGGATTGGAGGTTTTTGTTGATAATCCTGATTTTGATTTTACGGAGTTTGATTTTAAAAAACTAGATTAGTCATGGGTTATCTGAATTTCATTAAGGATATTCTGCAAATAAAATTTATTACTGACGAAACAATTAATAGAAAACCTTGTTTACTAAAATAAAAAGCAATGAAAAAAAATAACATTTTATTAATCTTTTTGATTATGATAGGTAGTTCATTGATGGCGCAGTCAGCTTTTTATCAGTTTGTGGTGAAAGACATTGATGGGAAAGATTTTTCTCTGGCACAATTCAAAGGCAAAAAAGTGATGGTTGTAAATGTCGCTTCCAAATGTGGGTTAACGCCACAATATGAAAAACTTGAGTCATTATACAAACAATATGGTGGCGAAAATTTTGTGATCATTGGATTTCCTGCAAATAATTTTTTAAGTCAGGAACCAGGTTCTGATGCTGAAATTAAATCATTCTGTACATTGGAATACGGAGTCAGTTTCCCGATGATGTCAAAGATTTCAGTGAAGGGAAAGGACCAGCATGCGTTATATAAATGGCTTACAACCAAAGAATTGAATGGTTTTGAAGATTCCGATATTTCCTGGAATTTCCAGAAATACCTGATTGATGAATCGGGTAAGATTGTAAAAGTGGTTAGTCCAAAAACAGATCCATTGGACGCTGAAATAATATCTTGGCTGAAAACCAAATAATATAAGAACTGTCCGGATTTTATTTTTGATTATTTAGAAAGTAGTCCTTAATCTTGGCATAATTGAGGTTAATAGCACCGTTAATGAAAGAGATTGCAACCTTTTATGAGGGCTTAATTCACGGAAAAAATCCAAAGAATGAATTTTGATAATTTCTAAATCAGGTTCATTTTTAGTCAGGAATTGTAGCAGAATGATTTCAAATCTTATAGTAATATGAGTTTTCTTTAATTCACAGCATATTTATCGCAAAACTCATTAACCAAAAATACCTTTGACACTTCCTCCATCGTGACTGATTGTTTGTCCAGTGACAAAGCGTGAATGTTTTGAAAGCAACCAAACTGCAGGTTGAGCCAATTCGTCTGCTTCACCCATTTTTCCGACTAGAATCGAGTTTTCGAATTGTGCTTTCGCTTCTTCCTCAGAAATGTTTAGTTGATCAGATTTCTTTTTAAACAATCGTTGCATGGCTGAAGTATTGTGATAACCAGGTGCGATTACATTGAAAGTAATGTTTTCTGAAGCGAATTCATTAGACAGACTCTTCGCGAATCCAACAATGGCTGGTCTGAATGTGTTACTGAGAATCAGGTTTTCAACCGGTTGTTTTACCGAAATGCTCTCGATGAAAAGAATCCTTCCATAATTTTGATTTCTGAAAACAGGGATTAGTTGAGATATAAATTCAATTTTCCATTGTACGAGTAAGCGATAAGATTCATCCCAATCTGCCAAAGTCAATTCTTCAATGTTTTTTGCAGGTGGTCCGCCGGCATTGATTAAAACGCCAGATACATATTTTCCGGCTGCATATTCAATAACTTTCTGCTGAACAGCAGTTTGTGTAATATCACCTGCAATATAATCGAGTTTATCTTTCCAAATACTTTTAAATTCGATCAATACTTTCTCTGTTCTTGCTATTACAAGTACACGCGCCCCTTCGTGCAATAAAAGGTTGGCTATTGCACGACCAAAACCAGATCCGCCGCCGGTTACAATAAAAAATGCATCTTTAATTTGTAAATCCATGATACAGATATTTGGATCAAAATTAGTCAATTGACTGTATTATAAAGTTGAAAAGCACAGATTTCTAAAATGTTGTTCAATGTTACCTTCTAAATCCCTATTTTTGCCGCCCTATTAAGTATCGGATTAAATGACAGAACATCAACGAAAAGCAGTAATTACAGGTTCCCTCGCGATAGGCTTTTCAGCTGTATTATGGGGTTTCGATGGCGCAGTATTAACACCAAGATTATATAATCTGGATGTTGTCTATGTGGTTTTCATACTTCATCTCCTCCCCTTTCTTCTCATGAATCTATTTATGTTGGGCGAATATCGCACTATCAAACAGATGCCTGGTAAAGATATTATTATCTTTCTGTTAATCAGTTTATTCGGAGGTGCAATTGGGACTTTGGCCATTGTTAAAGCTCTTTTTTTAATGGACTTTAATCACTTATCTGTTGTGATTCTTTTACAGAAATTGCAACCGGTTTTCGCTATTTTACTGGCAACTACATTTTTGCACGAAAAATTACGTAAAAACTTTTATTATTGGGCAGGTCTGGCTGTTTTAGGTGGATATTTTCTTGCTTTCGGATTTCATCTGCCCGATTTACAATCAGATACTAAAACAGTGTATGCATCATTGTTGGCGATGCTGGCAACCTTATCATTCAGTAGCTCAACAGTATTATCAAAAAAAATATTAGGCACCTACACATTTACTACCTCCACTTTTTACAGATATGGATTTACGTCATTTATCATGTTGATTTTCATGCTGATAGTTGGTGACTTTTCTCAATTTGGCAAAACTACTTCTGAAAACTGGATGTTTATAATCATAATTGGTCTTACAACAGGATCGGGAGCCATTCTCCTCTATTATTATGGATTAAGAAAAGTAAAAGCTAGTCTGGCAACCATCAGCGAGTTAATGTATCCTGTATCAGCAGTTATTTTTGATTATTTCGTAAACGGAAGTATTTTGTCGCCTGTTCAATGGGTGGCCGCTGCAATGATGATTTTTTCAATTATAAAACTCACATCAGGTGATAATAAGAGTTGATTTTCGTGCAAAATAGTGGTAATTTAGACAAGTATAATAAAAGCAACCCAAAATGGAAGACGTAAAATTGGTTTTTACAGGATCGGCAATCGAAGCAAGTTTCATAGCTGAATTGCTCGAAGAGAATGGAATCGATTATATTTTTCGCAACACACTTGACGAAAGTATCATTGCTGGTTGGGCATCAGGCTCACCTGAAGATTCAGGCCTGATCTTTGTTGAAAAGAAGGACTTTGAGACTGCAAAAGACATTATTAAAGGATATATTGAAACAAGATAATTTCAGCTGATCAAAATCCTTAATCACTTTTTTATTCAAAACACTTATCATTACTGGATGAACAATGAAACTGTATCTTTGTATTCTATAAATCTGAAAATACATTGTTTGTGAATAAATCTGCTGTTCTTATCATACTTTTTCTTTTATTCTCAATGCAGGATGTTGTTTTTGCGCAGGCTAAAGCGGATCTTGATATGTGTGCGAACAAGGATGAAATACGATTGGCTGAATTAATTAATGTTTACAGGACGCAGAATAAATTGGCTGTAATACCTCTTTCAAAGTCGTTGTTTGTCGTAGCCAAAACCCATGTCAATGATCTTCAAAGCAACAGACCTGATACAAGTATATGCAATACAGCCAGTTGGTCAAACAAGGGAGATTGGAGTTCATGTTGTTTTAACAAATATGTTTTAAAAACTGATTGTATGTGGGACAAGCCGAAAGAGCTGACACCCTATAAATTTAAAGGTTATGAAATAAGTTATTATGAAGAAGGAATTGTAAATGCAGATAGCTTATTCCGTATTTGGATAGAAACGCCTGAAGTAAGCGATATGTTGTTGTGCAAAGGTTTACACTCTGATAAGAAATGGCTTGCAATTGGTGCTGGTATAAGTGACAATTATGCATGTATCTGGCTTGGTCAACGAGCTGATCCTCAAGGAAAACCAAATACTTGTAAAAACGAGAGCAAGCCTGCTCTGGTTGAAGGTAGAACAGATAGTAAAACAGGAAAATATTACCTTATTTATGGAAGTTTCAGCCGTATCAGTGATGCTGAAGAAGAAGTAAAGAAATACAAGATAACGGGTCTGAAAAATGCACAGGTTATACAAAATGGCAATAAGGTAAGAGTTGCTCTTGGCGTTTACGACAGTATAAAAGAGGCCATGGCTGCCAAAGAGAAATACAAGGAAAAATACAAGGATGCATGGATTTTAAAGAATTAAAGGAACTGATTTACTTACAATTAAATCAGAATTAAGGTTTCTGTCTACTATTTACTGATCAGTCATTAATAAATTCCTAATTTTCGAATTTCCAACCTACCTATAGTTTTCAGACAATTCAACCACATTATTAAAAATAAATGAAAGAAGCTTATTCAATATTCTGGTTCAGAAGAGATCTCCGTTTTAACGATAATGCAGGACTTTTTCATGCACTTTCATGTGGAAAACCTGTTATCCCGTTATTCATTTTCGATACTGAAATTCTTGCAAAAATTGAAAATAAACAGGATGCACGTGTTCAATTCATTTTTGAAACACTTCAGCAACTGAATAGACAACTAATTGAATATAATAGTAGTATTCTAATAAAAATTGGTAAGCCAGTCGAAATAATTGCTGGTCTTATAAATGAATATACTATTGAAAATATTTTTACAAACAAAGATTTTGAGCCTTATGGTATTCAACGTGATAAATACGTAAAATCTTTATTATCTGAAAATAATATTCAATTTTCCGCTTATCTGGATCATTTGATATTTAGTCCGGATGAAATTCTAAAGGCTGATAGACTTCCGTACACGATTTACACACCCTATTCCCGGCGATGGAAAGAAAACTATGAAAAGCTGGCGGTTCCATATTATGATTCTGAAAATTTACTTCAAAATTTTGCCGGATTGAAATTTCAATTTCCGGAACTTGATTTAATTGGTTTTAAACCTAATCCAAATCACATCAGCCATCCTGTTATAAATGAATTAGCTATAGTCAATTATGGTGAAACCAGAGATTTTCCAGCCAAAGACTCAACAACGCGTAATGGCGTTCACCTTAGATTCGGAACAATTAGTATAAGGGAATTGGTAAAACTGGCAAAAAAAACAAACGAAACTTTTTTGAACGAACTGATCTGGCGTGAGTTCTTCATGCAAATACTTTTTCATTTTCCATACGTCGAAAAACAAAGTTTTAATAAGAAATATGATGGAATTCCCTGGCGTAATAATGAAGAAGAATTTGCTCGCTGGTGCAACGGAAAAACTGGTTATCCGATGGTAGATGCCGGAATGCGTGAACTGAATGCAACTGGTTTTATGCACAACAGGGTTCGAATGGTTACGGCAAGTTTCCTTGCTAAACATTTATTGATCGACTGGCGATGGGGCGAATCCTATTTTGAATCAAAACTGCTTGATTTTGAACTCTCTGCAAACAATGGAAACTGGCAATGGGCTGCAGGTTGTGGTTGTGATGCAGCACCGTATTTTAGAGTTTTCAATCCATCGGAACAACAAAGAAAATTTGATCCTGACCTTTCATACTGTAAAAAATGGATTCCTGAATTATTGACAATTGACTATCCTCTTCCAGTTGTAGAACATGTTTTCGCAAGAAACAGAGCCATTTCCGTTTATAAAGAACATCTTAATCAGTTTAAAATTTAACCAATATTTAATAGTTAAAAAACAATGACTTTCAACGAAAAAATTACAAGCATCGACAAACAATATACCTTGGTTAAAGATTTTCTACACGGTCCGGCTGAATTCAAGGCCATCATTGAGAAGTACAATTTCGATGCGGAAGAAATGGCCGAACATCTGCTCTATCCGGAAAATCTACCTTATGGCAGAAAATGCGCTTTTCGTTCTGATAATTTTGAAGTCATTGTGATGAACTGGAAACCCATGCAGAGCAGCAATATTCATGATCATGGAAATTCATTTGGTTGTGTTTATTCTGTAAACGGCAAAGCCAACAATGTTTTATACAATGAGAATCTGGTTCAGATAGAATGTATTTCGCTTGTAAACAATACGATAGCTGAAGTTCCAAAAGGCAATTATCATGTTATTGAAAATTTAAACGATGATTATGCAGTTTCACTCCATTTTTATTCTCCACCGATGTATGGTATGAAAGTAATTGATTCTCAAGATAATTCCATAGCATATTTTGTTAAAAGTGATAATGGTGCCTGGGATCCTCAACCCGAAGATGTGATCTAGTCTTTTAAGCAAATGAAATATCAGAAATACTGACAGAGCACTTTCAGGAACGACTTGACATCCAGAGGTTTGGTCATATAACTTCTGGCTCCAGAATTGGTCATATTGTCAAGCTGATGTTGCATCGCATCCGCACTGATGATCACAACTGGGATATCACGGGTTCGGATGTTAGACTGTAATAGTTTAATTTGAAAATCAATTTGAGATTTCAATGATCTCTTAATAGTCACTTAGAGCAAATCGTTGACCGTATTTGTACTTTTTATCAGTAATTTGGGAGCATTGAAACGGTACCCTGCGAAAATCTGAAAAAACGTTCGTGCTGCTTTTGTTTGAACCAGACCGTCACTTTGTTTGTGCGATGATCCAATGGCAGAGAATTCAACTCCGGCGTGAAATTTTCTTGAGTTATAACCAGCAGATATTTTTGCATTTAGTCTGTATAAAGGAGCTGTGTAGTAAGTTCTTAAGTCTTTATTCGGCAAACGCGAAAGCAGACTTGTGTGCTGAAACCCGATTCCGGGAAATAATCCGGCGCTGGCATGAAATTTTGATTTCGAAACATAGGTGTATACGTAACCAGCTGATAAGATCGCATTGAAATTAACTGATTTCTGACTTGAAGATTGATTCTGTTCATTGCTTTGATTGTCAATCTCAAAGAAATCGTAATTGAGGTAAGTGACTGCACTTCCACAGCTCTTTAACTGAATTTCGGTACTAGAACTGATTGCTGAAAGTGAGAAGTTTTGATTGAATTTATAACCTGTCGAACCGCGGAAAGCAATTATCTGCAGATCGGGAAACAGTATATACGGATCTTCGCCTTTCTCCCATTCGGGATATATATCTTCAGTATTGTGCAAATAAAATCCTTTCGCTTTCATATACTGAATTTCTTGTGACCAGTGTTTCAGATTGCAACCCAAAGCCAGTGAAAATGATTTCGTATTTCCTTTCAAATCATCATCGTTGTTTCCAGGTATAAAATTTGGAGTAAACCCGATGCCGAAGTTAATAAATCTGTAACTAAATGATATTTTGTTTGATAAGTAAATATTAGGCCGAATATCATAATTAAAATTGTCGCCTTTTACATAAAATTGCTCAAACTCGGAGTTTATATTCATCCTAAGGCTAAATAGACTATCCAATGGATCGAAATACCGCAAATGTGCTTTAATATCAGTTGTATTCTGGGCAAAACAATTACTTTGTAAACAGTTAAATATCAATATAATTAACGAAATAGAAATAAGCAATCTGACAGACAACAACATCTTCGTTTTACCAGTTAAGAAAGTACTGTTTCGAAAGATTCTCATCGGTTTTTTTTGCTAAATATTTAATTCAAAGATATTCAAAAGTCTTTTTAATTTGTAATCAGGGATTTCATTCAAATTTTATGGAAAATAATTCATTTCCTGTTCACTGAAAAACAGAAAAGAGTCGGTTTCTTATGTCAGTTTTTGATCGAAATAAAATTAATATCTTTACAAGATTATGGAAATGAGAATACTATCTAAAATAGTTTTACTATTATTCATAGTTGATTTCGCATTTGGTCAAATCGATGTAAAAATTGGACCGGATTGTTTTGAGAATATTTGATAATTATGGCTCATACACTTGTAAATTATTAAAAATGATGAAAATTAGAATTGTAAAGTTTATTCTTTGGTATTCATTTTTAATCGTGAGTGGAATCATTTTACAAGATTTGTATTATGCTTATTTACTGATAATTAATGTTGATAATGGTGGACTCTTTGTAATGATTTCCTCGTTTCTTATTCAATTAATTTGCATTTATTGTATCATAAACCTGATACAGGGGGTATATAATAAGTTGATGATTTCTCTATTTTTCATTTATTGGATCTCCCAAATATTGGTCTTTAATTTCTTTGGAAATTCATTTACGTTTCTATATGGACCTATCGTAGTTGTATATACCCAATTTAAAGGTGACTTTGAATGGGGGATGGTTAATGAGTTTTGGCATCATGAGTTTATAATTGAGTACAATACACTTAGTGACATGTTTTATGTAGGTTTTAACATGGTTGCTGTAATTATTTCAATTTTCTTTTTCATGTATAACAAAACTTATTTTAAGGATAGTATTAGAAATAAACACGAAAAATCAGGAGAGAATAAAAAAGATATTTAATTCAACATAACTTTGGGACTTTGTTACACAGTGCAACAGAACGTATCATTTTGTTAAAAGAGACGAAGATATTTGACATTAACTTTGATAATTTATGCCTTGCAACAGAAAAATAAATAGAATAGGATTCAGTCGGATAATACTTATTTTAAGCTTGTTGCTAATCTGTGAGCTATTTCATTATGAAGCGTTCGGTCAAAACAATAGTTTAATTGATTCACTTATCTTCAAGGTCGAAGTATCCAAAGACGACTCAACACGAATAGCTTCTCTTATAGAAATAGCTAAACATTATTCCTCAACAAACTTATCGTTGTCGTTTCAGTATGCAGACAAGGCTCTGGAAATGGCCGAAAAAAGTAAAAATAAACAATTCTATGCCGAGGCTTTAATGTCTATTGGCAATATTTGTTTTTTTCAGGGTTTAATGGATATTTCATTTAAACACTATCAAAAAGCATTGGCAATTAACAAAGAAACTGGAAACAAAAATGGCGTTGCCATAACTTTAACAAACCTTGGTGGAATTTTACTTCAACTTATGAAATTTGAAGAGGCCAAACGCTATTTTCACGAAGCACTGCCCTATTTCATTGATTTGGCTGATAAAGCAGGCGATACAATTCCTCCTTTTCAGGTTATTTATATCTATAACAATCTTGGAATAGTTCACGAAAATTTGAATGACTACAATCAGGCTATTGATTTTTATCACCGTGGAATAAGTTTGGCAAGACGGATACCAAACCAGCAAAAAACCATGGCAATGCTATACAATAACCTTGGTAGCATTTATATGAAAATGAGAGAGTTTGATGAAGCCTTTAGAAATATGGACACAGCTCTGGTGATTCGCAAAGAACTCAATGATAAAAGTGGTGAAGCTTCTTCTTACAGAATGTTGGGTATTTTATATAAGACACAGCAGAACTATGAAGAAGCACTTTACAACTTTTACAATGGTTATAGTTTAGCTGCTTCCGTGGGAAGTACATCTACATTGTCCGCATTAAGTGAACAATTATTTGAAGTTTTCAATTTATTAAACCAATCCGATTCTGCATTAAAGTATCACATTCTATTAAAAAACTATTCCGATAAGATTAAAGGTGAGGAAACCTTGCTTGAGTTTACAAGAATGGAGATAACGTCTCAGTTTCAGGAAAAAGAGAATATCCGGCTAATTGACCAGAGAAGACAAAAACTGCAGTATCTTTTTACTGCCATTTTTCTATTGCTTATTGTTGTCATACTTGGACTTTTGTATGTGCTTTCGCAGAGCCGATTGCGACGATTAAGCCTGTTAAACAATAACATACAGCTTGCTTCGGAAAAAGCTGCTTTAGAAAAAACAGCGCTTACCCAGGAACTAGAAATAAAGAACAAAGAGCTTACAACCAATGTGATTTACCAAATTCGTAAGAATGAGCTTATAAATAACATAGCCGATAAATTAATGACCAACCGGCACAACTTCAAAAAAGAGAATCAGAATCTTATCAAAGACATCATCATTGAGCTTCAGGGTTCTAAGGAAGATAGTATTTGGATGGAATTTGAAACTAGGTTTCATCATGTCCATAACGAATTTTACGAAAAGCTAAATGAGATTAATCCCGATCTTACACCAAATGAGAGAAGGCTTTGTGCTTTTCTGCGCCTCAATATGACAACCAAAGAAATTTCTTCCATAACAGGCCAATCACTCAGAAGCATTGATGTTGCAAGAACCCGGCTCCGCCAGAAACTCAACCTGACTAACGCAGAGGTAGGATTGATTGAGTACCTTTCCAGTATTTAACCTAAATTCTGGCCACAAGCTAACGATAAAGGCGTTAGTTCCTTCTTAAAAATGGGCTTACACTTCTAAAGTATTGTAAATCAACATATATTGCATTACTGTAGCAAAGATGTAGTACAGCATTCATGATAATGTAGCACAAAAGTGCATACGAATAGTTTGCTGCACCTTTGAATCCTCAATATTTTTGCAACGTTTCAATTGATAACTAATAATTGTGTTCCAATGAAATTAAGCATTGCAAATTTATCAATGGTAATATCATATTCGATAATACCAAAAACTTACTCTCAGCACACGCATGCCGAATGGTCGAAACATATTATAGCAAACGAACAATCTGCTATTAATAACATCTTATTCGACGGGGAATCGGTTATTAAAAATGGGTATTGGTTTCTGGCTGCTGAATATGAAGGTATTGAGTTACCTTATTATACCAGTAGCAATGCCCTGATTGTCAAATCAGACTTGAACGGAAATATCATTTGGCATTCAACCATGGTTGGAGAAGGTTACGAAACCTTTTTCGATATGGCTTTGGATAGTGAAAACAATATTGTTGCAGTGGGATGGTCTTCATCAAACGACACCATTAAAATAAACGGCGAAGTAGTTTATGTGCCTGATATGGAAGGGACTTCAAGAGGAATTGTAGCAAAATTCTCCGGCATTAACGGAAGTTTAATTTGGTACAAACCAATATTGCCTTACCAGGAGTATTATAATATTTCCATTACCAATGTTACAATCGATACCGATGATAATATCTACATTTCCGGATACTCCAATTCCAGTTTTTCTATTGATAATATAGAATATCTTTTCACACAGACAGGATGGGGCGCTCAAACCTTTGTTGCCAAACTTGATTCCCAAGGAGCCGTAGTATCAGTTCACGGCATCCCTGTCACTTCAGTCAGCCTCTGCCCTAACCCGGCAAGTTCAATAGTTTCATTGATAATGGGTTCTGAAATTGAAGAAATAACAATTACAGACCCAAGTGGCAGAATTGTGCACAAACAACGAGTTGGTGCAAAATCAATACAAATTGATATCTCAGGCCTTACTAACGGTTTATACTTAGTTCATTTAGCTACACAAAATGAAATTACAACCTGAAAGTTGCTGGTTGCAAAATAATATTATGTCAATGCAGGAGAATATTAGGTTAAAAAAAGAACAAAATATGCTTCTTGAAAAGATCTATCATCTATCATCAATTAACTTATTGATCTTATGATAATTGCCAATGTTATTAGTCACAGATCAGCAATTTCAATACAAATGTAATTAATTGTACTCAGATTTATTATGGCGTATGTAAACCTTAATACTATTGCAAAAATTTAATATTATGGAACAATCATCAGACGATTTAAAAAAGGAATCAAAACCAGATGATAACATTCAAAGGCTCCTTGAACAAAACAGAATTAATACGCAGGCATTAAGAAAACTGCTCAAATTCATCGAAGAGAAAAAGCCAATGGAAGTTAAATCCTCCAATAAAAGCCAGGATATAGTTATCAATAAATTAAAGAAATGATCAATATTTATTAACTAAAAACGATTTGCTATGCGCAGAAATTTTATTTCAAATATTGGGGTACCACTGTTAGCCCTGATGTTATTAACCTTAAACACTATCCGTGTTTACCCGAATGAGTTTCAAGATAAAGGGAGAACTCCCTATCCTTTTATTGAAACCTTTGAGGGGGGAGTTTTTCCTCCTACAGAATGGGCCTTATACAGCCAATTGAATGATTCACAAAACTGGGAGCTTGATCCCTGGACTAACCACACTGAGGGTGGATCTAATTCGGCATTCCATAACCAAAGCCCTGAATTTGCAGTAGACAACTGGTTAGTCACACCCCAGATAAGCATGCCTACTGAAGGGTTTTACTACCTTACTTTCTGGAGTTGGCTTGCAAATAACTGGTCATACAAAAAGAGTAGCGTGCTGGTAAGCACTGGAAGTCCTGATCCGGCCGACAATGATTATGTTGAAGTCTGGATGCTGACAGAAACCAATAACGCCTGGGCCTGGTATCAACAATTTGTTAACCTTGAGGCTTATGCTGGGCAGAACATTTATGTAGCTTTCAGATATGAAGGAGACCCCATGGGTCATACCTGGTATGTTGATGATATTGCTTTAGGAGAGGAAGTTGACGACTCTCCTGTGCTGAATGTTAGCACATTAGAAGTTTATCAGGCGGTAGGATTGAATGGTACCGGATCAAAAACCTTCAATGTTATCAATAATGGAATTCTTGATCTGAATTTCGATATTGAAATTGAGTATCTGAATGCAGAAGGATGGCTTTCAATAAATCCAACGAGTGGAAGTTTGGGCACACACCAATCTGTTGAAATATTGCTTGATTTTGACGCTGCTGGCCTGGGTTTTGGGACATACCAGGCGAACCTTAACATTAGCAGCAACGACCCTGTGAACCCAACAGCTACAGTGCTGGTAACTTTGGAAGTGGTTGATGCCAATGTCTATCCATTTACAGAGGATTTTGAAAGCGAAACTTTCCCCCCTATTGGGTGGTCAATGTTTGATTCAGATGAAGACGGAAATCTTTGGGCTCTAAGTTACTATAACAATACGCCCGGGGGACAATATTCTGCTTATCATGGATGGGGTAATCAATATCAGGATGGATGGTTGGTTTCGCCACAAATATCTGTTCCTGAGGAAGGATTTTTTTATCTGTCCTTTTGGAGTCTTGTAGGTGATGCCAGCTATTATTACAAGAACAGCGTTTTGGTCAGTAACGGAAGTGGCAATCCTGCAGATGAGGATTTTACAGAGGTATGGACAATTGAGAATGTGGAGGAAACATGGGTACAGCATTTCATTAACCTTGAAGCTTTTGCCGGGCAAGATGTTTACTTCGCATTCAGGTATGAAGGTGAATTGGCTCATTATTGGGTTGTTGATGATATTTCCCTGGGTGCAGAGCTTGACGACTCCCCTGTTATGAATGTCAGCACATTTGAAATTAACCAAACAGTAGGGCTGAATGGTTCTGGTTCAAAATCCTTTGAAGTGATGAATGATGGAATTCAGAACCTGACTTTCGATATAGAAATTGAATTTCTTGATGCTGATTCCTGGCTGACCGCCAGTCCAACGAGTGGTAGTATTCCTGCGATGTCCGACCAGACAATTTCTTTAACCTTTGATGCCTCTGGTCTCGCTCTGGGTATATATCAGGCAAATATTCACATCTCAAGCAATGACCTGGCGAATCCAACTGATACAATAGTTGCAACACTCAATGTAATGGAGGCCCAACCGGTCGTTCTTACAACAATATTCGAACAGTACACATTCCCAACTGGTGTTTCATCAAACGGTTTGTATGTAT
Source organism: uncultured Bacteroidota bacterium (assembly GCA_903957365.1). Classification (GTDB taxonomy): domain Bacteria; phylum Bacteroidota; class Bacteroidia; order Bacteroidales; family F082; genus CAJBPB01. The sequence goes on from CAJBPB010000206.1 coordinate 32,556, forward strand.
CGGGTAGCCAGTTTGGCGGAATGAACAGTTATTTATGGACAATGTTCAGTGGAAGCGTTGGTTTCCCTGGTGATGCCCAGAAGGTATCAGACAATGGAATCGCTGCAGGTACCTATTATACCGAATTTCAGTACGAAGGCATGGATGTGAGCACTGCCGGACTTTGGAACAAAACAACAGGCCAATGGCAGTTCTTGGGTATGAATCCTGATTCGCCAGAAATATTCGGAACATCTTATAACCTGGCTTACGGCATCACAGCAGATGGAATCACAGTGGTAGGCGCTCAATGGTATCCTGACTGGACAATAAAAGCTTTCAGCTGGACACAGGAGGAAGGATATGATATGATTGGTTCAGTGATTCAGGGAAACACGAGAGCTAACGGAATCAGCGCCAACGGAAGTGTTATTTACGGTTGGGCAGAACCAATCGGATCCAGAACTCCTGTTATTTGGTATAATGATGAAATTATCTTTATTGATGAAACACAGTTTGGCGAGGCATTTGGTTCTTCGGCCAGTGGTAACTACGTTACAGGTTCTTTAGGCTGGGCAGGCGGCTTCATCTGGTCACCAACTGAGGGTACTACAATATTCCAAAACAGCCTGAATCTTGGTACATTAAATCCTCTAAAGGTTCTTGACGATGGCACCGTATTCGGCTATACAGGTGAAGGATTTCCACCCATGCCTCCCGACAGGAGAGCTTTTGTGAGACATCCTGATGGCAGCATGGAAACATTTAATGAGTATGTATCTGGCAGGGGTTGGTTTGAGGCTTCAGACTGGATCTTCTTTAGCGTCAATGATGTTACACCTGATGGTAATAAATTCATAGGTGCAGCCCAACTACCATCGGGTGAATCGATTAGCTTTATTTTAGATTTAAATCCTGGCAATTCAGGTATTGAAATTAATCCAATGGTATTAGCCGAGGAGCTTGCTCCCGGAAATTCATCAATTCAAACATTAGCCATTGAAAATGTTGGTAATGCTTTGCTTTATTATGACATTATTGTTCAATATACTGCTACTACTCCAAAAGTCCGACAGGTTCCTACTGGTGTTGAGTATAATTCAGGAAAACTTGCTTTGGTGAATCATAAAGTTAGTAATCAAGACAATGATGAAAAGACAGTAAACCAAAGAGGAACCGTTCTTCATTACGACGGACCTAATGCCAACTCAATTGGGTTGATAGATGGTGGAACTTATTATGGAGCGGCTCGCTTTCCATCAGAGCTAACATCAGTATTTGAAAACTATCAATTTGAATCTGTTGATGTTTATATAAACAATAACCCTTCAAATCTTAAACTAATTATCTGGGATGCTGGCACTACAACCTCCCCGGGATCAATTCTCTACCAGCAAAATTATATTCCCATCCCTGAAAGCTGGAATACAGTTGTACTTGATAATGCTATTACTATCAGCGGATCTGATATCTGGATAGGTTTTGAAGTTATACACGAAGCAGGAACATACATTCTGGGGTTTGATGGAGGCCCGGCCGTGCAAGATGGAGATTGGGTTAGTGAAGATGGTACCAATTGGGAACACCTAACCAGCTACGGCATGAATGGTAACTGGAATATCCGTGCAAATCTTTCATTCAATGGTATGAATTGGCTAAGTGTAAACCCTGAAACCGGAGTGGTTGATGGAGCTTCAATCCAGGATATAGCCATTTCATTTAATTCTGAAGGGCTTGAAGTTGCAACATACACTGCAAACCTCAGAATCATAAGTAACGATTCTGACAACCCACTTCTAATTATCCCGGTAACACTAATGGTAGATCCAAACGCCTCAGTAATTGAAATGGACCAGTTTGATGTAAGCTTATTTCCAAACCCTGCCGGTAACCATATTCAGGTTCAGGCAAATCAGCTGATAGAAAGAATAAGCATAACAGATATTTCAGGGAAAACAATCTGCACAGATCATGATAATAGCCACCAGGTCTTGTTGGATATATCATTTTTAAGGAATGGAATGTATTTAATTCAGATCATTACAAAAACGGGAACATCAACAAAAAAATTGCAGGTTATCAAATAACCTGGATTTTAATCAGATAGATGCAACCTTAAGCAGGTTGACTGCGATAAGCAGGTTTAATTGGGGAAGTGCATAGCTTCCCCATTTTTTTTAAAATTCACCTTGAAAATATCCAAAAAAATCCTGCGGATTAAAATCAGGCAAAATGGCAGCTTCAGGAAGAGAGATTTGGGCTGATATGAGTTAATAATTTCAAAAAATGAAAGTAGTCTTTGTATGTATATTTGTAAGTATATGAAAGAAAAAAGGTTTCAGCGAAACCGCTGAAACCCTTGCTACTCTAGTGAACCCGAAGGGATTCGAACCCCTAACCTTCTGATCCGTAGTCAGATGCACTATCCAATTATGCTACGGGTCCATATCGAGGTGCAAAGATAGTAAAGAATTTAGATTTCCAAGTATTATATACCAAATAATTGAATTTTAGAAACGGAAACTTGTCGAATCGTATCAATTTTTACTTTAACAGCTATTTTATTTAATTGGTGTCTGTTAAAAAAAACTGCTCAAAATGGCATGGCTGAGCAAAAAATGGCACTTCGACAATCCGAGTTCTTCCTCATGTTTTGTATATAGCATTTATTATAGCTAACTTCTTTTTTGCTATGCAAATGTCTTAACTGCAAACTTTCTATCTCAGTTACTGTGTTTAAAGACAAAGGTCATCAATAAATATTTTTCGCTATTTCTCGATGGAGGAATCGGACTCAATCTCGAAAACAATTTCACCTGAACTTATGGTTTTGATAACATTTGTCCGGAGTATTTCACTTTCGTTAGCTGTCATTATATCTCTGTCAAGAATAACAAAATCAGCATATTTATTCAATTCAATACTGCCTTTTACTATTTCTTCAAAAGCACCTTTTGCTGGCCAAAAGGTTATTGATCTGAGGGCATCTTCCCTGCTTAATGCATTCTCAGACTGGAAACCTCCATTGGGTTTCCCCTCCGAATCTTTTCGTGCAACGGCAGCGTAAAATGTGTTAATCGGGTTGATGCTTTCAATCGGAAAAATCAGTTCCATTTACGAGCCACCCATTCTGATTCATCAGTTGCTTTTGCGCATAAGCACTCTTAATACGTTCTGAACCAAGACGTTCATCAGCCCAATGCATATCAGATGTACAATGGGTACTCTGCACTGAAGGAATAATTGAATACTTTCCAAATAATTCAAAATCAGATGGATCAATCACCTGAGCATGTTCAATCCTCCAACGCAGATCATTTTCTTCTTTCAGGTATTTTCCGAAAATACCGAGTACCATTCTATTTGCCGAATCACCAATGGCATGTACGTTTACCTGAAATCCTGCAGCCAACGCCTGCACACAAATATTTTCATAGTATTGCCTGTCATATAAAATCATACCGGTTTTATCTGGGGCATCACTGTAAGGCTTCAATAATTTTGCTCCGCGACTGCCCAAAGCACCGTCAGCATATAATTTAATCGACCGCACACTTAATCTTTCGTTCACTGTTGGCCCGTTTGATAAAAATCTTGCCAGAGTAGCAGAGTCAGGATCAATCATGATGTTCATTTTCATTTTCAACCTGTTTTGCAACTGCATGGCTGCAATTAGATCAATTATCTGAAAAGGCAATCCGGCATCGGTAACACTCGTTAATCCAACAGCAAAACATTTTTTTTGTGCTTCAAGCAAAGCAGTTTCCTTTTGTTGAGAAGATAAACCAGGAATAGTATTCCGCACCTCATCCATAGCATTATCAATCAATATTCCAGACAATTGACCTTGCTTATTTTTTTCAATTTCACCACCAATAATTTTAGTCTTTGCATCAATTCCTGCAGATTTCAAAGCTTGCTTACTCACAAGTGCTGCATGTCCGTCGATACGAATCAGGTAAATTTTCTTTTCAGGGAATATCTTTTCGAGTTCATTATTGTCAGGAAACTGCTTTGATTCCCAGTTATTCTGATCCCATCCCCTACCTAAAATCCAATCCGAAGGATATTTTTCGTAATGTAATTTCAGCCTGTCTATCACCTCACTAAATGACTTTGTTCCGGCAAGATCTGCATAGCGAATCATATTTTCACCAAATCCGTAAAAATGACAATGTCCGTCATTAAAACCAGGATAAACTGGTTTACCTTTTGCATCAAGGGTTTTAGCTGATTCAAACCTGCGAAGAATTTCTTTGTTTGTACCTACAATCAAAAACCTTCCATCATTTATTGCAAAAGCTTCAGCAATTTCAAACTTACTATTTACTGTGTAAACACGCGCATTATACACAATCATATCAACTGTTTGTTTCATTGGAATGCAATTAATTATCAATGGTACAAGAATAAAAAACATAAAAAGTCTGGGGTTTTTAATTGTCTTCATATTTGTCAATTTCAGTGAGTAAATACTCCAGTTTTTTGAAACATGATGTCTTTTCTTTGTAGATTAAAATATATTCTTCCTTAATATAATGAACACAAACGGGTTCATCGGTATCATGATTAACCTGCCAGCCTTTTCTTTCCAGCGCATTACAAAGCCAAATACCTGTGAGTCCGTCGGCGAATATACTAATTCGTTTATTTCCTCTGTCAGGTTGTGAGAACTGACCCTTCATTGCGTCAAAACGAAGTCCGGTCTGGTTAAAATATTGCTCAATTATTCCATCAAGGATCAGTTGTTCAGGAATATCTGTAATAATAGGTTTTCCGGAAGCAACCAACCAAAGACGATCTGCTGACCTTAATACAAGTTCAAGGTCGTGAGAGGAAAAAAGAATAGTTTTATTGTGCTTTTTAACCAGGTTTTGCAACAAATGAATCAATTCAATTTTACTTGGATAATCAAGAAATGCTGCTGGTTCATCAAGAAGTATGATTGGGGTATTTTGGGCTAAAGCCTTAGCAATCATTACTTTTTGTCGTTCCCCATCACTTAATGTATTAAATGTACGGTTTGCAAACGATTCAACGCCAACCATTTCCATGCTATTGTTAATCACAGATTGATCATGTTGATTCAGTTTTGCCCAAAAACCCGTGTACGGGTAACGACCAGTTGCCACAACATCAAAAACTTTGATATGTTGGTCTAAGATTCTGTCAGTTAAGACAATGCTGATCAGTTTTGCAAGTTCAACTGAACTATAACTTTTCAAATTTTTTTCCAGTAAATTTATTTCTCCTGCAATAGGTGACAAATTTCCTGAAATTGTCTTTAAAAGCGTGGTTTTACCTGCACCATTCGGACCTATCAATGCGGTTAATTCAGATTCGTGCAATTCTATTGTAAAGTCAGGAATAAGAATAGTCTCTTTCTTATACTTTTCCTTGTAACCAATCGCCAGATTTTTACATTCGATCACATTTCTCATGATTCCTGGGTACTGAAATTCCGGTGTCTGAAAATAAACCAAATCACAATAGGTGCACCAATCAGCGATGTCACTGAATTGATTGGAAGACTACCATCAAAGCCCGGAAGTCGCGCAATTAAATTACAAAACAATGCAAGACATGCTCCCAGGAGCATGGTCGCAGGAAGCAGGAGTTTATGATCCGCTGTTTTGAATAAACTTCGGGCTAAATGGGGAACTGCCAAACCAATAAAAGCAATCGGACCAGCATATGCTGTTACAACAGCTGTGAGAAATCCAGTAATAACTACAATAAAAATTGTCGTTTTTTGAATATCTAATCCAAGATTAACCGCATATCTGTCGCCGAGCAATAATAAATTAAGCGATTTCATCATTAATATTGATAAAACAAGGCCTATTGAGATTGAGATTATGAAAACAGGCAATTGAGATTTTCCGACATTTGAAAAGCTTCCCAATCCCCAAAGCGCATAAGCATATACATCTTCTTTCCTGCTTAAATATTTGACAAATCCAACAAGAGCGCCAGCTACATAAGCAATCATTATTCCAACAATTAATAAACTTACCGCATTTCCTAACTTATTGCTAAGAAACAAGATTAATAATAAAACCACCAAAGCACCAACAAAAGCAGCCATATTAATTCCAAGATGAGAAATAATATCAGCAGTAATTACCTGATTACTAGCTGTTCCTGTAAAATATAATAATAACGCGACACCTAAACCAGCACCTGAACTTATTCCAAGAATAGATGGATCAGCAAGTGGATTGCGAAAAAGTGTCTGCATCATCAATCCTGCAACAGCCAGTGCTGCTCCGGCAAATAGGGCTGTATAAGCCTGTGGAAGCCTGAAATTCAAAATGATAAGCGATTCTGTCTGGCCTGTAGCACTCTCACTAAACAGGATTTTAAAAACTTCTGATATCGGAATAATCACTGATCCCAAAAATAAATTCAAAATAAATAGTACAGCCATTAGGCCAATGAGCCATGCAAACTTCATTGATAACAGACTTGTTTTGAATTTGTATTTCATTGCAGAATATGATAATAAACCGGCTGATAATCAGGTAACAATTCCGGATGCATTAAAAAGATTAAATCAGAAAGAACAATATGCGGTTCAAACTGGCTTCTTTCAAAATAAGCAGTTGTCGCCGTGTTGCAAAAGATGATTTTTTTTTGCTCGAATGCTTTAAAAGATGCGTATATCTCGTTTTCATTTTTCAGATCATTATAACTATACGAGCCATTGGCTGCCTGAGCGATCCTCCAGAAATCAGCATTGTGCGCTTTGCTAAGAATTGCTTCTATTCCTAAGGGAAAACTTGCCGTTGAAGTATTCTCTTTCCACAAATAATCAGCGCCAGCATCTTGAAAAAGACATGCCATATAACTTTTTCCGCCTGGAACATACCATTGGCCGCTAAATTCCTTATCGGCGAAAATAGTTGGCCGAATAGTAATTGTTTCCGTAAGTTTCCTTAAATTCTTATATGACTGAGAGATATTGTCGAAAATGGAATCAGCCTCTTTTTCTTTTTGTAATAAAACACCCATAACTTTTACCCATTCTGCGCGACCCAGAGGGTGATTTTCAAAATAATCGGGCCAGGCCAATAATGCAGATCCTGATCTTATTAAGACTTCCGGAATGCCAGACGGGTCAGGTGAATAAAGAATCAGATCAGGATGTATCTGAATTATTAATTCAGGCTTATAAGTTCCATTTACAGCAACTTCTGTAATCGCATTGACTTCTATTTGCCTCCTGATCAATTCATTCTGAATATAAGATGTTTCTGAGACACCTTTTATAATATCAGTTTCATCCAATAAAATTGTTGCAGCCCATTGTGTTGAAGACAAAGTAATTAATTTATTTACAGGAGTCAGAATCACCGGTTTAGTTTTTAAACTGTCAGGTAAAGGGATTGAATCTGGCCACAAAACAAATTCGTTTAATAAAGTATTTTTACTCCACGGACTGTAAATCAAAATTTTACGAAAATTATTTTGTTTTATTATTCTAAATCCATTGGCATACGATGGAATTAATTCATTATTTTGTTCAATATTTGAAAGCGAGTTATATTCAACAGGGATACATGCAAAACATACAAGACATAAAAAAGGAATTAGAATACTGAATCGTGGTATAGCCATGCAACTGTTTTATTAATAATCAATACTTTCCTCTTCCCTTTCAAGTAAAAGAATTGCTTGCTGAGGTACAATAAAATATTTCTCTTTGTGATAGATGATTTCAATAGCACTTTTTTGAAGAAAAATGGCTTTATCTCCAACTTTTGTCTGAAGGGGCATATAGCGTGATTGTTCATTATCAGTTTGTTTCCATGATTCCGAATCATTTTCCAAAGGAATTGGAATCGGATAACCAGGTCCACATTTAACCACATATCCACTCTGAATTTCCTCTTTTTCCTTGTACCCCGGTGGAAGAAAAAGTCCTGCACCAGTCTTCTCCGGACTTGTTAATGGTTTTATCAACACCCGATCACCAACAACGATTAAACGATCAAGTTCGAGCTTTGCTTTACTCACTTAGTTTTAGTTTTTGTCCGTCAAATATACATATTGTAGGTCAATGATCAGTATTAGTACGAAAAAATTACGGTATCTTTGCCTTGTTATTGGATAAATTATTGGCATTAATGAACTGATTATCATGGGATTCATTTTTTTTAAACAATCTAAAGCTAAAAAATTTGGTTACATTCCGCGTTTCTACGATCCTGTAAAAGAGGAAAGGGAAAAACGTCGTGCAGCTTTGGGACTGAATGATGTTACGGATAATGATGACCTAAGGTCAAGAATGCGGGCACGTTGGCGCAAGCAGATTCCCGTTGAAAAAGGTCCGAAATATACTCCACTCAGCATGATTATTTATGCTGTTGTGATTATTGGTGGAATATATATTATTTTCTTTACCCGTCTGATTGACAATATGATCAGGGCATTTGGTTTGATTAATTAAGCAGATCAGCATTTATGAGTGATATTATCAAACTATTGCCCGACGCGGTCGCGAACCAGATTGCTGCTGGTGAAGTGATTCAACGTCCCGCATCTGCTGTAAAAGAGTTACTCGAAAACGCGGTTGATGCCGGCGCATCCCAGATTGACATCATACTGAAAGATTCCGGCAAGACCTTAATTCAGGTCATTGACAACGGAAGTGGAATGTCGGTAACAGATGCCCGGATGTCGTTTGAACGTCACGCCACTTCTAAAATTAAGAAAGCAGATGATCTTTTTGCAATCAGAACTATGGGATTCAGAGGAGAAGCACTCGCCAGTATAGCTGCCATCGCCCAAGTTGATCTGAAAACGAAAAGAATATCGGATGAAAGCGGTACACAAATAATTATTGAAGGCTCTAATTATATCTCACAGCAATCTGCAACAACCAATACCGGATCAAATATTTCAGTAAAGAACTTGTTTTTCAATGTTCCTGCCCGAAGAAATTTTCTTAAGTCAGAACAAGCAGAATACCGTCATATTCTGGATGAGTTTTACCGTGTTAGTCTGATTCATCCAGAAATAGTTTTTAACCTTTTTCATAATGACAAGGAGATTTTTCACCTTTATTCTGGTAATCTCAAACAACGGATTGTCACTTTGTTTGGTAACATTTACAATGAAAGGTTACTCGCTGTAAATCAGCAGTCTGATTCTGTTTCTGTGGAAGGATATATTGTGAAAGCCGAATTTTCGCGTAAAACCCGCGGTGAACAGTATTTTTTTGTAAACCAGCGTTTTATCAAACATCCTTATTTACATCATGCCATCGAAAATGCTTTCATGGAGTTACTCCCCAAAGATAGTTTTCCATCTTATTTTTTGAATATTACCATTGATCCGAACGAAATTGATGTAAATATTCATCCGACAAAAACGGAAGTAAATTTCCAGAATACCAAACTCGTTTATGCTGTCATTCATGCCGCAGTGCGAAAGACTATCGGGCAATATAATTTATCGCCACGCCTTGATTTCGAATCAACAGACCATTCAGGCATTGATTTTGGAGAAATCAGTCGTCAGGGCCGGCCGGTCTCCCCTCCTTCTATTAACATAAATGCTGATTATAATCCATTTGGTAATGCAGGTTTGAAATCTGATTTTCAGTCAGGGCAATTTAAAAGTACAGATCAGGCTAACTGGCGAATTCTGTATGATGATATGCCTGAATCTAAGACTTCAACTATAACTGCAAAGACTGATGATGATTATGATGCTGATTTGCCACAGCAAGCTAAAAGGATTCAATTGCAACATACTTATATTCTGACTGTTGTGAAATCAGGGATTCTGCTTATTGACCAGCATCTTGCCCATTATCGCGTTTTGTATGAATCCTATCTTAAACAACTTGAAAAGAATCAATCCGGCTCACAACAGGAATTGTTTCCTCAAACTCTGCAGTTAGGAGCATCGGATGCCGATTTATTGACCGAGTTAAAATCAGAATTGGGTGTTTTGGGTTTCAGTATTGAGGCGATGAGTCCACGGACTTTTGTCATAAACGGCATTCCGGAAGGTCTGAAAACAGATCCAACAGAACTTATCGAGTCGATTCTGGAAAACTACAAAAGGAATATGCATGATTTGCAACTGGATAAAAAAGTAAATTTGGCACGGGTGATGGCAGTCAATGCTGCAATAAAACAAGGACAGTTTATGGATGATCTTGAGATGAGTCACCTTATTGATCAATTGTTTGCCTGTTATACGCCTGAAGTTTCACCAGATGGTCGCAAGACTTTTACCATTATCACATTACAAGAATTATTGAATAAATTTAAATAAAATCAAACTATCGAATGACCCAATTTCAACCAACCGGATTTAAAGTACTTCCCACAGTAGTAAAAAACCTGCTGATCATAAATGGTTTGTTATTTCTGGCAACCATTACCTTCGGCAGCACCTTCAATATTGATCTCACAAAAATATTCGGATTACATTTTATTTCAGCATCAGACTTTAAACCTTTCCAGTTTATCAGTTATATGTTCATGCATGGCGGATTTACACATATCCTTTTCAATATGTTCGCGCTATGGATGTTTGGCAATGTACTTGAGAATGTGTGGGGACCAAAACGATTTTTATTATATTATATGATAACCGGTGTTGGCGCTGGTGTTGTTTATACAATTTGGATTTATTTTCAGATGTCGCCTGACCTTGCCTTAATTGATTCCTTTTTGGGTAACCATAATTTAGAAACACTTGCTCAGTTCACTTCACAGCATACTTTTCGGTTGAATGAATATTCAGGTCAGATATGGACAGATTTTCAACAGTTTAAGATTAATTTAAGACAGGTTTCAATGAATCCTGATGATGCATTGGCAATGCAATCAGTGATTAATTTCGTAACCAACTACAAAGAGTTTTACTTAAATCAATCTGTTGTCGTTGGCGCCTCGGGTGCTGTGTTTGGAATTTTGCTCGCTTTTGGCATGATGTTTCCAAATTCTATTATCTATATTTATTTTGCTATTCCAATGAAGGCCAAGTACTTCGTAATGTTATACGGTGCATTTGAATTATATGAAGGCTGGAGAAATTCAGGAGATAATGTGGCACATTTTGCGCATCTTGGAGGCATGTTATTTGGATATTTTCTTATCGTATATTGGAAGAAAAAAGGTATTTTAAATCGTTGATAACCAATGAACCCATACGGACAAACTAATTTTCTGGATTCAGCAAGGTATTTCTTTCAGCAGAAATCTATTCTGCCCCGATTGATCATTTTGAACATTGCCATTTTTGCAATTGTACATCTCGTGAATCTTTTTTTGTGGCTTTTTCAGACTGGTTTTACACCTGAAACGGAAGGTATTTCACTTGTTACACAATGGCTTTCAGTTCCTTCACTCTTTGAAAATTTACTCGTAAAGCCCTGGTCAATTGTTACCTATATGTTTCTGCATCAGGATTTTCTGCATTTATTATTTAATATGATGATCCTTTTTTCAGGTGGTTCTATTTTTCTGCAATATCTTTCTGAAAAACAATTGTTACAAACTTATTTGATCGGCGGACTTTTTGGTGCATTATTTTTCATTCTTGCGTTCAATTTCTTTCCGGTTTTTAAAGTTGCCAATCAAAACGCAATCGCGTTGGGTGCATCTGCTTCGGTGCTTGCTATTATGGTAGCTATTGCCACTTATGTTCCTCAATATACTGTTAATCTGATGTTTATTGGGGCTGTTCGACTCAAGTATCTTGCAATTATTTTTTTGGTACTGGATATTTTCAGCATCAAAGGAGATAATCCCGGTGGACATATTGCACATCTTGGAGGGGCATTGTGGGGATTTGGTTATATTGTTTTGTTAAAGAACAAATATGATGTTTACACCATCTTTAATATCTTTAAAAGACGCAAATTAAAAGTTTCATACCGGAACACCGAAAAGAAACGAAGTGAAAGACCAGTTACGGATGAGGATTATAATGCAAGAAAGAATGAATATGCTGCAAAAGTGGATGAAATTCTGGATAAAATCTCTAAATATGGGTATAGCAGCCTTACGTCTCAGGAGAAGGAATTTCTATTTAAAATGAGTAATAAAAACAAGTAATTTTAAAATAGATAAATACCCAGCTTGTTCTATTATTTAGCAAGTTCTTATACTTACTTTTGCATTAAAATCTATGCATGCAGTTTAAACTTGTTTCCGATTTCAAACCAACCGGCGATCAGCCTGAAGCCATAAAACAATTGGTTGAAGGTTTGCAGCGTGGTGATACGGCCCAAACACTTCTTGGGGTCACAGGTTCTGGTAAAACTTTTACTGTTGCCAACGTTCTCGAAAAAATACAGAGACCAGCCCTTATCTTAAGTCATAACAAAACCCTTGCTGCACAATTATATGGTGAATTCAAACAGTTTTTCCCTGAAAATGCGGTTGAGTATTTCGTGTCCTATTATGATTATTACCAGCCTGAAGCGTTTATTCCAACAACAAATACTTATATCGAAAAGGACTTATCGATCAATGATGAGATTGAAAAACTACGTTTAAGTACAACATCATCTTTGCTTTCCGGTAGGCGTGATATCATTGTTGTTTCTTCAGTTTCATGCATATATGGAATCGGAAATCCGGATGATTTCAACAGCAATGTTGTACATCTTGAAAATAAACAACTGATCAGCAGGCAATTGTTGTTACAGACTTTGGTAAATTCCTTATACAGTCGCACTGAACTGGAACTTTCAAGAGGTAAATTCAGGGTTAAAGGCGATAGTCTTGATGTATTTCCGGCCTATACCGATTTTGCCTTTCGAATTCAGTTTTGGGGAGATGAAATAGAATCGCTTGAAAGTTTTGATCCCATCAGCGGGCGACGGCTTGAGTCACTTGATCGTTTGACAATCTTTCCTGCGAATATTTTTGTTACTTCACAGGAGAAAATGAAAAGCTCAGTAATTGATATTCAGGATGACCTTTTTAAACAAGTTGCCTATTACAAAGAGATTGGTAAATATGAGGAGGCAAAAAGACTGGAAGACAGGGTGACTTACGATATTGAAATGATGCGTGAATTGGGTTATTGCAGTGGCATTGAAAATTACTCCAGATATTTTGACGGACGAAATCCAGGTTCTAGGCCTTTTTGTTTACTGGACTTTTTTCCGGACGATTACATTACCGTGATCGATGAAAGTCATGTTACCATTCCTCAACTCAGGGCGATGTATGGAGGCGATCGGTCACGTAAACAAACACTGGTTGAATATGGATTCAGATTACCCTCTGCATTGGATAACCGTCCTTTGAAATTCGATGAATTTGAAGCACTTACAGGTGATGTTCTCTTTGTAAGCGCTACACCAGGTGATTATGAACTTCAAAAAACAGATGGTGTTTATGTTGAACAGGTTATTCGTCCCACCGGCTTACTTGATCCATTGATTGAAGTGAGACCCAGCAATAACCAGATAGATGATTTACTTGATGAGATTTCCATTACCATAAAAGCTGGTTTCAGGGTACTTGTTACCACCTTAACCAAACGAATGGCCGAAGAGCTTGACAAATACCTTCAAAGGATCAATATCAAAAGTCGGTATATTCACTCTGATGTTGATACACTTGACAGGGTTGAGATATTAAGAGGATTGAGATTAGGCGAGTTTGATGTTTTGGTTGGAGTGAATTTACTTCGTGAAGGATTGGATTTGCCAGAAGTTAGTCTGGTGGCAATCCTTGATGCTGACAAAGAAGGTTTTTTAAGATCAGAAAGGTCATTGACCCAGACCGCAGGAAGGGCGGCCCGAAACGCTGCAAGCAAAGTAATAATGTATGCCGACAAAATAACGGTTTCGATGCAAAAAACAATCGATGAAACCTTGAGACGAAGAATTAAACAAATGGCTTACAATCAAAAACATGGCATCACTCCACAAACAATTATGAAATCAACTACGTCAATTATGGGTCAGACATCTGTGGTTGATTATGTAGGCAAAGAGAACAAGCAATTCAGAAATGATGAAAAGATTGTTTTGGCAGCTGATCCTGTTATCCAATATATGACTGCTGAAGCCATGCAAAAAGTGATACAGAAAACCAGAAAAACAATGGAAGAAGCTGTAAAAGAACTCGATTTCATTGAAGCCGCCCGATGTCGTGATGAGATTTTAGCATTGGAAAAAATACTTGCCTTAAAAAAAGCAGAGTATAAGTGATCTTCAATTATGATGACAGAATCTGTGATCAACAAAATTAAATCAACAATTCGCATAAGTTATTAACAATGAATTTGTAAATAACTTCCTGTATATTTGTTGAATTAAGCTTTTAAATAACTATTTTTGCTTTAGATAGTGTAAAAACTGTTGATATTAGCCGGATTTACAAGTTTTTATTAGACAAAATATATTATATTTCTACATGAAAAAGAAAATATTGGTAATTGACGACGAGTTGAGTATCAGACTATTGCTTGAGAATTTTTTAGGAAAAACCTATGAAGTCGTTACACGTAATGATGGAATGGAAGGTTTAAAATGGATGGAAGGTGGTAATATGCCTGATTTGATTGTCGCTGATATTCAGATGCCTAATCTGGACGGTTATGAGTTTATTAAAAACGTTAGAGCCAGTGGTTTTTTCCGTGACATTCCTATGATTATGCTTTCTGGTATTGAAAGTAGTCAGGAAAAAGTGAAATGCCTCAAGCTGGGCGCAAATGATTATATGATAAAACCCTTTAATCCGGAAGAGTTATCCATCAGGATTGAGATTTTATTGGCAAGAAAATAA